>JBJTUU010000032.1:0-65496 GCA_046080845.1 Actinomycetales bacterium | reverse complement strand
ATTTCATCGGCAGCGGTAAAAATTGTTCCTGGTAATTTCGGATGTGGATCGGCAGTCTTAGCCGCAATTGCAACCTTGGCGCCATCGGCGGCGGCGCGAAGCGCTATCGCAAGACCGATGCCTCGTGACCCTCCCGTTATGAAAACTCTCTTATCTTTAAGGGACATCATTTACCTCGTTTCGCAAGAAAGGCCATAAAGGCCTCCCTCGCTTCATTTGACTGAAGTGCCATTTGGAATAACTCGCCTTCTGCACGCATTACCGCAGCGACTTTTTCATGCAGCTCGCTCTTCAAGAGAGCTTTAGTTTGAATTATGGCATTAGGAGGCTGTTGCGCCACTTTCTTGGCAAAGGCCATAGCAAGCTCTAGCGGAGAATCTGAAATCTCGGCAACCAAACCGAAAGTCTTTGCAAGATTTGAATCAAATGGTTCACCACTTAAGAAAACTTGGCTAGCGATTTGATGTCCGACAAGTCTTGGGAAAAGCAGCGAGGATCCAGCTTCTGGAACCAATCCCAGAGAGACGAAGGGCATTGAAAATCGAGTTTCCGGATGAGCAGTCACATAATCGCAATGTAGAAGCATGGTCGTTCCAATTCCTACTGCATTTCCTGAGACGGCTGCAATCAGTGGTTTAGCAAAATTATGTATTGCCTCTAGAAAATTCATAACCGGCGAACCAGGTTCAATCGGAGGTTCATTTAGAAAATCGAAGAGATCATTTCCGGCCGTGAAGTGTTGGGAGGTAGTAGTAATGACAGCAGCTCTCACACCAAAATCTCCGTGAGCTTCATTTATGGCATTGGCTAAATCCTGGTACATCTCACGCGTCAACGCGTTCTGCTTCTCCGGGCGATTTAACTTCAATATTAAGATGGCGCCATCTATTTCGCGCTCTATCAATGCCATTTCGTAATCCTATAGATAGGAAAAGCGCCCCTTAAATCCCAAGGGGCGCCATAAGTTCCTACTAGCTATTTCGCTTTCCGCTGATAAATTCTTTGGTGCGAATTAGGGCCTCTTCATCTGTGTATTGCTCTGGTGGAGATTTCATGAAATAGCTCGATGGTGAGAGCAGCGGGCCACCAATCTTGCGATCCAACGCCAACTTAGCGCAACGAACCGCATCGATGATTACCCCTGCTGAGTTTGGTGAATCCCAAACTTCTAGCTTGTATTCGATGTTCAGAGGAACATCACCAAAAGCGCGACCTTCAAGGCGAACGAAGGCCCACTTACGGTCATCTAACCAACGAACATAGTCCGATGGTCCGATATGCACATTGCCTTCACCTAAATCGTAATCAAGCTGAGAAGTAACCGATTGGGTCTTGGAAATCTTCTTGGACTCTAGGCGGTCTCGTTCCAACATATTTTTGAAGTCCATATTTCCGCCAACATTTAGCTGATAAGTGCGATCCACTTTTACGCCGCGATCTTGGAACAACTTAGCCAGGATTCTATGGGTAATAGTTGCGCCAACTTGAGACTTGATGTCATCGCCAACGATTGGCAGCCCCGCCTTGGTGAATTTATCTGCCCATTCTGGAGTTGAAGCGATAAATACAGGAAGCGCATTAACAAACGCACATCCAGCATCAAGTGCACATTGGGCATAGAACTTGGTGGCTTCTTCAGAGCCGACTGGCAGATAGCAGACGAGAACATCGACTTTTGCGGCTTTAAGTTCAGCAACTACATCGACCGGTGTTGCCTTAGATTCGGTGATGGTTTCTCGGTAATAACGACCCAGACCATCATGGGTTGGTCCTCGCAAAACCGTGACACCACTCTTTGGCACGTCACAGAACTTGATTGTGTTGTTTTCACTCGCCCACATGGCATCGACTAAGTCTTTACCGACTTTCTTATCGTCAACGTCAAAGGCTGCCACAAACTTAACGTCGCGAACGTGATAACCACCGACTACGACATTCATCAATCCGGGTATCTCTTCATTATCTGGCGCGTTTTTGTAGTACTCGACTCCTTGAACCAGTGAATTGGAACAGTTGCCGACTCCAACAATCGCGACACGGATTTCTTTACTTGACACTAGGATTTCCTTTCCGAATTGATCATCTCTTCGAGCCAAGCGATTTCTCGCTCCGCTGTCTCTAGGGAGTGACGGCGCCACTCCACTAAGTACTTATCGAGACCAACTGCAGAGCGATCTAAATCCGCTCGGAGTATGTCGGCTCGCTCTTGAAGTCGGCGTAACCGTCCTTCAAGAATTCTTAATCGATTTCGCTTTGATGTTGGGCTAAAGAATGCGACATGAACTTCAAAATTATCATCTTCCCAAGCTGCTGGGGAAATACGTTCGGTTAATTCATCAAAGCGATCTCTTCCTTTTTTTGTTATTGAATAAACCAAACGGGTTCGTTTAGAGCGGCCACCTTTGGGAACTGATTCTTGTTCTACTAAGCCAACTTCGGTCATGCGACGTAGTTGTGGGTAGAGCACCGAAAATGAGAGAGCGCGAAATGGACCGAAAATTGTCCGAAGTCTTTTCCTTAATTCATAACCGTGGAGCGGATCCTGAGAGAGCAGTCCGAGTAGGGCGAATTCCAGGGATTCTGATCGCGATCGTGCCATGCCCGCCCTCCTCATATCTAATAGACATATCGATTCGATATATCGAGGCGTTATTTAAGCCCAAGGGGGCGCCAAGCTCAAGTTCCGCCCGCGGGCGATTCCTTCGCGCTCAAGTACGCTCAAAAAACTCCCAGTTAGGGGCGCGCCTACCCCTAGGTAAGACTTTTCCACGCCTACCCTAATTCTTTGGCGGGCCCTCTTCGCTAACCAATGGGCGCGCTAGAAAAGAGGATCATTCACATGAGCCTTCTCTCATGGAAGCTCCACGGAAATGGAACCAGCATCGCCCCTGGCGAGGTCGTATCAACAGATGAACGACTCAGCTGGCCAAGGACTATCGGCGTCGGTCTTCAGCACATCGCTGCGATGTTCGGCGCAACCTTCCTCGTGCCGATACTTACCGGACTACCTCCAACGACCACACTCTTCTTCTCAGGCGTTGGCACCATGCTCTTCCTCATCATCACTCAGAACAAACTTCCCAGCTATCTCGGATCATCATTTGCATTCCTAGCGCCAATTGCCGCCTCTGTAAAAAGTGACAGTATGGCCGTTGCGCTCGGTGGCGTGGTAGCGACTGGTGTCTTGCTTGCACTAGTCGGCTTAGTTGCCAAGATGGTCGGAACTGGCTGGATTGAATGGATGTTGCCACCAGTTGTTACTGGAACCATCGTTATGGTAATCGGATTCAACTTAGCAGGCGCGGCAAAAGGTGGCTTGGCAAGTGGACCGATGATTGGCACCATCACACTTCTCTCCATCGCATTCTTCGCCGCGTTCTCTCGAGGATTCCTCGGCCGCATCTCTATTTTTATGGGTCTGCTGGTCGGTTACCTCGTAGCCTTCCTAATGGGAGATGTAAAGACCGATGGCATTACCGCTGCGAAATGGTTTGCCGCCCCAACTTTCACTACACCTGAATTCAAGTTGAGCGCAATCGTGCTCTTCTTGCCAGTAGTTCTAGTTTTAATTGCGGAGAACGTTGGACACGTTAAAGCGGTTTCCACAATGACTGGTAAGAACTTGGATGATCAGATGGGCAATGCGCTGCTCGCAGATGGCGTTGCCACAACTCTTGCTGGAGCTGGTGGTGGATCGGGAACCACAACTTATGCCGAGAACATTGGCGTTATGGCAGCCACACGCGTTTATTCCACAGCAGCCTATTGGATCGCTGCTATTGGAGCGATTGTGCTCTCCATTTCACCTAAATTCGGCGCTGTTCTAAGCGCAATTCCAGGTGGCGTACTTGGCGGAGTTCAAGTCGCACTATTTGGAATGATTGGAATTCTCGGTGCCAAGATCTGGATTGAATCTCGCGTTAACTTCGCAGATTCGACCAATCTAGTGGTAGCAGCATCTGCAATCATCATCGGTATCGCCGATATCTCTTGGACAAGTGGAGATTTCACATTCAATGGAATTATCAACGCAACTCTAGTTGCGGTGATTGGCTATCGCGTATTCCATGCAATCTCCAAATCTAGAGGTACAAGCGCCGCCTAGATCACTTAGTCAAAATAGAGACAGGCCTATGGTCTGTCTCTATTTTTTTATATGAAAAATTATCTACTAGAATTGAGCGAAATGATTTTCCCTAGCCGCTATCCCGAATACCTGATTGCTTCAATCTTGATTATTTTGGCGCCTGGTCCAAGTGTCTTATTCGCAATTGCCCGCGCGATTGCTTGGGGTCGCGCGACTGCAGTTGCCACAGTTGTCGGAAACGCTCTTGGCATGTTTTTTCTCTCGATTTTAATTGCTTTTGGTCTCGGTCCGATTCTGGAGAGGAGCGAAATTGCATATCTAGCAGTACAAGTGCTTGGCGGCCTCTACCTCATCTATCTTGGAATTGATGCGTTGCGACATTCCAAAGTAGAAGCGGCCGAGATGGTGAACCAAGGAGAGATTAGACCAACCCACCTCAAATCAATTCGAGATGGGTTTTGGGTTGGAGCTTTAAATCCAAAAGGTCTAGTTTTTTTCGCAGCGATCCTTCCGCAATTTCTGGATCGGGACGGCAGCAACCTCACCGTGCAATTACTATTAATGGGAGCTACCTTCGCGATTTTGGCGATTATTGGCGATGGCACATGGGGGCTGTTGGCCGGAACTGCAAGAACTTGGATGGCGAGCTCACCGATGAGATTAATTCGCTTGCGCCGATTAGGTGGCAGCGTCATCGTTGCGCTTGGACTACTTACCTTGATCTCCGCGGCGTAGACCGATTTTGTCAGTCCGGGGCGGCAGAATCGTCTCTATGAGTAAAGCTCGCGAATTCATCAGCCCCAGTGATCTAACTTTCGCTTGGGATAACTGCCACAGATGTCTCTGGCTCAATTACAACCATGGATTGAAGGCTCCTTCTTTCTTTCCGCTAGTTGGCGAACTTTCTGCCCTACAGGAAGGCCATTTCTCAAGCGCAACCTCTAAAGATCTTCACCCAGATATCCCAGAAGGCAAGGTGATCGGAAAAGGTGGCTGGGTTAAATCAATCCCAATTCCATTTAACGGTTCGCCCTCCCCATTCGCTATTAGAGGCAAATACGACTTATTAATGGAATTTGCAGATGGCACATACGGAATTATCGATTGCAAATTCCAAGGAAAAGATAACGACAAGAGCGATTTCTACTCTCCCCAATTAGAGGCGTACGCATTCTCTTTAGAAAATCCAGCCTCGGATCAACCTAAGAAGGTTTCGGTTCTTGGGCTCTTGGTCTGGTCCCCCAAGCGACCAGTTGGCAATCCAAGCTCTGGGTTTAATCTTGAATTAAATAGCTCCTGGTTCCCAATTAAGCGCAATCCAGCTGCTCTTCAAGCTAGATTGACGGAGTTCATTTCAATGGTCTCTGGGCCAACTCCAGTTCGCGACACCGCCTGCGAGAGCTGCAAATTTATCTCAGAGCGCCGCGAAATTTTTGGCTCTGAATAGTTAGCGATCGCGTCGGCGCCGCTTCGGCGCTGCTTTCTTCTTACGCTCTTCTTCTATCGCTTCTTTTGCCTGCGAAGCATAAATATCAACATATTCCTGGCCAGACATCTCTTGTAGTTTCTTCATAATTTGATCGGTAGCCTGTCGCAATTTCTCCGGATTACTTCCATTCTCAGCGCCTTGAAAATACATAGGCTCACCAAACTTCATCTCTACTCTAAGGATTTTTGGGATTACTTTTCCGGTTGGTTGAATCTCGGCGGTGTTAAACATGGCAACTGGAATAACTGGAGCCCCCGATTCATAGGCGAGCCTTGCGATACCAGTTCGGCCGCGGTAGAGCCGGCCATCAGGAGATCTCGTTCCCTCAGGATAGATTCCTAAACATTCACCATCTGCGAGTACGGACAACCCAGTTAGAAGCGCCGCTTCAGATTTCGAACCACCGGCTCGATCTACCGGAACTTGCCCTAGGGCAATAAAAGTCAATCGCTTTAGCAATCCCTTAGGACCCGGCGATGTGAAGTATTCGCTCTTGGCAAGAAAGGTAACTTTTCTCGGAACTACTAATGGCATGAAGATGGAGTCGCTAAATGAAAGATGATTCGAAGCAATTATTACTGGCCCTTGCGCTGGAACATTTCGCAGGCCGCTCACCTTGGGCCGAAAGAGCAATGTCAAAACTGGCATCAAGAAAGATTTGAGAAGTCCGTAGGCAACCTTGTCGCCGGACACCGCCGATGATTTCCTCCGTAGCGCCATAGGGTCAATTTACGACCCTGGTGCCTTGGTCTGACAAACCTGTGACAAAATCGAGCGTGTGAGCATCCCAAATGCCGAGCCATTTCACTTATCTGGCAACCAGATTGCAGTTTTGATGATTCATGGTTTCTCTGGTTCACCAGCATCAATCCGTCCTTGGGCAGAAGGTTTACATCAAGCTGGTTACACCGTTAAAGCGCCACGATTGCCTGGGCACGGCACTAGCTGGACCGAGATGAATGAAACTACCTGGCAGCAATGGTTTGCTGAAGTTTCGCAAGCGTTTCAAGAATTACGTCAGAGCCATCAACGAATCTTTGTGGCCGGTTTCTCCATGGGCGGCGCACTTGCGATTCATTTAACTGCCCTCATGGGGCAACAAATTGAAGGTTTAATCCTTATTAATCCCTCAATTGGCGATGATCGTTTTATTATGGGGCTAGTTCCGATAATTAAATATGTAGTTCCATCAATTGCCGGACGTGGCACTGATGTCGCCGCACCAAATCCACCGCGCCACAGCTACGGACGAACTCCACTAAAGGCGCTGCACTCGTTGCAAAAACTTTGGCGAGTTGTAAAAAGTGAACTTCCGAAGATTGAAGCTCCGTTAATGATTGGCTATTCGCCTCAAGATCACGTCGTCGATCCTAAGTTTTCCGAAATGGTAATTGATAACGTTGCCTCAGTCGATATTCGAGAAGTAATCTTTGAAAATTCATTTCACAATGTGGCGCTAGACTTCGATTTGCCCATACTCATCTCAGAATCACTCTCTTTCATTGAAGATGTCCTAACTGGAGAGTTAGCAACTGAATCGCTCGTAGCAGATGAATTCGATTCAATCGTCGCCGGTCTCTCGTTAGATGAATCGGCACCCACTGATTATTTAGACGAATTGGAAACCGCTGCAACGGAACGTTACGAGGGCGATAACCAGCCGCTACCAACTTTAACTTCTACCCAAAGAGCCGCCTTAGTCGGCGTTATTGGCGGACCGATTTATATATTGATTACAGCTGTAACGCCAATAGATCTTTTGGGTATCGGCTTCTGGCCAGGAGCGCTAGCCATGATTGCGGGAGTTGTGACTTTCTTCTGGCAGATGAAACCTGAGAACGATGAAGGTGATGGAATAGCTCTATGAGTACGAGATTCCGCTGGGGAGTAATTGGTACGGGCGGGATTGCGCGCGCTTTTGCGAAAGATTTAGAACTAACGACCGACCATAAAGTTACACATTTTGGCTCTCGAACTTTAAGCAAAGCCCAAGCCTTGGCCGATGAGTTCAATGCGATACCAATTGGTAGTTATGAAGCGTTAGTTTCTGCAGATATCGATGGCGTTTATGTGGCGACGCCCCACTCTCTTCACGCTGAAAATGCAATCTTGGCACTGAGCGCTAAGAAACCGGTCTTGGTAGAGAAACCGTTTTGCGTTAACGCCCTGGAAGCTCGACAGATGATTGCAGTTGCTCGCAAGAATCAAGTGCTGCTGATGGAGGCGATGTGGAGTCGATTCTTGCCACATTACGAGATTCTGCGAACGATCGTGAGAAATGGCGAGATTGGCAATCTAATCTCAATTCAAGCAGATCACGGACAACCGCTCCCCAAAGATCCATATTATCGATTGCATGCACCCGAACTTGCCGGCGGCGCTTTACTTGATCTTGGGGTATACCCGATTTCGCTTACTTCGATGTTGCTAGGTGTGCCGCAGAAGATATTGGCATCTGGAAATTTAAATCAATCTGGTGTCGACGCCCAAACCTCAATGATTTTTACCTTCCAAAATGGTGCTCACTCGCTCATGAATACAACGCTCTTGGTTCGCACGCCATGTACCGCGACCATTGTTGGTGAACTAGGAAGGGTCGAGATTGATAGCAATTTTTACACTCCAACAACGATGCGAACCCTGAAATCTGGAAAAGCACAGGAATATTCGAATAATTACCGTGGACATGGTTTGCGAGAACAGGCAATTGAGTTTGCAAAGCTAGTTGAATCTGGCAAGCAAGAAAGTGAAATCATGAGTCTTTCCGAAAGTTTATCTATTATGGAGATGATGGATTCGGTAAGAAATCAGATTGGTCTTCGCTATCCCTTCGAATTGCAGCGCTAGACGCCACCTCTTGCGAGGTTTGCCACCCCAATCAAGCCGGCCTCATTTCCTAAAGTTGCTGCCGCAAGTTCTGGGAGCTCACGTCGGCCACGGAACGGGGAAAATTCACGCATCGCATCTCGAATGGGATTCAACAAGATTTCACCAGCCGCAATTACGCCGCCGCCAATCACAATTCGATTTGGGTCTAGCGCCGATTCAAGATTGGCAATCAAAATACCAATCCAGCGCCCCGTTGTGTTAAAGGCAGATACCGCTACCGGATCGCCTGATTTAGCTGCCTCAGTTAGGAGCGTTCCGGTAAGTCCTTCCGAACCAGCGCTAGCTAATAAGGCTCTCGCTAAATCTGGTGATGCTGCGATTGCTTCTCGCGCGTGGCGCATCAACGCAGAACCTGAAGCGTATTGCTCAAAACAGCCACGTAATCCGCAACCGCAAATTTGCCCATCTGGCACGGCGCGCATATGTCCAAATTCCGCTGCGGCGCCTCGTGAACCACGGAAGATTTTCCCATCAGTTATGAATCCGCCACCAAGTCCGGTTCCAATAGTCAACATGACTAACTCATCACTTCTATTGCCGGCGCCAAATTGACGCTCTCCCCAGGCGGCGGCGTTGGCATCATTTTCTAAAGTGATTCGTTTTCCAATTAATTTCTCTAAATCATCGGCGAGCGCAACACCATTCCAGTTGGCAATATTTGGGTTTGCGATAATTGATCTGCGGTCAGCTGCAAAAAAACCAGCGGAGCAAACTCCGATTCCACCGATTTCGTATTTTGCAATCAGCGAAAGCGCTTGATCGGCAATTACTTTGGTCAGTGCAGCTCCACCTTCGAGCGGCGTCTCTGATCTGGTCTGCTCAACTATTCGGCCAGTTGCGTCAACGACCCCAGCCAGAACTTTCGTCCCACCGACATCGATACCGATGTCCAGCTTCATTTAACTTTCGAATTTCTTCTTTAATTGTGCTAACGCGGCATCGATGGTTGCCATCTCAGCTTTCTTCCGCATCATCTCAGGAACTGGCATTGAGACTTGAACATTTAAGCTATAGGTAACGATGCAACTATCTCCCTCATCCTTGATGGAGTAACTACCGGTCATCTCGGTCATCAAGTCTGCTTCTTCAAGCGAGAATGAGATAGCAGATGGGAATGCGGAATAGTCGTAATTTAATTTGGCGCGATCTTTTAAGACTCCGGCCTCAATTTTTACCGTCGCCGACGTTGGACGTACAGCGCTATCCCGATCGTGAACTTCGACTTGCTTGATTGCCGAAGACCAACTGGGAAAACCCTCAAGATCGGCTAGAACGGCTGCGACTTCGCTAGCTGGGGCTTCAATTGTTACTGAGTTTGCGGAGAAATCTGCCATGGGGTGAGGTTACCTCTTCCGATACCCCTTCTCTACCAGTAGTTTGCCACCATGACTGAATTCTTCGTTCCCGCCCTCGAACCAGCAGCCACCGCTGGAAACTTAACTAATCTAATTGCAGAACGCGCCTGGTTTGAGCCAGAGCGAATTATGGTCTCTCGCCCACTAGGTGATGGATGGCAACCAGTAAATGCGCGCGAGTTAGAAGCAGAAGTCAGGGCAACCGCAAAAGGCTTAATTGCCTCTGGCGTTGAAATTGGCGATCGAGTAGCAATTATGGCTCGTACTCGATACGAGTGGACCATTCTTGATTTTGCAATTTGGTTTGCTGGCGGTGTTCCAGTTCCAATTTATGAAACATCTTCTGCGGAACAGGTTGATTGGATTCTCTCGGATTCACATTCAGTTGCAATTATTGTTGAGACGCCCCAATTGAAAGACTTAGTTACACCAGTATTACCCAGCTTTACCAAGAATTGTTGGACCATGACCGAGAACGTTCTCTCGCAGTTGGCGTATTTAGGCAGAGATATTTCAGATGGCGAGATTGATCGTCGCCGCGGAGCGCTAACTCCAGATTCGTTAGCAACTTTGATTTACACCTCTGGCACAACTGGAAAACCAAAAGGGGTACAGCTCACCCATGGCAACTTCTTATCTGAGTGCGGAAATGTGGTCATGGGCGCCTCTGATTTATTTTTGAAACCGGGCGGCTCAACCTTGCTCTTCTTGCCAGTGGCACACGTTTTTGGTCGTATGGTTCAAATTGGTTCGCTCCGGGCTGGTCTTCACTTGGCACATTGCGGTGATGTTCTCGGAAGGCTCACCACAGATCTCGCTTCATTCAAGCCAACCTTCGTACTGGCAGTTCCTCGAATTTTTGAAAAGGTTTATAACAGCGCTGAGGCAAAAGCAGATGCGGCTGGGAAAGGCTCTATCTTCCGCAAAGCTGCCGAAATTGCTATCGAATATAGCCGCTCTCTGGACGAGGGAAAGATTCCATTAGGTTTGAAAGTTAAGCATGCGCTCTTTGATCGATTGGTTTTTTCCAAAATTAGACATGGATTAGGTGGTCGAGTTGAGGCCGCGATATCTGGCGGCGCACCTCTTGGGGAGCGACTGGGCCACTTCTTCCGTGGCGCTGGCGTAAGAGTTCTTGAAGGTTACGGTTTAACTGAAACTACCGCAGGTGCAACTTTGAATTTAACAACTGCGCACAAAGTCGGTTCTGTGGGTCGACCCATACCTGGAACCACAATCAAGATCGCCGATGATGGCGAAGTTCTAATCAAAGGTCCGATTGTCATGCGCGGGTACTGGCAGAACGATGCCGCCAATAGCGAAGTATTTTCTCAAGATGGTTACTTCAAATCAGGTGATTTAGGCAAACTTGATGATGAGGGTTATCTCTACATCGTCGGCCGAAAGAAAGAATTGATTGTTACTTCGGGAGGTAAGAACGTTGCGCCTGCAGTCCTCGAAGATAGATTGCGCGCTCATCCGCTGATTAGCCAATGCATAGTTGTCGGTGATAACCAGCCATATATCGCAGCGCTAGTCACAATTGATTCGGAATCAATTAAGGGATGGATTACTGCAAATAAGAAAGACGGAGCCACCGTGCCTGATTTAATCAATGACCCGGATTTGATCTCGGTTATCCAGACCGCGGTAGACGAAGCAAATAAAGCGGTCAGCCGCGCAGAATCAATCCGAAGATTCAAGATACTTCCGGTCGACTTCACAATCGCCGGTGGCCATCTAACTGCCAAACTCTCGGTGAAGCGACATGTCGTACAAAAGGAGTTTGCCGCCGAAATAGCAGAGCTCTTTGCCTAATCGGTTAGACCTTGCACGCCGGCTCCACGATGGCCCGGCGCAACAGATTGTTGCCCTCGGGCTTTCTCTAGATGAGGTAATCGCAAATCCAAATCTAACTGCAGAATCTCGACTGCGGTTGCGGGAGATCCGTTTGGAGCTACTCGGATTGAGTCGTTCGCTGCGCGATGAGATCTATTTACTACATAAGTTAAGAATTCAAGAGCTTCCAGATATTCTAAAAGAAGTACTCGCTTGCCAAGAGATTAAACTGCAACTTCCCACGTTTCAAATGGATATAGAAGTTGAAGATGCGATTGTCAGGTCAGTCCGAGAAGCGGCGCGAAATAGCGCTCGCCATTCTCGATGTACTGAGTTTAAAGTTGACTTTACTTTTAGTAATCATTCGCTTGAAATAAGAATCTCTGATAACGGTGTCGGAGGTATTTCGCATGCCGATAGGTCATTTGGCGTGCGCAATATTCAAGAGGCAATAGCAGCGCTCGGTGGGTCAGTCCGCTGGGAATCTGATAACTCCGGGTCTAGATATTTTCTAGAATTAGATCTGAAATGACGTTGCGCATACTGGTCGTTGACGACCATATTCTCGTCCGAGAGGGATTACGCAGAGCACTTTCGAGAGAAAATACCTTCTCAATAGTTGGTGAAGCGGCCTCAAAACGAGAAGCGTTGGTTCAAATTCCGCATCACAATCCTGATGTCTTGGTTGTTGATCTCCATCTACCTGATGGAAACGGGCTAGAGGCAATAGCTTGGGCGCGTGCCCTTTTTCAAGAAATGGGAATAGTGGCCCTGACTTTCTCTAGGTTTCCAGAGCATATTCTCGCCTGTATGCAATCTGGAGCCAGTTCCTATGTAGACAAATCAGCGCCGATCGGTGAATTGGTCACAGCAATTAAGACAAGTTCGGAACAACCCCTCACCTTTACCGCTCGCAAGATTACTGATGCTATTTCTCTGCGAAATCAAAGGGTTGGCTTGACCGCTCGCGAATTAGAAATTTTGGAAATTCTTCCAACTGGTGACACTGTGTCGGAAATGGCGAGTCGGCCATTTGTCACAGAATCTACAATCAAGACTCACCTAGCTTCGATATATCGCAAGCTCGGTGCCACAAATCGAGTACAAGCGATTAATGCGGCGCGTAAATTCGGCTTACTGCATCATTAATTGAGTAATTGATTAAATCGCTTCGCCCAGATCTCCCAGCGCCACTCCTCAATTACAAATTTGCGGGCGCGTTTTCCAAATTCCCGACGCAGTTTGGTGCTACGAAGTAATTCAAGAGACTTCTCAGCGATCTCTGCGACGCTATTGCCATCGACCACAAAGCCAGTTTTGCCATCGATGACAGCATCGGGAGCGCCACCGGATTTTCCAACAAGAACCGGCAACTCGCAGGCGGCGGCTTCCAGATAGACAATTCCCAGACCTTCAACTTCAAGCCCAAATAATCGATCACGCGCCGGCATCGCAAAGAAAACTGCAATCGATAAATATTCCGGAAGCTCTTCATAATGGACTCTCCCGAGAAATTTCACATTTGCTTTCAAATCTAATTTTCTAACTATTTTCTCGAGTTCGGTTCTGTGCGGACCCTCACCTATCATCAATAATTGGATATCTGGAAATTCCTGCCTGATGAGCGGGAGCGCTTCTAACAATCTATCTTGACCTTTTCGATGCACTAATCGACCAACTGAAATAATCACAGGTTGTTTGGATATTCCTAATTTTTTCTTTAAATCTGTTTTACGTTTTCGAAAATGTTTTGTGTCAATGCCGGGGGCGACCTTTACCAATTTTTCTTTGGGGACGGATTTAGCTATCTGGCGACCGGTAAAATCTCCCAAGAATCCAAAGTGATCGATCTGCCTTGCGCTAAACCTTAGTAGCCAGGAAAACGGTGGCAATTTTGCCCACCAGACCTCATGCCCATGAGTGAGGGCAATAATTCGAGAAACGGTAGGTAGCCGTAACCAGTTAGCGGAGATACCAAGTGGCGCCGCCGCACCAAACCAAATGATTTCGATTTGATGATCTCGGATTAAGCGACGTAACTGAGAGATAACTCTTGGAGTTGGCAGAAGAATCCGGCTTCGATCTCTGATGATCTTGATATCAAAATCTTTCCACCATTTTTTATCATATGTAACGGCATCGCTCTGGGCAGAGGTGTAGACGAGAACTTCACAACCTTTGATTCGCTCTAAGAGACCGATGATGAATGTTTCAATACCACCTGCGCGTGGCCCAAAATCATTGGTTACTAGAAGTACTCGAGTCGCTCTCTTAGAGGCGACGGGCACCGACATATTTCTTCCGTCCGAAGAAGTTACCGAATTCTGCTATCTGAACTCTAGCTCCTGGCCGTGGCGCATGAACCATTTTGCTCTTTCCGATATAGATACCTACATGGGAAATGGGATTTCCAAAAAAGACTAAATCACCTGGCAACAAGTTTCCTCTAGCTATTGGTCGCCCGTACCGATATTGCGCCCTTGAGGAATGTGGCAATCCAACTCCAGCTTGTTGAAATGCGCGCATGGTTAATCCAGAACAATCCCATTTAATTGGTCCTGCGGCTCCCCAAACATAGCTATCGCCAATTTGCTTTACTGCAAATCGCAGGGCGGTACCAGCTCTGCCCGAAACTGAATTAGCCAATCTTGCCTGTTCCTCTGAATATTTCTGTCGTTCATCCTCATCCATCGCCTGTAGCTTTAATAGTCGTTCGCGATCGGCCTTTTCTAGCTTTGAAAGTAATTTTTCCGCAGCAGCTAATTTCTGTTCTACTTGAGCTGCTTGAGCTCGATATCGCGCCTCTGCTGCGCGAACTAGACTTAACTTATCGCCAACTGCAAGCGAAGTAGCATCAAGTCTCTGCTTTGCAATTGCAAATTTCTTTAATTTTAAAGATTGCTTTCTCGTCACGCTCTCTAGTGAGCCGGCAGCCGAAAGATACAAAGTCGGATCTGAGGAGAATAGAAGCTCGATACTCTCACCCAGTCCAGTTGATTTGTATCTAGCAATTGCAATCGAGGCGAGTGATTTCTTTATCTGGTCAACATTCTCTTTCTGGCTGGCCGCTTCTTGTTGCACAGAATTCAACTGCTTTTGGAGGCGGGCTAATTGAATCTTTGCAGCTTGGGCATTTTCGCCAGCTTCTGCGGCATCTTCTTGAAGTCGTTCAACTTCGGCACGGACACGAAGTAGATCTGCATTAGGGGCACCGACCGCAGAGGGAGATAAGGTCACGATTAACGCGCTCGAGAGCGCGAAGACCAACTTCTTTGATCTTGCCATCCGATTAACCTAACTGCGATGGCTATAAGGACTCAACCTGAACGTGATTTTCCAGGCTGAGAGTCGCCTTGGAGCTCAAATCTAAGGGGCGGCACCATGCCACGAGAGGCAAGGAGGTCAATTACTCGAGTCTCTTCGCTCCCCACCGATGGCGGAGCGCCAATTAGAACCGAGACCACACAATCATGGCATTTCACATCTCTTACTACACAAGAGTCGCAATCAATTATCATGGCTCAAAAGATAAGGGTGGCCACTGACATCGCCAGTACCGTTGCGACTATGTCACTGGTTCGGGCCAACCTGGTTGTTGCCCGGAACGGTGCTACCACCTTGGCGGGCAGCTCGGGCGCGTTGAGCAACAAATTAGACCGCCAACGATTTCATCAACTTAGGGCTAACGCTGAGGTAATTCTTGTTGGAGGAAACACTTTCAGATCTGAACCCTATAACGGCCTTGCGATACCGATTCTAGTCTCCACGAGATTTGCCGGAGATCAATCTCCCGGAGTGGAGTTTCACAATTTATCACCAAGTGAATTGGTGAAAGAAGCGAGATACAGATTCAATTCCATTCTTATCGAAGGCGGTTTAAATTTCTTATTTGATTTAATTAAGTTCGGGGAAATTGATGAAATTTTTTTGACAAGGAGTCCAAAGCTAGGCGATGCCGATTTTCTTGATGAAAGCGAGCTCACCAGAAATTATTCCCTCACTAAGAGTGAGGTTTTAGAAGATGTAACTTTTGAAGAGTGGCACCGCGCCTAATTAGCAGAAATTAGCGCGACGCCAAAGACCGCAAATGCTATTCCGAAGTATTGAACACGATGAAGTCGCTCACCGAGGAAACGAAAAGCCAAGATCGAGGTCACAATTGGAAATAGGGAACCTAATACCATCGCAATTGAAACTAATCCTTTAGTAGTTGCAACGCCAAGGAGAAAGTTTGCTAAAAAGTCAGCGATTCCTACAAAAATAAGAGTTGGAAGTTCTAGCCTAGAAAATCCACCAAGTGATTTAGCGCGAACCGCAATTAGAACACAGATACTTACTGAAGCAAATCTCATAGTTGTCATTGTGTGCAGGGCATCAACTTTTGCTCCGATTGCGATAAAAGTTAATGCGCCACCAAACCCTAAAGCTGCGATGATCGCGTACACCAATGGCTTAATTGGTAGTCCACCTTTAATTTCAGGTCCACTTGCTAGAAATGCACCAATCAGCGCCACGCTCAACCCGATAGTCTGATATGTGCTAGGACGCTCGCCCCCAATGAATGCAACTGAAAGTGGAATCACTGCAGCCAACGCAGCAATTGGACTTACTACTCCCATCCGCCCGGTTGCCAAACCGGTATAGAAGGACAATAGGCCAATAAATCCAGAAATGCCGGCGACGACTCCCGGAAGAAAATAGCCATCGAAATGAAAATTTGGCGCAATTAGATCTTTACCAAAAAGCGAGGTAACAATTAATGCGCTTACTCCAAAGAGAAGTCCGAAGAACTGCGAGACGCCAGTTACTGCAAGCGACTGAAATTTCTTTGAGAGATTTCCAGCAAGATAATCAGCCGTCCCCCAGAGCAAACTAGAGAAAAGTGCGAGAATAGAGCCCACCCAGGCAACTTACCTGAATCAAGTTCCACGCGCCTTCCGCTCCTAATGAATTCGCTCTCCTACCCTTAGCAAGTGGCAAAAGACAGTGTGCAATTTCAAAAGTTCTGTAGCGATGCTCGCGCTATGCGGTTTCGCCCGGAGATAACGGTCACTGAGGTGCCAGCGCCTGCGAAATTGGCGCCATTCTCCATCGCTTTTAGCGCAGACCTCGTAGTTGGCGGCGATGATGTAGCAACGGGAAGATTTGTGATGTTGCACGATCCGAATGAACAAGAAGCTTGGTCAGGCACATTTCGTTGCGTAACTTTTGTCAGATCTGCAATTGAGAGTGAGATGCAATCAGATCCAATCCTTGCCGATGTTGCTTGGACCTGGTTTCTCGATGCCTTGAAAGAGAGCGGTGCCGAAAGCAGAGCTACTAGCGGTACGGTTACTCGAGTTTCCAGTTCATCTTTCGGACAGATGTCAGAGACTGAGCATTCCGCAGAGATCGAGATCCGAGCGTCTTGGACTCCAGTTGCTGCCAATCATTTGGAGCGACATTTCAGCGCCTGGTCCAGGTTGCTTGAAGTTGCGGCCGGGTTAACGCCGCTTACAGATGGTGTTAGTTCAATTGGGCCAAGAAATTAATTAGATACTTTGAACTACATTCTTGAGAATTTATAGGTAACGAATGCGAATGTTGACGGCCCCAGATAGTGGCACCCCCGAACTTGTTGAAACCGATAGTCAGCTAGCTGCCACGATTACACAGCTCAAGGCTGGCGAGGGCCCAATCGCGATAGATGCCGAACGCGCTAGCGGTTTTCGCTACAGCGCCCGCGCATATCTAATTCAATTAAATCGTCGAAGCGGAGGCCTGCATCTAATAGACCCAATTGCGCTTCAAGGTTCCGCTCAAATTAGGGAGCTGGATCAGTTAATTCACAACCAGGAGTGCATCATTCATGCAAGTAGCCAGGATCTAACTTGCCTTCGAGAATTTGGACTTAACCCATGTAAATTATTTGATACCGAGCTCGGCGCTCGCTTAGCTGGCTTTCCCAGGGTTGGGCTAGCCCCGCTTTGTGAAGCGCTCTTAGAGATTTCCTTGGCAAAAGAACATAGCGCAGTAGATTGGTCGATTCGACCGCTTCGTAGTGAATGGTTGGATTACGCCGCTCTTGATGTTGCGGTATTGATTGACCTCAAAGAGAAAATAGAAGAATCCCTGAGCGCTGCAGGTAAATTGGAATGGGCAAAGGCAGAGTTTGCGGCCGCACTTGAGATGGAGCTGCAGCGCCCTCGATCCGAACCTTGGCGACGCACTTCTGGGATTCATCAGATTCGATCCCGATTTGAGCTAGCAATTATCAGAAATCTCTGGGAGGCCAGAGACCTGGTTGCCCGTGAAATTGACCTGGCTCCCGGTCGACTTTTAAATGATGCGGTAATTATCGAATTGGCGCGATTGAAGCCCGCTACTAAATCTGAATTCCTCGCGATACCGATTGTGAAATTTAGAATTCGCAATGAGGTTCAGACCTCTTACATTGATCACTGGCTCACCACTTTGACTAATGCCTATCAAGTTCCAGAGACAAATTGGCCAGAGATGCGAGCTCGCGGCGACTCGTTGCCGGCGCCAAGAATCTGGCGCGATAAATTCCCAATCGCCAACGCGCAACTTCTGCACGCGAGAAAGAATCTTGCTGAGATCTCTACCAAACTTGCAATTCCGCAGGAAAATTTGATTTCACCTGATGCGCTCAAGCGCCTGCTCTTCAATGATGGTCGCGAAGTTGCAACTGCGGACTCCCCAAAATCACGCTCTGAAGTTTCGCAAACCCTTGCCAAATATGGTGTGCGCAAGTGGCAGATTGAATTAACTTTGGCGGCGCTCTGCCAGGCTCGGGGCGAGGTTTCACCACCGCCCCGGGAACCAGCCGAAACCGAGCCAGATGGCGAGGCGGAACCGAGTGAGCAGGTGTGACTCGAATTACGCAACATTGGAGTTGCGAAAATAGCGGCAGCGCTCTAGCCTTTCTCTCATGTTGAGCAGTTTTCTCATTGCGCTTCGCGAAGGCCTTGAGGCTGCGCTGATTGTTGGAATCTTGGTCGCCTATGTAGTGAAAACAGATCGTAGATTTCTACTCACCCCAATTTGGAGTGGCGTGGGCGCGGCCCTCGCGCTTAGCGTCGCACTTGGCGGCTTCTTAGGCTTCACCTCATCTGAACTCTCAGAACGCGGCGAAACCTTCTTTGCTGGAACCACTTCGATTGTTGCGGTAGCCCTGGTTACCTGGATGGTCTTCTGGTTGAAGCGAACTGCTCGCGCCTTACGTGATGAATTACAGGGCAAAGTTGAGGAAGCAGCTGTCGTTGGACCACTGGCGCTTGCCGCAGCCGCTTTCTTTGCAGTGGCTCGCGAAGGATTAGAAACAGCTCTCTTTTTATATTCAAATTTTAGAACGGTTGGCTCAAAGACTCCGGTAGTAGTTGGTCTAGTGATTGGTCTTGCCTTGGCAATCTCACTTGGCTATCTCATCTACCGCCGAGCTATCAATTTAAATCTTTCAAAA
Source organism: Actinomycetales bacterium (assembly GCA_046080845.1). GTDB lineage: Bacteria > Actinomycetota > Actinomycetes > Nanopelagicales > Nanopelagicaceae > MAG-120802. The sequence goes on along the minus strand of JBJTUU010000032.1, from coordinate 46,375 downwards.
TTCTTTAACATCACCGGAGTTGCCTTAATCGTGGTTGCCGCCGGCGTCCTCTCCTACGCTATTCACGAGTTCCAAGAACTCGGTTGGCTCCCCGGTGAGAGCTCATACATTTGGGATGTCACGAGTTGGATGGCTCCAGACTCCTTGATTGGAACCTTATTAGCGGGCACGATCGGCTTTGATACTACTACTTCCTGGCTGCAATTCCTGGTTTGGGGTAGCTACCTAATTGCGGTAATTGCCCGGTACCTTCGAATTCCCAATAAGACCCCGGCGGTCGCCTCCTCTCCCAAGTAAGAGCACCTTCTACTGGCGAGTAGGGTTGGGCTATGAAGAACGCCAAGGTAAGTACCAATGTTGTGTTAGTTGATGCCGTCCGTACTCCATTTGGAAAGGCCGGAAGTCTTTATCAAGGAACCCGAGCCGATGACATTGTTGTGCGATGTATTCGAGGTTTGTTGGAGCGAAATCCACAAGTAAACCCGAGTGAGATTGATGATGTCGCAATTGCAGCGACTACTCAATTCGGAGATCAAGGGATGAATATAGGTCGCTCCGCCACAATTCTCTCGGGGATTCCAAATACGGTACCTGGTTACTCAGTCGATCGATGGTGCGCTGGCGCCATGACCTCGGTTACAACGCTGGCTGGCGCCATCAATATGGGCGCTTACAACTTGGCGATTGCTGGTGGCGTTGAACATATGGGTAATCACCCGATGGGTGAAGGATTGGATCCGAATCCTCGATATTTAGCGGAGAAGATTGTTGATACTGATGCGCTTTCTATGGGAAATACCGCAGAACGACTTCACGACAAATTCCCCCACCTAACTAAGGAGCGCGCCGATAAGTATGCGCTCAACTCACAATTAAAAACTGCTGCTGCATATCAAGCTGGAAAAATTCAACCAAACTTAATTCCGGTCGCAGTAAGAAATCCAGAACAAGGTTATGGTGTCGCAACAATCGATGAGCCACCTCGACCTGGAACCACGTTAGAAGCGCTGGCCGCTTTGAAAACTCCATTTAGACCTAATGGCAGAGTTACCGCGGGTAATGCTGCCGGGTTAAACGATGGGGCTACTGCCGCATTGCTGGCTAGTGAAGCGAAAGCTAAAGAACTAGGTCTTCCAATTAAAGCTAAATTGGTGACATTTGCCTTTGCAGGCGTTGAGCCGGAAATCATGGGTTACGGGCCAGTTCCTTCAACAAAGAAAGCGCTCGAATTAGCTGGACTCGGCATAGAAGATATTGGACTATTTGAAATTAATGAGGCCTTCTCTATACAAGTTCTCTCATTTCTAGATTATTTTGGAATTAAGGACGACGATCCGAGAGTCAATATCTATGGCGGTGCCATTGCCGTAGGCCACCCATTAGCTTCTTCCGGAATTCGTTTGATTCTAAATCTTGCGGAGGCTTTCAAAGAACACCCAGAAGTCCGTTATGGAATCACCACAATGTGTATTGGCCTTGGTATGGGCGGCACCGTTATCTGGGAGAACCCAAACTACTCACCAAAAGGAAACTCATAATGAGTGATGTAGTGGCCCCTGCCAGCGCGCCGGAAGAAGTTGTAACTAAAGCTCTCCTTCGAGAAATTGATCTCGCTGCCTTCGGTTTTAACGGCAAATTATCGTTAATCTCATTAGATAACGGAATGGATCACACTCGCCCCAACACACTCGGACCAAAATCTCTCCAAGAGCTCGAGGCTACTTTGAGCCTTGCGGAACAGAGCGACTCCTCTGCAATTGCAATTACCGGTAAACCGTTCATATTTGCGGCCGGCGCCGATTTATCTGGACTGCCTTTCGTGAAGGAAAAATCCCAGGCGCTCGCCTTTGGTAAGTACGGGCACGATCTATTTAAGCGATTTGGTCGAGGCAAGAAGCCAACCTTTGCCTTTCTTAATGGTTTGGCGTTGGGCGGGGGCCTGGAAATCGGGTTGCACTGCAACTATCGGACCATAGCAACGACTGCATTTACCGCACTTCCCGAATGTTTCTTAGGTTTAGTACCTGGTTGGGGCGGCGCCACAATTTTGCCAAAACTAATTGGACCAGAGCGAGCTGTAAAAGTAATTATTCAGAACGCACTGAATAACAACACCATGATGAAAGCTAAAGACGCCTTGGAGTTAGGTGTAGTTGATGCGGTCTTTGCGCCAGCTGATTTCCTTGAAAAATCTTGCGCTTTTGCCGCCGCCATTCTTTCTGGAAAAAATAGGATAGAAAGAATTGATTACTCCAAAGATGCAGCCGCTTGGGATAACGCAATCCTTGTTGGAAAAGCTGCGGCGGCTAAGAAATATGGTGGCGCCGATATAGATTCGCCCCGTAAAGCGCTAGAACTTATTGCGGCAGCTCGAACCAACACGCTAGATCAGGGCTTTGATGCAGAAGATGAAATCTTGGCGAACTTGGTTATGGGAAATGCTTTACGCGCCTCGCTTTATGCCTTTAATTTGATTCAGAAGAAGCGCAAGAAAGTAGAAGGAGCTCCAAAGGCAGCCCTGGCTCGAAAAGTTACCCGCGTCGGAATTGTGGGAGCCGGTTTAATGGCATCCCAATTGGCGCTACTTTTCATGAGAAATTTAAAGGTACCAGTAGTAATTACGGATCTTGATCAAGCTCGGGTTGATAAAGGAATTAGTTGGATCAATACTGAAATTGATAAGTTGGTCGAGAAGAAACGATTAACTGATGAAGGGGCGCGCAGACTTAAAGGTTTAATCTCCGGCTCGGTGGATCAGAAAGTATTCGCTAATTGCGACTTCATCATCGAGGCAGTCTTCGAGGAACTTTCGATAAAACAGAAATTGTTTAAGGATCTCGAGCAGATAATTACTGCGGAATGTGTGTTAGCCACAAATACTTCTTCACTCTCGGTGGAGAAGATGGGAGAAGGGCTCGCTCACCCAGAACGAGTGGTTGGCTTCCACTTCTTCAACCCGGTGGCCGTTATGCCACTGCTTGAGGTTGCGCGGACTTCTAAGACAGATGATGCAACCACCGCTACTGCCGTTGCAGTTGGCAAAGAACTTAAGAAAACCATGATTATTTGTAAAGATGCACCTGGCTTTGTAGTGAATCGGCTACTAACTCGATTTATGGGTGAAGTTACCGATGCCATCGATGAAGGAACTCCTTACGAGATTGCAGATAGTGCGCTACGTCCGCTTGGATTCCCAATGTCACCCCTTGAATTATTTGGCTTAGTTGGACCAGGGGTCGCGCTTCACGTATCCAAAACGTTAAACCAAAACCTCGGACCTAGGTACAAGGTTTCTCCGACAGTTTCGAAATTGGTTGAGAAAAATGTTAAGTCTTTCTACACCAAAGATGAAACCGGAAAACTTCTGCCTAATCCAGAAGCACTTAGCCTGGTAGTAAAAGGAAGTTCACCATCTACTTCTGAACAAGTTAGAGAGCGAGCGCTTCGCGCGTTAGCAGAAGAAGCAAAGATGATGCTCGATGAAGGAGTAGTCGCCACACCCTCTGAAATCGATCTCTGCATGCTGCTGGGCGCCGGATGGCCGCTGCACCTCGGTGGCATATTGCCTTACCTAGATCGTGAAGGAATTAGTCTTTCGGTTTCTGGACAACGTTTCCATCCCCCAGGAATTGCTTCTCTTCCTGAGTAGGACGGTCAGAAAACCACCCAACTAATTGGCGCGCGACTGCCTGCGCGGTAATTCCTAGTTCTTCAAGTAGTTGGTTTCGCTTTGCATGTTCAAAAAATCGAAGTGGCGCTCCAATTGAATGAATTGGGGTTTCTAAACTAAGACTTCGGAATCCTTCTGAAAGAGAACTTGCGATTCCGCCGTGCGCAATTCCATCTTCGATAACTACGACTTGCGAATAGCGTTCCGCCATCTTTGCAATTACATCTAGCGGAAGTGGCTTAACCCATCTGGGATCGATAACCGTAACGCCGACGCCCTCGCGATAAGCCATAGCTGCTGCCTCAACTGCTAAACCAGCTAACGCTCCTACCGAGATTACCAAGATATCGGGACTTTCACCGCGGTAGAGAATATCGATGCCATCTCGATGTTCGAATGCCGGCAGCTCTGGCGTGAGAATTCCTTTTGGAAAACGGATTAATGAGGGTGAGTTGAGGGAAACCGACTCTTTAAGTAGTTCGCGAAGTCGTATCGCATCACGCGGCGCAGCGACTTTTAAGTTAGGCACAATTCCGGTAAGTGCCAGATCCCATAATCCGTTATGTGACGGACCATCATCGCCAGTGAATCCGGCGCGATCTAGAACGAAGGTGACACCTGCATTATGTAACGAGACATCCAACAGTAGCTGGTCAAAGGCGCGATTTAAGAACGTGGAATAGATGGCAACTACGGGGTGTAGACCTGAATATGCAAGTCCTGCCGCGGAAGTTGTTGCATGTTGCTCAGCAATTCCAACATCAAAGGTGCGTTCCGGGAACTCGCGTTGGAATTTATCCAAACCGGTTGGACCTAACATCGCCGCTGTTATCGCAACTACATCTGTCCGCTCTCTACCAATTTCCACTAGAGCATCTGAAAATTCCTGGGTCCATGTCTTTCCAGATTTTGCTAACGGCTCTCCAGTTTCCGGATCTACGACTCCAACCGCATGAAACTTCTCCGCTTCATCATTTACTGCAGGAGCGTGGCCTCTACCTTTTTCCGTTATGGCATGGACAATTACCGGTCCTTCAAATTTCTTCGCCTGGATTAACGCTCGCTCTAGCGCCGTAATGTCATGGCCATCAACTGGACCTAAATATTTAATACCAAGATCTTCAAACATTCCTTGAGGAGCAACAATATCTTTCAAGCCCTTTTTCATTCCGTGGAGCGTCTCATAAATTGGGTGGCCAACGACCGGGGTCCGCTCCAAGACTCCTTTGCCCCATTGTAAGAAACGTTCATAACCGCGGGTTGCGCGCAAAGTAGAGAGATAAGTTGCGACTCCGCCAATAGTCGGTGAGTACGAACGTTCATTATCATTTACCACGATTACCAATTTAAGATCTTTTTGCGCTGCAATGTTATTGAGCGCTTCCCAAGCCATCCCGCCGGTTAACGCACCATCGCCCACGACAGCCACCACGGTTCTATCTGTGATTCCTTGAATTCGAAATCCTTTAGCGATTCCTTCTGCCCACGAAAGGGCGGTTGATGCATGAGAATTTTCGACAACATCATGGACGCTCTCGGCGCGGTTTGGGTAACCCGCGGCGCCACCGCGCTGGCGAAGTTGATCAAAACTACTGGCTCTACCAGTCAAAATTTTATGGACATAAGACTGATGGCCGGTATCAAAAATAATCAGGTCATGTGGTGATTGGAATATGCGATGAATCGCAATCGTAAGTTCAACTACTCCCAAATTTGGTCCCAGGTGGCCACCAGATTTAGAGACTTTCTCAATTAGAAATTCACGAATCTCATTTGATAGTTCTAGCAGCGCCGCTTCATCAAGTCGCGTGAGGTCGGAAGGGTTAGAAATTCGCGGCAAGTAACGCATGACTCAATGGTAACTAGTTATTAACCTAGAAGTGATCTGAGTACGTACTGCATGATGCCGCCATGTCGGTAATAATCTGCTTCGCCAGGGGTATCAATGCGCAGTCGCGCTTGGAATACCGTTCCGTCGGCAGTTACTGAAACTAGTGGTGGAATTTTCCCCTGATTTAATTCGGTTACGCCAGAGATTGAGAAGGTCTCTTCACCGCTAAGTCCCAGACTTTCGGAATTTTGATTATCTAAAAATTGAAGAGGTAATACTCCCATTCCAATTAGATTGGATCTATGGATCCGCTCGAAAGATTCTGCGATTACCGCCTTCACGCCAAGTAGCGCAGTTCCCTTTGCGGCCCAATCTCTTGAAGAGCCAGAGCCATATTCTTTTCCAGCCAAAATGACCAAGGGAACTTGCGCTGCTTGGTATGCCATAGCGGCTTCATAAATTGTGGTTTGGTTTCCTCCATCAAGGAAGTTGCGGGTGTAGCCCCCTTCAACTCCGTCTAGCAGAAGATTCTTCAGACGAATATTTGCGAAGGTTCCAAGAATCATGACTTCGTGGTTGCCGCGCCGCGACCCGTAAGAATTGAAATCAGCCTTTGCAACTCCGTGTTCTTGTAGATATTTACCAGCAGGTGAATCAGCTTTGATAGAGCCAGCTGGGGAAATATGGTCGGTTGTTACCGAATCACCTAGTTTGGCCAAGACTCGCGCACCTGAAATATCCCTTACTGGGCTCGGTTGCTTTGCCATACCTTCAAAATATGGTGGCTTTCTAACGTATGTGGATTTTGGATCCCACTCGAAAACTTTTCCAGTTGGGGTATCTAACGCAGCCCAACGTTGGTCACCAGCAAATACGCTTGCATAATCTTTTTGGAACATCTCTGATGAAATTACTGAATCGATTACTTTCTGAATTTCTTCTGTGGTTGGCCAAATATCTTTCAAATAGACATCGTTACCGTTCTTATCCTTACCTAAAGCATCACGTTCAAAATCATGATTCATACTTCCGGCTAACGCATAAGCGACCACTAGGGGTGGCGAGGCAAGATAGTTCATCTTCACATCAGGGCTAATTCGCCCCTCAAAATTTCGATTTCCAGATAGTACGGCGGCAACCGCTAGGTCATTTTCATTAACCGCTGTGCTAACTTCATTGGGCAGCGGCCCAGAATTTCCGATACAAGTAACGCAGCCATAACCGACTAAATTGAATCCCAGTTCTTCAAGATAGGGAGTCAGCCCGGCCTTTTCATAGTAATTAGTGACTACTTTCGAGCCAGGGGCCAAAGTCGTTTTTACCCAAGGTTTGCTCGTTAGACCTTTTTCGGCTGCTTTCTTAGCAAGTAACCCAGCGCCTATCATCACACTTGGGTTTGAGGTATTTGTACAAGAAGTAATTGATGCAATGACTACTGCGCCATGATGTAACTCGCCACTTTTTCCATTTATAGAAATTGGTACTTGGGTATTAGAAGATTTCTCACCGATGTAACTCGGAAGCGCTTTCTGAAATGCCGGCTTTGCTTGATCTAATGCGACTCGATCTTGTGGACGTTTCGGACCTGCTATCGAGGGAACTACGCTTGCAAGATTGAGTTCGAGATGTTCGGAATACCTAGGCGCAGCTGAAGGGTCATGCCAGATACCTTGCGCTTTCGCATAACTCTCGACCAGTTCACGCTGTTCCCGGCTTCTTCCCGTTAACTCCAAATAACGGATGGTCTCTTCATCAATCGGAAAGATGGCAACTGTTGAACCGTATTCGGGCGACATGTTTCCGATGGTGGCTCGGTTTGCCATAGGTAGGGCACTTACTCCAGGTCCGTAGAACTCTACAAACTTTCCGACCACGCCATGCTTTCGAAGCATCTCGGTAATGGTTAGAACTAAATCGGTAGCAGTGGTACCTACCGGAAGGGCTCCATTTAACTTAAAGCCGACCACTCGCGGAATTAGCATTGATACCGGCTGTCCCAGCAGGGCAGCCTCGGCTTCAATTCCGCCTACTCCCCATCCAAGAACTCCGAGTCCGTTGACCATTGTGGTGTGTGAGTCAGTTCCAACTACCGTATCTGGATACGCGCGCAAAGTTCCAGAAACTTCTCGGGTCATGACAACTCGAGCAAGAAATTCAATATTTACTTGATGAACAATTCCGGTACCAGGCGGCACCACTTTAAATTCATCAAATGCGGTCTGGCCCCAACGCAAGAATCGATATCTCTCGGTATTTCTTTGATACTCAATATCAACGTTCTCCTGAAAAGCAGAAGGGGTTCCATATTTATCTGCTATTACCGAGTGGTCAATAACTAGTTCGGCAGGTGCAAGTGGATTAACTCTTGCAGGATCACCACCCAATTCAGCAAGCGCCTCTCGCATTGTGGCAAGATCAACGACGCAAGGAACGCCGGTAAAATCTTGCATAATCACACGAGCTGGCGTGAATTGAATTTCGGTATCCGGTTGGGATTGCGAATTCCACTCAGAAAGCGCGGCTATTTGGGCAGCCGTGATGTTGGCGCCATCCTCCGTGCGGAGCAGATTCTCAAGAAGAATCTTGAGGGAGAATGGCAGATTAGCAGCGCCTGGTAATTTTGTGATGTCAAAAATTTCATATTTCTTACCAGATACGACCAAATCCCTTCTTGCCCCGAAGGAATCCTGGCTCATAGGAGCAGCCTAACTTGTCACGATTTAGCAGCTCTACAGCAAAGACTCAGACTTTGATGAAACTGGCCACACACTCAATGTGCTGCGTCATCGGAAATAGGTCAAAGGCGCGCAGTTTTTCCATTCGGTAGGAGTTTGCATGTAGCTCTGCAACATCTCGGGCGAGCGCTGCGGGATCGCAAGCGACATAAATGATTTTCCTAGGGGCTAATCGCACAATCTCACCAATAACTTTTGCGCCAGCGCCGGCACGCGGTGGATCAAGTACAACGACATCGCAACTATGAATCTCTGAAATTTGGCGCTCAACTCTTCCTTGTTTAATGTGAACGTTTAGCTGATCTGCGTAATTCCACCTGGAATCACTCACCGCTAATTCTGATTCTTCGATAAGAGTAAGGCGTCCTCCCGGGCCAATTAAAGAGAGCGCCGGGGATGTAAGTATTCCCACGCCAGCGTAGAGATCAAGGACGTGATCGCTTTCTTTGTAATCGGCAAATTCAGTAACTATGTTCGTTAAGAGATTAGGGGCCGCAATATGACTCTGCCAGAAACTACCGAACGAAACCGCAAAGCTTCGTCCCGAAATCTCATAAGTAATTCGATCGGCATCGCCATAATGCACTTCTCCTGTGCCGGAAACGGCAACTTCGAATTTTTCCCCGGGGACTAGCTTCATTTCATTAATTTTCTCGATGGAGATTCTTGGGTCAGCAATCTTGCAGGATTCGATTTCGATCAATTCATTACTTCTGGCTTGGAACATTGCGACGCGACTTTTTTTATTAATGTTAAATTCCATTCGAGATCGCCACCCCAAAGTGGGTAGCACTTCTTCTACTTCGACGGAGATATCCAGCTTTGCTAGGCGCGCAAATTGCTCTTTGATAATTAAAGATTTAAGTTCGCGTTGTCGATGCGGCGCGATGTGCTGGAAGTCGCAACCACCACACCCGCCGGGGTGGGCATATGTACAGGTAGGTTTGATGCGATCGGCAGATGCCGATACAACTTCTATGCAGTCAGCGCGCGCAAAACTCTTTGATAGCTCCGTAATTCGCACTTTAACTCGTTCGCCTGGAATCGTATGACGAACAAAAATAACTCTGCCTTCATTTCTTGCAACACAATGTCCACCATGGGCTATTGCAGTTACATCAACCTCTAGTTCATCGCCGATATTCATCATCAACCCCTAGATAGTTAATTTCGCGCGTGGATTCGTGGAATGCGCTCTTGCGGGTGTAAATTCTCTCATTGTGCACATCGTGATTATGGGATGCGGACGAGTTGGTTCTACGTTAGCGAGAGATTTCCAAGCCCTCGGCCATTCTGTTGCAGTAATTGATCAAGATAGAGAAGCTTTTCGAAGATTGGGTGCAGATTTCAATGGTTTGACCGTCGCAGGAATTGGATTTGATCGCGATACTTTAATTGAAGCCGGTATCCAACGAGCTGATGCCTTTGCAGCAGTCTCTGATGGTGATAATTCAAATATCCTCGCAGCCCGCGTCGCACGCGAAACTTACGGCGTAAAAAATGTGGTGGCCCGAATTTATGACCCTGGTCGCGCTGAGATCTACCAGCGACTTGGAATTCCAACAGTTGCCACAGTTCTCTGGACTACGGATCAAATTATGCGAAGAATTTTGCCAAGTGGCGCTAAATCTGAATGGCAAGACGCATCTGGTCGAGTTCAGTTAGTTGAGTTGGCAATTCATCCCGGATGGTTTGGCAGGCAGGTGCTAACTATCGAAAGCCTTACTGATTCACGAGTTGCATTCGTCACCAGACTAGGTGAAGGCGTAATTCCAGATGAAAAGACAGTGCTACAAGAGGGCGACTTGGTTCACATGTTGGTGACTGAGAAGAATCTCTCGCAAGTCGAAGCTTCACTTCGTAATCCACCCGGAGGCGATTCTTGAAAATCGCAATCGCAGGAGCTGGCAATGCCGGACGCGCAATTGCGCGAGAACTCCTCTCAAATGGCCATCAAGTGCTCTTAATTGATAAAAATCCAAAGGCGCTAAAGATGGAGAGCGTTCCCAATGCTGAATGGCTTCTAGCAGATGCCTGTGAGATCACCACGCTTGATAAGGCCGGACTGGACCAGTGCCAAGTCTTGGTTGCCGCTACCGGAGATGACAAAGTTAATTTAGTAGCTTCACTACTTGCTAAAACTGAATATGGGGTGCCACGAGTTGTTGCTCGCGTGAATCATCCGAAGAATGAATGGCTCTTTGACTCCTCTTGGGGAGTAGATGTTGCCGTATCAACTCCCCGAATCATTGCCGCGCTGGTAGAAGAAGCTGTAAGCGTCGGTGATGTGGTTCGCCTATTTTCCATAAAATCTGGTGAAGCCAATCTGGTAGAGATAACACTCCCAGATGGCGCATCATGTATCGGTAAGTCCGTTTCAGAAATTCAACTACCGGTTGATGCTTCCTTAGCTGCAATTATTCGAGATGGCCATGTAATTTCACCTTCAGATCATGATGTCTTTACTGCGGGCGATGAGTTGATTTTTGTAGCTTCCAGTAGCGCCGAAGAACTTATTAAAGGTTGCTTCGTCTCAAGTTGATTTAGGCTTTAAATCTTCACGTAATGTTGGACCCGATTTAACTATTTGCCAAGTTAGCCAAGCCGCAAGTATAAAGAGTGGATATCCCATGATTAATCGTGCGCTTCCCAGAGCATTTACATTCTCCGATAAATAGAGCGGATATTGCACCATTAGTCGTGAGAGAAACAATCCAACCCAGACCCAAGTTGCTTTAATATAGAGAGATCTGCGTGCTAGATCTTTTCGCCACATTAAGTTCTCGCCCAATAGCGGACCCAGTACCAAACCAATAATGGGCCACTTAATGAGGTTTGAAATCGAGTAAACCGCGCCATAAATTGCATTTGTCCATAATCCTGGAAGATAAAAATCTTCGGCTTTTCCGCTTCTATTTGATAGCCAAGCACAGATCGCTACGCCAATCACTCCGGATAGTGCATGTTGAATCGTCTCTCGTTTGATAAGTCGAAACATCGTCACTAAGGCGCTTAATCCAAGTGCTAGGAAAGCAGATTGAGATACTTCTTTTGTAATGTTAAAGGCTAAAAGAAAGACAAGTGCTGGGATTCCGGAATCAAATAGTCCTTTCTTTCCGCCGAAGGCTGCCAGTATCTTCGCCTTATCATTCTCGCTACTCATATTTTTCCGGTGGAACCAAATCCACCTTCACCTCTCGCGCTCCCGGGCAACTCGTCTAATTCAACAAATTCAGCATGTTCTACCCGCTGGATTACTAATTGAGCAATCCTTTCACCTCGTTTTATCGCTATCGTGTTTACTGGATCATGATTAATAAGGATGACTTTTAACTCGCCACGAAAAGCCGCATCTACCGTGCCAGGCGCGTTAACCATTCCGAGTCCCTCAGTTATGGCACGCCCAGATCTTGGGTGAACGAATGCTGCCGTTCCCGGCGGTAGGGCGATCGCAATTCCGGTTGGGATTAATTTGCGCTCTCCTGGCGCCAAACTAGCCTCGATTGTGGAATATAAATCCACACCCGCATCACCTGGTTTCGCATAAGTTGGGATAGGTAGCTCTTTATCAAGCCGTTTTATTAAGACTTTCATGGATTGATCTCAAGCTCTGGGGTTTTTCCATTAATACCAAAGAGCGCCTCACGAAAACCTTCCGGCGCATTGTTTATAAAATGTTCAAGTGGAACGGTGATAAATATTGCAGCTGCCTCAACTGCAACCGGTCCAGTCTCAGAGTCGATTCGACCTTCTGCTCTGCAATAAATCTTTCGTCCATCTTGTCCGACAATCTCGGCTTTGATAAATAAGGTTTTCCCAACTTGAACCGGAGTAAGGAAGAGGGTTTCCAATTTCCCGGTTACTGCTGGTTCTCTTACCAGCCACATTAATTTTCCGAGCGCTTCGTCAAAGGCGCAAGATAAAAGTCCACCGTGGGCTAATCCTGGTGCGCCTTGATGGTGTTCCGTTACTGTGAACTTTGCAGTGATAGTCATATCAGCGCCAGGGTAAGCAGTGAGATGCAAACCTGTTGGATGTGAAGCGCCACATCCAAAACAATCTTGATTGTGGGAGCCAAGTAAAGTTCCCGCGGCTGGAGCCTTTGGATGTCGCTCGGGCACTTTCGCGCCAGCCGGTGGCGAGATACTCAAACCTCTCGAGCTGCTAGAACTGTTAGACATGTCGCGAAGATTACCCTGAAGTTGAAGTAATCTGACCAACGTGAGTGAAGCTATCGGCTGGCCAATTCGAATCTGGTTGGGTTGCTTCGCCCTTGATTTAGCAATTGTCCTCTCACTTGGTGTAGTCCTTAGTAATCAAGGTATTTTCATCTTGCTTGTTATATTACTTCTGCTCACCATCATCGCTGCCTCTAGAACTAGATTGCGGATTCGGGTTTCAGAGAACTCTCTAGAAGTTGGCAACGCGAATATAGCGCCTCAATATATTTTAAAAATTGAGTTATTAGACGACCAACAGATGCGGTTGGAACGAGGGATCGCGTTAGACTCAAGAGCCTTTCTTGCGATTAGGTTCTGGGTTAAAGACGGGATAAAGGTTTATTTAAAGGACGCTCGGGATCCAACGCCTTACTGGTTAATCAGCACAAGAAAAGGTAATGAGATAAAGAAATTACTGAATCGCTAGGCGCAGTCCTTGCAGATTGCCTTTGCGCCCTCGCCACGTGCAAGTTGGGTGTGATGATGAACTAGAAAACATCTAGAACAAGTGAATTCGTTTTCTTGTCGAGGCACAACTCGCACGGCAAGCTCTTCGCCAGAGAGATCTGCTCCTGGTAACTCCACATTTTCTGGATCTTCTTCATCTACATCAATCTGGCCGGATTGGGCTTCGGCTCGTTTTGCTTTTAATTCTTCAATGGATTCTTCATGAAGTTCTTCATCCGTTTTTCGCGGTGTGTCGTAATCAGTTGCCATCTCTCACCACCTTTTCGTACTTGGCTGGGTCACGGGGCGGATAATGCCCATAAACCGTTGATCTGTCCTTCCCAACCTTCGGCGTGTCGGAATTATTCCTCGCGCTTCTCTTTTCTCAGGCGAGCTGCTTGACCTCTCCACTTCGCAATTTCGCCATGATTCCCAGAGAGAAGCACGTCGGGAACTGAAAGCCCTCGCCAGAGCGCAGGTTTTGTATATACCGGATATTCCACTTCGCCAATCTCATTATGCGACTCTTCTATTAGTGAATCAGGATTTCCGATAACTCCAGGAATTAATCTGGCAATCGCTTCAACGATGACTAGCGCTGCCGCTTCGCCGCCATTAATTACGTAGTCACCCAGTGAAATCTCATGGATTCGTAGATTGGGATTAGTTCGATAAAATTCCACTACGCGAGCATCAATGCCTTCATAACGCCCACAAGCAAATACGATGTGAGTTGCATCCTTAAAAGATTCTGCCATTCTCTGATTGAAAACTTTGCCGCTTGGGGTAGGAAAAATTAGATCTAGCTTTTCATTTGAGTTAGAAATGACATCATCAATAGCTTCGCCCCAAGGTTGCGGGCTCATGACCATTCCAGCTCCGCCGCCATAGGGCGTGTCATCTACGCTGCGATGATTTCCTTCTGCATAATTCCTTAGATCAATAGCAGTGAAATCTATTTGATTACTAGAAATTGCCTTGCCAATCAGAGATAACTGAAGTGGTGCAAAAAACTCTGGGAAGATACTTATTGCAGTAATTTTCATAAGATTCCCTCGAAGTTTGAGATCAATAATTCAGATTTCTCTAGATCTATTACGGGTACGTGTTTCGCTACAAAAGGAACCAACATCTCACCTTTTGGAGTAGCCACAACTAGCGTGTCATGAGCTGGATGGTCCAATACATCGATGACTTCTCCTAGGGTATTGCCCGAATTATCTTTGGCAATTAGGCCAATTATTTGTGAGATATGAAATTCATCCGAATCTTGATTAGATCTGGGTATTTCAATATCTGCAATCAACGTCGTGTTGCGAAGAGATTCTGCTGCGCTCCGATCAGTTTTGCCTTGAAACGAAAGTAGAACAACGCCATTGTGTTGACGATATGAATCTACGATAAGTGGGCCGCGATCGGGTGGGTTAGTCGCCAGTTTGGTGCCAACGCTGAATCTAAGATCTGGCTGATCTGTCCTAGACTCAACCGAAACTTCGCCACGCAAACCATGTGCGCGACCGATTCGACCTATAACAAGAAGCAACTAACGAGCTTCGTCGGCCTCGATGAGGTCGACTCTTACGCTTCTACCCGCGAGGGCAGAAACAACGGTTCGCAGCGCTTTTGCGGTACGGCCATTTCGACCAATTACTTTGCCGATATCGTCAGGGTGAACTCGAACTTCTAGGGTTGTGCCGCGTCGACCATCGCGCTCGTTAATAACTACTTCCTCGGGATTATCGACGATGCCTTTAACTAAATGTTCTAGCGCTTCATCAATCATAGTTACTCAGCCGGAGTTTCAGTCGTGGCAGCTGCATCCGTAGTTTCAGTCTCTTCGGTGGCAACCGTTTCTGCTACTTGTTCGACCGGAGCGGTCTCGGCAACTGGTTCGGCTGCCGGCGCTTCTTGAGTTTCAGTTGGAGTCGACTTTGCTGCTAATTTCTCGGCAGCGCGCTTTTTCATAGTAGTTGCGCCATCTTTAGGTTCGTTCATTGCAGCCTTAACTGCGGATTCGTATGCAGCGCGTTTGTCGGCACGAGTTGGAATTGGCTTCAAGGTTCCTTCGCTACCAGCAATACCTTTGAATTTCTGCCAATCGCCGGTAATTTTAAAGAGAGCTGCCACAGCTTCGGTTGGCTTAGCGCCTTGCTTTAACCAATGCTGTGCCCTTTCCGAATCAACTTGAATTAATGAGGGATCCGAAGCCGGTGAATATCTACCGATCTCTTCAATCTTCAAACCATTTCTCGCCTTACGAGAATCGGCCACCACAATGCGATAGTGCGGGGTTCTAATTTTTCCAAGTCGCACCAATCTGATCTTTACTGCCAAAGCAAGCTCCTTAAGGTTTCGAACAATCATCTCGCCAAGAGTGGGATGCCATGGCAATGACGATTAATCTTTTGCGGGTGCCGGTCAAGAGGTAGAGGGCTCTTGATCAGGTGGCCTATCCTGCCATGGAGCACTAGAAAACCCAATTTCAGCGCTATCTACTCTCTTCTTGGGCCCGTTTCGCCGGATTTCCGGAACGTGGTTTCTTCTTTGGTGGCGAGTTTTTAACGGCCGGCATTGAACCAGGCATGGCTTGGGATATCTGAGGTGGCATCAAGCCGCCAGAGGTTTTCATCTGTTTCATCATTTTTGCCGCCGCGGCAAATCGATCAACTAAGTTATTTACTTCGGTAACAGTGCGACCACTTCCCTTAGCAATACGTGAGCGCCGAGAGCCATTTAGAATCTTAGGATCATTTCGTTCCGAAAGTGTCATACTCTGGACGATCGCTCTAGTCCGAACTAGTTCACGATCATCCAAGGCGGCCAGTTGTTTTTTCATGGCTGCGCTATTGGATCCTGGAAGAAGTCCTAGAATTTTAGAGAGCGAACCCATCTTCTGCATCGCCTCAATTTGTTCCAAGAAATCTGCCAGAGAAAAAGTCTCGCCCGAAACCATTTTCTGTTCCAGACGCTTGGCAGACTCATCACTTACAGCGCGCTTGGCTTGTTCAGCTAAGGTCTGGATATCTCCCAAGCCAAGGATTCGGGAGGCCATTCGCTCTGGATAGAAATAATCGAAGTCACTGGGCTTCTCTCCAGTGGATATGAAGAGTATTGGCTTCTTGGTCTCTTCACTTATCGATAGCGCGGCGCCACCTTTGGCATCGCCATCGAGTTTGGTCATAACGATGGCATCAAAAGCAACACCGTCGGCAAAAGCCTTTGCGGTTTTAACGGCATCTTGACCAATCATTGCATCAACGACAAAAAGTGTTTCATCTGGATTGATGGCATCCTTTATCGATCTCGCCTGGGTCATTAATTCGCCGTCAACGCCAAGGCGACCAGCAGTATCAATAATCGCAATGTTATGGAGTTTCTGCTTAGCCAACTCAACTCCGGAGCTAGCAACTTGAACCGGATCCCCAATGCCGTTTCCTGGTTCAGGTGCGAACACCGGCACCCCGATACTTTCTCCGATAACAGAGAGTTGAGTTACTGCATTAGGTCGTTGTAAATCCGCAGCAATCAAGATTGGAGTATTTCCAGATTCTTTGAGGAAGAGCGCTAATTTTCCAGCAAGCGAAGTTTTTCCCGCCCCTTGTAAGCCAGCCAACATGATGATTGTGGGAGGTGTTTTTGCGAAACGTAACCGGCGATTTTCTCCGCCAAGAATTTCAATTAGTTCGCGTTGCACTATCTCGTAGATTTCTTGAGACGGATTAACGCTCCGGTGTACCGTTTCCAGCGAGTTGAGCGATTCCGCTTTCACTCTAGCTGCAAATTTATCGGCCACTTCTCTCGAGACATCTGAGTCGATTAGTGCGCTACGAATCTCGTCGCAAACAGCAGAAATCTCGGACTCCCCGATGCGGCCCCTACCCCTTAGGGTGGCGAAGGCAGATTGAAACTTCTCGGATAGCGATTCGAACATGATGCGAGCCTACTAAATTGCGGCCGCGCCTCTTTCGCCGGTCCGCACTCGAATCACATCTTCTACGGTGGTAATCCAGATTTTGCCATCGCCAATTTCACCGGTGGATGCGTGCTTAACAATTACATCTACTATCTTGGCAACATCACTTCCGGAGGCAAGGATTTCAAAACGAATTTTCTGTATTAGATCAATTGGATATTCGGCACCTCGGTAGGTCTCGACATGGCCACCTTGTCTGCCCACGCCAGAAACTTCAGAGACTGTGATTCCGCGAACTCCAATTTCACGGAGCGCGCTCTTTACTTCATCTAATTTCTGGGGCTTAATAATTGCGGTTATCAACTTCATGCTTATCGACCTCCCTTGAGAATGCCGCCCATTTCGTAGGCGCTCTCTGCGTGTTCGCTGAGGTCCACTCCAGATATCTCACTCTCGATTTCAACGCGAAAGCCAATTGTCTTTTCAATTGCAAATCCGATTAGCAGAGTAGCCAGGAATGAGTAGGTCATCACAATTACAACTCCCAGCGCTTGTTTAGCCAGAAGTGTGGTACCGCCTCCGTAGAACAGACCATCTAACCCAAGGCTATTAACTGCGCTGCTGCCAAAGAATCCAATTGCCAGACTTCCGATAACACCGCCCACTAGGTGTACGCCGACGACATCAAGAGAGTCATCAAAACCAAATCGATATTTAAGACCCACAGCTAGCGCGCAACTACCTCCTGCAATAAAGCCAATCACGACGGCAGCCCAAGGAGCCACAAATGCACATGCCGGCGTAATTGCCACCAATCCGGCGACCACACCCGATGCGGCGCCTAATGATGTGAAATGTCCATCACGAAACTTCTCGATCAGGATCCAACCAAGCAGCGCGCCAGCAGTAGCAACTTGAGTGTTGATAAATGCCAGACCAGCAACCGCATTTGCACCTAATGCAGATCCCGCATTAAATCCAAACCAACCAAACCAAAGTAGTGCAGCCCCAAGTAAAACTAACGGAAGTGAATGTGGACGCATCGGACTTCGCTGCCAACCAATTCGTTTACCGAGAATAAGCGCTAGCGCAAGCGCAGCCGCTCCGGCATTTATATGTACCGCAGTTCCGCCAGCAAAATCCTGGACCCCGCGGGCAGCTAAGAAGCCAACCCCGCTTACGGTATCGCCGATCTTATTTCCAAATGCAAACACCCAATGTGCAACTGGGAAATAAACGATGGTCACCCATAACGCTACGAAAATTGACCAGGAGAAAAATTTAGCGCGATCGGCGATAGCTCCAGAAATTAGCGCCGGAGTTATGATTGCAAACATCAATTGAAATACTGCAAATGCCAAAAGTGGAATTGGATAGATTCCGCCATTATTGGTCAATTCATTAACTAAACCACCAAGGCCACTTAGCGAAAGCGCGCCGTACCAAGGTGAGTCGGCTTCGTAGCCAAAAGCTAATTTGAAGCCATAGATGACCCATAAAACGCTCACGATTCCAATCGAAATAAGTGACATCATCATCATATTTAGGACGCTCTTAGAGCGAACCATGCCACCATAGAAAAGCGCCAAACCTGGCGTCATTAGAAGGACGAGCGCTGAACTTGCCAACACCCATGCGGTATCGCCCGCACTCAATACAACTTCGGTCATCAGTTTCTCCCGATTGAAAAGCCCGACCGGCTTATCTGACTCCCCATTGAGTTGAAGGGAGCATTCCGCCTAGTCGTTACGGTAAATCGCTTTCTGAGTTACGGCTATGTTAAAAGTTTCTCCAGATAGGTTTTTGGTTCAAACTCTGCGAGATCAGAGAGGCGCTCTCCTGTGCCAATTAACTTAACTGGAACTTGCAGCTCTCGCTCTACCGCCAAGGCGATTCCACCCTTGGCCGATCCATCTAATTTTGTCACCACAATTCCCGTCAGACCCACGGCATCCCGAAAAGCGAGCGCTTGTGCCACACCATTTTGCCCGGTAGTCCCATCGAGTACGAAAAGCTTTTCATCGATTGGCGAGACTTTTGCGACCACCCGTTCAATCTTGCTTAATTCCTGCATCAAATTATCTTGGTTGTGTAATCGCCCTGCGGTATCAATGATTAAGACATCGATAGTTTCTC
Source organism: Actinomycetales bacterium (assembly GCA_046080845.1). GTDB lineage: Bacteria > Actinomycetota > Actinomycetes > Nanopelagicales > Nanopelagicaceae > MAG-120802. The sequence continues at coordinate 27,423 of JBJTUU010000032.1, read as the reverse complement.
GCTTGGCTCGCTCGACTGCATCAAATGCAACCGCTGCCGGATCGGCCTTCGAATTGCCAGTTACTACAGGAACCCCGAGTCGCTTGCCCCAAGTAACTAGTTGATCAACGGCCGCCGCACGAAAGGTGTCGCAGGCTGCAAGTGCGACCGTTCTTCCGGATTCACTTAAGTAAGCGGCAATTTTCGCCGCACTTGTTGTCTTTCCCGTGCCATTCACTCCCATAATAAGAATTGTGGTTAATCTTGCTTCAGCAAGATTCAATTTTCTCGGCTCGGCAACTAGGGTACGTAAGATACTTTCACTGACTCGTCCCCTTAAATCAGAACTACCATTTGTTGACTCTTCGAGTATTTGATCTGCGAGAACTCTTCCAAAATCTGCATCGATTAAGAGATCACGAAAAGATTGGAGATCGGCCGATGTTGTCTTTGAACTACTAAATCTTGAGAAGAAATCACTAAACTTTCCCATTGTTAGACCGATTCGGTCTCAACCTCGCGCAGACGCTGCGAAATAACTTCAGAAACTCCATCACCACGCATCGTGACACCATATAGCGAATCAGCTATTTCCATAGTTCGTTTCTGGTGGGTGATGACGATTAATTGTGAAGCGGCTCGTAACTCTTCCAATACAACTAGCAATCGGCCTAAGTTGGCATCATCTAGGGCAGCTTCAACCTCATCCATCACGTAGAACGGACTTGGTCGCGCTTTAAAGATTGCGATGAGAAGTGCCACTGCAGTTAGCGAACGCTCACCACCAGAGAGAAGTGAGAGTCGTTTAATACGTTTGCCAGGTGGACGGGCTTCCACATCAACGCCGGAATTCAATAAATCACTGGGATCGTTCAAAATCAAACGTCCTTCACCGCCCGGGAAGAGTCGGGCAAATATCTTTTCAAATTCGCGGGCGGTATCTCGATACGCCTCTTCAAATATTTGTTGTACCTTGTCATCAACCTCTTTAATGATGTCGAGCAGATCTTTTTTGGATTTCTTAAGGTCCTCAAGTTGTTCTGCGAGATACTTTAGGCGTTCTTCTAATGAAGAAAATTCTTCCAAAGCTAGCGGATTTATCTTGCCGAGCAGCGCAAGGGATCGTTCTGCACTGGCTAAACGCTTCTCTTGTTGATCTCGCCGGAATGGAATTAGCTCGCCCTGTAATAGTTCGCCTTGATCATTTTCGATGAATGTGGGCACCTGATTTTGTGGGCCAAATTCGGAGATCAATAGTTGTGCATCAATTCCAAATTCCTCCATCGCTTTAACTTCAAGTTGCTCGATTCTCAACCTTTGTTCAGCCCTGGCAATTTCATCTCGATGAACGCTTGAAGTTAGCTGCTCCAATTCGATCGCCAGATCTCGAATTTGGGCTCGTACACTCAATATTTCACCATCGCGCGAGCTGCGGGATCCTTCTAACCTAGCGCGCTCGTGATTTGCTCGCGAAATTGAATTCTCAATCTGTATCAGTGCTTCATACGCGGCATCGGCAACGGCTTGCGCAGTTACCGCGCCTCGGGCGCGTGCCTCGCGTCTTGATATCTGTCGGATGGTTGCTTCTCGTTCAGCTGTCGCAGATTGTTCTAGATTCAAGGCGCGTTCTGAGATCGCAGTTGCACGTTCTTCGATGGTACGTAATCCCAATCTAGCTTCTACTTCAAGAGCTCGTGCCGTAGCAACTGAGGCGCGCAAGTTTTCCAGCAAACTTGTGTCGGGTTGATCTGGCAATTCTCCAGATGCAAATTCGCGCTCTGCGATAGCCAATTCAGATTTGTCATCATCCATACTTTGTTTTACTTCACGCAGCGAACCTTCGATACGTTCGATTTCAGCTACCCCACTCTTAACATTTTGGCCAGCCGCTGCCATCTCTTCCGCCAGGCCAGCCATTCGAGCATCTGATTCATTTAAACGAGCCAGCGCCTGGTCATATGTTCGTTGTTTTTCCCGCACATCGCCCTGGAGTGAAGAGTTCTCAAACCCTAATCTCTCGCATTCATGTACCACTTGGTTCAGCTCAATTTCACTTCTCTCAATAAGAGTGGTTATTTCTATTAGCGAAGTTGAGCTACTTGAGCCGCCACGGGCTCTGCCCCGTCCGATTAAGTCGCCATCTTTAGTGACGGCAATTAACTCGCCATTTGAACTAACAACTCTTTGCGCATCAGAGAGTGAGTCTGCGGCGACATAGCCAGCCAACAATTTCTGAAGTAGTGAATCTAGCGTTGTGGTTGTGACTTTTGAAACCAGGGGCAGAAATCCTGCTGGGTATGAGAAATTAACGGCTTGGCTATCTTCTAGAATCAGTAACTCCGCACTTCCAGCGCTCTCGCCTTTTAAGAAAGTTAACGCAGTGATGGCGCTAGCAGCATCATTTACGACTAGCGCATCTGCATAATTTCCAAGCGCAGAAGTGATCGCACTCTCCCATCCAGGTTCGACCTTGATGAGTGAAGCAACGCTGCCTCTAACTTGGATACCTCGGCCGTTATTGAGTAACGCGCCGCTACCATCTTTATGAAGAGTGGCTTGGCGGAGCGCATCAACTTTGGCTCCAAGCGCCGCCCGCTTCCGCTCAGATTCGACGAGCGCTTCCTGATTCTTATCAAGTTTGGCTTTCGCATCGCCAAGTGCCGACTTTGATTTTTCAAAATCAGCATCTAATCCTTTCTCATTTACACCAAGCCCCGCAATTTGGTTTTCAAGTTCTGCAAATTCTTGTCGTGCGCTGTCTACCCGAGCCCGAGCATCAGTGAGTGCCATTTCAAGTCGATTGATTTCTGCGGCGGCGCTGGAAATTGCAGATTGCAGACTTTTTATATGACCTTCTTGGCGTGCAGTTCCTTCTCGATGATCTGCGATTGCACGAAGCGCTGCGGCCACCCGATCTTCTTCGCCTTTGAGTCGATGTTCTAGGTCAGTTAAATTTCTACTTGCTGCGGTTAATTCTTCTTGAGATCTCGCAATTGATTCCCGAAGAACTGTTTCTTCTTGGCGAAGCGTGCGAGCTTCGGACTCCATAACTTCTGGATCTCGTCCGCTTGATCTGGCCTCTTCAACTTCTTCAGCGAGAAATCGAGCGCGCTCAGAAGCGAGATTCTGGGTGCCTCTTAATTTTTCACGTTGCGCCGTTAAGTTGTAGTAGTTGTCTTGGGCTGCCGTAAGTTGTGGCCCCTCTTCAAGTGCAATTCGATCTAATTCGACTTCGCGATTTCGTAATCTATCTAATTGCTGTTCAACTTCCGCTCTTCGCTCTCGCAGCGCAGTTTCATCGGCTACTTCTAGCGAGAGAGTGGACTTAAGATTTGTGACATCATCAGCTAATAGCCGGAGCCGAGCGTCTCGAACTTCAGCTTGTATAACCGCAGCTTTCTTTGCCACTTCTGCTTGTTTACCTAGCGGCCTTAGTTGGCGGCGTAACTCATTGGTTAGATCCTGAACGCGTGACATATTAGTTTGCATTGAATCGAGTTTGCGCAGCGCCTTTTCTTTTCGTTTGCGATGCTTGAGGATCCCAGCAGCCTCTTCAATAAAACCGCGGCGTTCCTCCGGATTTGCAACCAGGATTGCATCAAGTTGGCCCTGTCCAACTATTACGTGCATCTCTCGTCCAATGCCGCTATCGCTCAATAACTCTTGAATATCTAAAAGTCGTACGCTTTCGCCATTGATTTGATAATCACTTTGGCCATTTCTAAATAACGTTCTCGAAATTGTTACTTCAGTAAAATCGATTGGTAGCGCGCCATCCGTGTTATCAATAGTGACCGAAACTTCAGCGCGACCTAGCGGCGCCCTTCCGGAGGTTCCCGCAAAGATGACATCTTCCATCTTTCCGCCACGAAGGCTTTTGGCACCTTGTTCACCCATCACCCAGGTAAGTCCATCGACCACATTGCTCTTACCCGAACCGTTCGGACCCACGATGCAGGTGATACCAGGCTCAAAGCGCAGGGTGGTCGGAGCAGCAAAGGACTTAAAGCCCTTCAAGGTCATGCTCTTTAAATACACGCGTATAACTTAGCGGGAACTACCTTTACGATTGCGATTTCCGACCCGATTCTTCCCCGGTTTTGACCGAGTTCGTGGCGCTTTTTGGCAGGTCGGACAAAAATGCGAGGAACGATTGGCAAATGTGATCCTTCGAATAGCAGTTCCACACCTTTTACATGGTTCCCCTTCACGACCATATGCTTTTAGCGATATCGCAAAAAAACCACTTTGGCCATTCACATCAATATATAAATCATCGAAACTAGTTCCGCCGCGCCCCAGCGAATCTCGCATAACTTTTGTGGCATTTTGAATCACCAGCCGTAACTCTTTTTCTGTGAGTCGTTCGATATTGTGCTCTGGATGAATTTTGGAGCGCCAGAGAGCTTCATCCGCATATATATTGCCAATTCCACTGATAATCTCTTGATTCAAAAGAGCGCGCTTTATCTCAGTCTTTCTACTAGCAAGTTTTCCTAGAGCCAAATTTAGATTGAAATTTGGCTCAAATGGGTCCGGAGCGATATGTGAACATGATTTTGGCACCCAAAGATTCTCACTTTCAACCAATTCATCGACAGCAAGCCATCCAAATGTCCGTTGATCTATAAATCTAAACTCATCTTTTGCGCCAGAAAATCTAATAATTACGCGGGTATGGGGTGAATGTGGAGCATTAGTCGGCTGAATCAACATCTGGCCACTCATCCCTAAGTGACCGACTATTGCCTCTGATCGATCTAGGGTGAACCATAAGAACTTGCCGCGACGATTTACCTCTAAAATTCTGGAACCAATTACGCTCTTTAATGGCAAGCTGCCTTTTCGATTAGCACGCGGGTGTAGTACTTGAATTTCGTTAATTCTTCGTTTGGGAAGAAAATGTACTAATCCGCGCCGAACTGTCTCGACCTCCGGCAATTCAGGCATGGCTAAATCTTCTTAGATAACGCCTCGTACGCAAGTCGAGCAGCTTCCTGCTCTGCTTCGCGTTTACTCTTTCCGGCACCCTGGTCATAAGAGACGCCATTTACTATGGCAATCGCAACAAAACTTTTATCGTGATCCGGTCCTGATTCAGTGACTCGGTACTCAGGCGGTTGCCATCCAGCAGCAGCAACAATTTCTTGTAGCGCAGTTTTACCATCAACTCCGGAGCCGCGAGCGATTGCTGATTCAATTCCATCTCGCATCAGTTCCAGTACAACTTTTCGACATGCCTCATAACCCAGATCTAAATAAATTGCACCCACGAGCGCCTCGAAAGCATCAGCTAAGATTGAATTCTTATCTCGCCCGCCAGTTAATTCTTCACCTTTACCAATTAACAAAGATGGACCAATGTCCAAATTGCGCGCGATATTAGCTAGCGCTCTCATATTTACAACACCAGACCGCAGCGGAGAAAGTTGTGATTCGTCGAGATCAGGAAATCTTTCGTAAAGTTCTTCGGTAATAATTAAACCCATCACGCTATCGCCAAGAAATTCCAGCCGTTCATTGGTTGGTAGGCCACCGAATTCATACGCATAGGAGCGATGGGTCAGCGCTAGTTTTAATTGCTCTGGATTTATCGATACCCCGAGCTTCTCAGCTAAGGCCTCAGACAGAATCAAACCTCTAGAACTTGGCGATTCTTATAGGTGCCGCAAGTCGGACAAGCGGTGTGCTGCAATTTCGGCTGTTGGCACTTGCTGCAGTTAGCGGTTGCGGCAGGTGTCGCCTTCCAAGAACTTCGACGATGACGAGTGCGCGAACGAGACATCTTTCGTTTTGGTAATGGCACAGTCGACTCCTTCGTCTACTTATTATTTTGCAAGGCAGAATTATCACCTAAGCGGCGGCTACCTGCCAAATTGAGCGTCTGGCTTCCAATCTGATAGCCCCTTCCAACGCGGATCTACCGCTTCATGTTTATGTTCGACTGGCAAGCTCTCCCATTTCTCGCCACAACCACTGCACAGACCTCTACATTCGCTCGAACAGAGTGGGTTTATTGGGAGCGCAAGAATTACGGCATCGCGTACCGGAATCTCTAAATCCGCAACATCGCCTTCCATAGTGAACTCTTCATCTGCATCGGCTCTATTCTCATAAAAAAATAACTCTTGAAATTTCTGATCTACAGCTTGATCAATCCGATCCAAACATCGACCGCATTCCCCTTGAGCACGACTGGAAACAGTCCCAGAGAGCAAAATGCCGTCCGATACCGATTCAGCGCGGAGCTCGATTTGGATGCCCGCACCGGCTGGTATGGAAATCATCGGATTTCCAATATTTTCCGGAGCGGAGAAATCCAATCGATAATCTTTGAAATCTCCAGCTCGCCTCGGAAGTTCGTGGAGATTTAATTTGAATGGCGAGAGCGACATTTAATCTTCAGATAGTTGAGAAAGCACATCTTTATCGCTAGCTCCGGCTAACCGCTCTCGTCCACGATTGACCGCATCGAGTGTCTTATTGAGAATTACCTCAAGAGTTGCAAGGCGAGAATCAATATATGCATCCACTTCTTCACGTTCGCGTTCTAACTTGATATGGGCCTGGTCAACTAGCCGAGCCGCTTCATCTCTAGCGGCGGCAACAATCGAGGTCTGCTCCACCATGCGAGCCACTTCTTCTCTGGCATGTGCAATCAATTGTTCTGCGCTTTGTCGTCCCTCTTCAATTATCTGTTCGCGATGGGAGAGTAATTTCTTGGCACTCGCAAAATCATTTGGTAGGGCTTTCGATACCTCATCGAGTACACCGAGCAATTCTCCTCGATGGACAACACAGGATGCAGATAACGGAACGGCTCGCGATTCTTTCACCATCGTGATTGCCGCTTCTAACTTTTCGAGCGCTTCCATTAGTTGCCTTTCATACCTTGGTTAGAGCGAGCTTGCAATTCGCGCAACACGCCAGCCGGAACAAGCGCCGATACATCCCCGCCATATCGAGCAATTTCTCGAACCAGCGAGGAGGAAAGAAAAGAGTACGCAGGTTTAGTTGCCATCAACAAAGTATCAACGCCTTTGAGTTGCAGATTCATCTGCGCCATCTGAAGTTCGTAGTCAAAATCACTTACCGCTCTTAAGCCTTTAACAATGGCACCTATTTTGTTAGCTTTGCAGTAATCGACCAAAAGTCCACTCCAGGTATCTACTTTGACATTTGAGATATGTGAGACCGCATCTTTGGCTAACGTAATTCTCTCTTCAATTGAAAAGAGTCCGGATTTAGAGGAATTTGCGAGGACTGCAATGACAACTTCATCAAATAGACCGCTGGCCCTCTCGATGACATCAATATGGCCATTAGTTATTGGATCAAATGATCCGGGGCAGACCGCTTTTCTCATGGGCCAACGCTAACACGCCTCTGCATAGAAGATTGTGGCTGCGCCATATTTGCGCTCCTTAAGCGGTTTTAGTTCTTCCGGCCAATTAATTGGCTTACTCTTTGAATCTCGCTCAATTGCAACTACAGATCCTTTCTTCAAAAAACCATTTTCTGAAAGGAGATTGAGTGCTTCAGTTAATTCACTCGAAGTTGAATCATATGGCGGATCCAGAAAAACTATATCAAATTTGGTATTTGCAGTTTGCTCTAGAAATCTCTTGACTGGAATCTGAATGATGCTGCTTTTACCAACTCCTTGAATCTTACTTAGTAATTCATGGTTATTTTTTGCTACGGTAATTGCTTTCTCATCTCTATCCACGCCTTGTACGAATGCGGCTCCTCTGGAAAGCGCTTCTGCGCTTACCGCACCTGATCCACAGTAAAGATCTAGAAAATTAAGTTGTGAAATTGAACCAAATTCAGATTCCAATGTTGAAAACAAAGCTTCTCTGGCTCGATCCGATGTAGGCCGGACTCCATCTGAAGGAGAAATAAGTTTTCGCCCCTTAGCCAAGCCAGCAATAATTCTCATTACTTCTTCTCCAGATAAGACGCTCGATCTTCTTGGCGCAATTTATCAACTTCACGGACAAGTATCGGATACTTTGATAATTCTGCGTCCTCTTGAATCAATTGCTCGGCGACTTCTCTCGCCTTCACAATTAGCGCTTCATCTCGGATTACTCGAAGTAAGCGCAGATGAGATGTCGCCCCAGACTGCGCACTTCCAAGGACATCGCCTTCGCGGCGCTGCTCCAGATCCAGTCGACTTAATTCAAAACCATCAGTTGTTGCCGCAATCGCTTTAAGCCTTGAGAATGCTGGCGAATCTATCGGGGTATTGGTGACCAAAATGCATAACCCTGGCGTATTGCCACGACCGACCCGACCGCGCAACTGATGCAGTTGAGATACGCCAAATCGATCGGCATCCATAATCACCATCATCGAAGCATTTGGAACATCAACGCCAACTTCGATTACGGTCGTAGATATCAAGACATCTATCTCGCCTTCTTGAAATCCACCCATAGTTGACTCTTTTTCCTCAGCGCTCATTCGGCCATGTATAGGTGCGATCCGTAACCCTTTTAATGAACCTTCACTCAGCTTGGGAAATAACTCTGCTACTGAATTCGCCGGTACCGAAAACTCAAGCTCTGCATCACCGGTCAATCTCTTTATTTTCTTAAGTTCAGCAGCGCTTAATCCAAAATTGCTGAAGTCTGAGTCATCAGTTGGCGATATTTTTGGAGCAACAACATATACCTGGTGGCCGTTTGCTACTTCTTCCTTAATTCGAACCCAAGTACGTTCCAAGAGTTTTGGTTCGAGTTGGGCATTCACGACATGGGTCTGGATTGGGGTGCGGCCCAACGGAAGTTCATCCAAAATCGACACATCCAAATCCCCGAACACCGTCATGGCAACGGTTCTTGGAATCGGGGTAGCTGTCATAACCAAGATGTGCGGCGGATATTCCGATTTATTTCGCAAGACATCACGCTGCTCAACTCCAAATCGATGTTGTTCATCAATGACCACGAGTTCTAAATTCTTAAATTTAACTTCCTCATTTAGTAGTGAATGGGTTCCGATCAGAATATCGATTTCGCCACTTCTTGCAAGACTCAAAATTTCTTTCCGCTCCGCAGCACTAGTTGAGCCAGTTAGAAGTTCAACTCGTACGCCCTCTAATTCACCATCAAGGGCGCCACGATTCGCCAATTTGCCTAACATGCGACGGAAACTCTTTAGGTGTTGCTGCGCTAAAACTTCAGTCGGCGCCATTAAGACTGATTGTCCGCCCGTTATAGCCAACATCGCTCTTAGCGCTATCACTGTCTTACCTGAGCCGACGTCGCCTTGTAGCAATCGGTACATCGGAGAGTCGCTCATCAAATCTGCTTGAATCTCGCGCCAAACTCGTTGTTGCGCTGATGTGAGAGTAAATGGCAAAGCTGTATCGAATCTAGCCAGCAGCGGTTCATTTATCTGTGATGGAGTCTTCGATTTTCCTCTGATCTCACGTTTTCGCAGTAACAAGAAAAGTTGCATGGTGAGAGCTTCATCGAAAGTTAGCCGATAAATTGCGGTCGCGGCTTGCTCAAGTTTCTCTGGCTGGTGCACAGTTTTGAGGGAATCGGCCAGACTAGGTAGCTCAAGTTTTCGTAGCAAACCATCCGGTAGCGGGTCGGTTAACTCTCCGATGCTCGCCAGAGATAACGAAACACATTGGGCAACTTTCCAAGAAGGAAGTTTTCGAGTCGCGGGATAGACCGGGAGAAATTTTCCAGCAAATTCGCCAGCAGCAGCTTGCGCATCAACACCCTCAGGAATAAGTAAATAGTCGGGATGGGCCAATTGTCTCTGGTTTTTATATCTGCCAACTTTGCCCGCAAATAAACCTTCTCTACCTTCAACCAGATCCTTGGCACGCCAGGCTTGATTGAAGAAGGTGAGCAGCAGACTCTCTTTCCCATCAGAGACAACGACTTCCAGAATGCCACCTTTTCTTCCTGGAATCCGTTTTACTTTGCAACTCTTGATTCGAGCAAGAATGGTTACTTCATCACCGTCATTTAGCGAGTTGAAGTCAGTGAGTTCGCCTCTTGCTACATATCGACGCGGATAATTTCGCAAGATATCTTCGACCGTTGCGATTCCCAACTCTTCGTTAAGGACCTTTGCGGTCCGATCACCCACCACTGCGCTGGCTTTCGAAGCGAGATCGACCATGCTTCATTCTCCAACAGAGCCTTTGAAAAAACCGGAAAATTCGGGATTTCTCGCATTGATTGGCGTTCTCAAGTGGTCTCCGGCTAATCTTGCGCTCTCAATCCAGCCGTTAAGGAGTTTCACCGTGGCATCAGTCTGCGATATCTGTGGCAAAGGGCCGAGCTTTGGAAACAATGTCTCCCACTCAAAACGCCGCACACGTCGCCGTTGGAATCCAAACATCCAACGCGTGAAGACTTTAATTAATGGATACACCAAGCGTAAGAATGTATGTACCTCTTGCTTGAAAGCCGGAAAAGTAACTCGCTAACCGGGCCAGCGGTGCTCAAAACCTTCAGTTAAAATCTCAGTCCCATCTAAGAAAACTCCGTTTCCTGGTACGACGTTACCAATCTCGATAAAACCTTCTAGGGTAACCCCGCAAGTTCCAAGCAATTTGTGATCTTCTCCGCCGTAAAGGATCCAATCAAAGTATTTATTTGGATTTAGATTTTGCAGTGGACTCTTACGGATTAGTTCAGATTTAAGTTCAAATCTCACTTTACTGGCCTTGGAAATATGAGCACATTCACTTAATAAGCCATCGCTAGTATCAATGGCTGAATTAAATTTGCCAATTGCTCCCTGATATTTTTGATACTCAATTGTTGGAGCTTGGTATTCGCTCACTACCAATTTTGCTAAATCTCCAGAAATTTCGCCGCCCGTACTTAATAGTTCAAGTCCCGCGGCGGCCGCACCAGGCAAACTTGAGATCAAGATTCGATCTCCCACTTTTGCGCCAGATCTTAAAAAAGGCTTCTCAACTTCGCCAATCGCAGTTATTGAAATTGAGAGATTTTCTCCTCTAGCTAAATCTCCGCCGATTACGGTCGCGCCAACTTTTTTCGCTTCATCCAGAATACCTTTAGCTAATTCCAGCGCTCCATGAACATGTCTAGTTGGAAGAACTAGTGCGACCAGCAGATACTTTGGGATACCACCCATGGCGTAAATATCGGCGAGATTTGCTGCAGTAATTTTCTGCCCAATCTGGAAATAAGAACTCCAGTCACATCTAAAATGAACCGTTTCTACAGCAACGTCAGTTGTAACTACTTGTTTTCCTTTTGGGATATATACCGCCCCATCATCGCCATTTTCAACGACTAGGGAACTATCGCTTGAACTAAATAGTGCTCGAATCTGCTCGAGCAGCTCCGATTCGAGCATCGCTATCGAACTACGTTTTGAGATCGAGCCAGTGCACTTTTGATTAATTGAGTTATTACCTCAGGATAACTTTTCCCAGTCGCCTGCCAGAGCATCGGAAAAACCGAGCGCGGGGTAAATCCTGGCATGGTGTTCAACTCGTTGATAATGATTTCTCCGGAATCTGTAAGAAAGAAATCGACTCGAGCCAATCCTTCACAGCCCAGCGCGGAAAATGCGGTAACGGCCAAGGATCTGATTTGGGTGGCTAAGTTTTCCGGAAGGTCGGCGGGAATTTCAAAGCTAGTCGAACCATCAAGATATTTTGCGGCGAAATCGTAGAACTCATGGGGTGGTTTAACTTTTATCTCACCAAGCACTGAAGGCTCAGCTACTCCATTCACTTCAAGAACTGCACACTCAATTTCTCTTCCGAGGATTGCGCTCTCCACTAAAGCGCGTGGATCATGTTGATGTGCCGCCTCAATCGCCGCCGCAATCTCCGAAGCTTTCGTTACCTTAGAGGTTCCTCGGCTCGAGCCACTTCTTGCCGGCTTCACAAAAAGTGGAAGTCCTAGCGCAGAGATTTTTGCCTCTTCTAGAGCTTTATTACTTAACCAATCCTTCTTATTAACGGTAATTCCATCAGCAACATTCATTCCAAAATCTGCATAGATTGGTTTCGCGAAAGTCTTATCCATGGCCACCGCTGAAGCTAAAACGCCAGAGCCAACGTATGGGATTCCCACTAATTCGAAGAGACCTTGAATTGTCCCATCTTCGCCATAAGCGCCATGCAAGAGAGGGAAAGCTACATCGATAGCTAGCGAATTTCCGGAGTCATCAAAAATACCGAGGTTGTTTATCTTGAGATTTCCAGTTCTATCCGGAACCGATGGCAGTCCTGCGTCGCCAGTCGTGAAATCTGAGACTCCAGATAATTTAATCCAAGCGCCAGCCTTGCTGATTCCAATGAGAATTGGTTCGAAGAGTTGCTTATCTATTGATTCAATTACACCAGCGGCAGAGATGCAGGAAATTTCATGTTCGCTACTAATTCCCCCGCAAATAATCGCAACGCGCTTCACTGTTCTTCAATCTCCGCCCCGGTATGTAACTGCATTAGTTGGATGATCGCTTCTGTAGGAGTCATCTTATTTGTTACTACTTCCGAGACCGCTTCCATAATTGGCACTTCCACGCCGACCGAGTGAGCTAACTCCACCAACGAACTTGCGGTGGCTACGCCTTCCACCGTTGAGGAGACGCTTTCGGCAGCGCTTGCCATCGAGCCAGATCGTCCCAATGCTTCGCCAAAAGTTCTATTTCTTGATAACGCAGAACCACAAGTTGCTAAGAGATCGCCAACCCCAGCTAAGCCAACGAAAGTCAGAGGTTTTGCGCCACGGGCCATACCTAAGCGGGTTAATTCATTTAGCCCTCGAGTTATCACTAGCGCTTGGGTATTTTCACCAAAACCCATTCCAATCGACATTCCAACTGCAAGTGCAATTACATTTTTGGCAGCTCCGGCTAATTCACAACCAATCACATCAGTTGAGGTATAGACCCGAAAGTACGGAGCGCTAAATAGTTCAGCGGTTGCATCAGCAAGCGCTTGAGATTCACTCGCCGCCACCGCTCCCACTGGCTGGCGCAAAATGACTTCTCGGGCCAGATTCGGCCCAGTAAGAATCGCCACTTGTTCATGGGGAATCTCAAGAATTTCTTGCACAATCTCAGTCATCCGCAGGTGCGTACCTAGTTCTACGCCTTTTAGAGTGGAGATAACTACAACTCCCTTTGGGAAAATTTCGCGCCACGTATTGAGATTGGCGCGAAGAGATTGTGCTGGAAGCGCAAGCACTATGGCACCAACTTCAGCAAATGCTGATTCAATATCTGTGGTGGCAATAATTGATTCTGCTAAAGCTACGCCTGCTAGAGATCGGTTATTTGTGTGGTGTTTATTAATTTCATCAACTACGACTTGGTTTCTTCCCCAAATAATTACCTCGTTACCCGCATCGGTGAGGACTTGGGCAAGCGCGGTTCCCCACTGGCCGGTTCCAAGAATCGCAATTTTCATCGTTGCCTCTTGAAGTTTCCGGTACGCGGCAGATTAGATTTCTTAGGATCAAATCTAACTGCAGGCGCTGGTTCGCCGCGCAGCACTTCCAATAATTTGGTGATCTCATCCATTATGGCATCAGAGGCAGCTTCGATTGCAGCCGGATCGGTACTTCCCTGCCATTTACTTAAGTCAACCGGATCGCCCATAATTACCGAAACTCTGGTTCGCGGAAATAATTTAATCTTCTTTCCGTAAGGCGGTATGACTTCTTGCGGTCCCCATGAGGCGCAAGGATAAACCGGCACTCCAGTAAGTAGCGCCAATCGAGCGACGCCAGTTTTGGCGCGCATCGGCCACAATTGCGAATCTCGAGTTAACGTTCCTTCCGGATAAACGCCCAATAAGTGTCCCGCTTTTAACACTGCGATGGCATGCTCAAAGCCAAGGACGGCATCTTTCGATTCTCGCTTCACTGGAATTTGACCTGCAGCTTTAAGAAACCAACCAAGTAGTGGAACTTTAAAAACTCCTTCTTTACCGAGATACCTGGGAGCGCGCCCGTTGTTGTAGAGGAAATGTGTGAAGGTCAATGGATCTAAATATGAGAGATGGTTACAGACGGCGATTGCCGCGCCTGATTTAGGTAGCTTTTCTCCGCCGCGCCAATCTTTTCTTACAACTAGATTAAGAATGGGACGCAATACTCCGGCGCCGACTTTGAAGGCCCAGTTACTGCCTAGCGGCTTGCCTTTTGGTGGTGCATAGGTAATTCCTCTGCCACTCATGGCAGAAGCCTAAAGGGCATAAATAAAGGCCACGCCTAAATGAGCGTGGCCTTTATCAAGAACTTGCTTAGCGCTTGCCCTTTTTCTTGCCCTTCTTAGCCTTGCCTGCCTTCTTGGCAACCTTCTTGGCTGCCTTCTTCGCGGCTGGCTTCACAACTGGAGCTGGCTTTGGCGCAGGTCCAAGTTTACGATCTCCAGAGATAACTTCCTTAAGCGCCTTAGCTGGAAGGAATCTGACCTTTTTGCTCGCTTTGATCATGATCGATTCACCAGTAAATGGATTGCGACCTTTTCGTGCTTTGCGATCAACTTTCTTGAACTTGCCAAAATCGTTGATAGTTACATCTTCGCCACGTTGAATATTTCGCACGATTGAGTCGAAAACGATCTCAACTGCGTGGGCGGCCTCTTTCTTGCTTCCGTTGAAATGTGGTGACAACGAAGCAATGAACTGGGTCTTGTTCATTTAATCCCCTTATTTACGCGTAAAGTTAAGCGTTTGCTTAACTGTGCTCACAATTTACGCATGGAAAACCATTATTTTGCGCATCTTTTTCGGTGTGTCGTGAAAAAACAAAAATCAATATTTATGAAAAAGCCTTATTTCTTAGGGTTTTTGCCAGGTAAATCGAAAAACTCTCAATTAGAGGTTTAGGGTATTAACTAAGAATTGGCAGCGTTTTTGGCTTATAAGTTGGACGTACTCCTTCGAATTTCTCAACCTCGGCGATGTTGCGAAGCGTTAAGCCAATATCATCCAAACCTTCCATTAAGCGCCAACGGGTGTAATCATCGAGCTCAAAGGCAACCTTCTTGCCGGCATATCTAACCTCACGAGCTTCCAGATCCACTTCTATCGAAGTCATAGGATCGGATTCAATTACCTCCCAAAGTGCCTCAACTTCAGATTGCGGCAGAATCACAGTTAGTAGGCCGCCCTTTAATGAATTCCCTCGGAAGATATCGGCAAATCGAGAGGAGATAACAACTTTAAAGCCGTAATTTTGTAACGCCCAGACCGCGTGTTCGCGCGATGAGCCGGTTCCAAAATCCACGCCCGCAACCAGAATTGTTCCACCTTGGTATTTAGCTTGATTAAGGACAAAGTCTGGATCAGTTCGCCAAGCTGCAAATAGGCCATTTTCAAAGCCAGAACGGGTGACGCGCTTTAGATAAACAGCTGGAATTATTTGATCGGTATCAACATTGCTTCTACGAAGCGGCACTCCGGTGCCAGTGTGGGAAGTGAATTTCTCCATATCTCCTCCTTAATTACTCTCTATTTATCCGCTAAAGATCCGCCGGCGATGCCAGCGTCCCTTTGATTGCGGTCGCGGCTGCAACAAGTGGGCTCACTAGATGGGTTCTTCCACCTTTACCTTGTCGCCCTTCAAAATTTCTATTGCTGGTCGATGCCGAACGCTCTCCTGGCTTCAATTGATCGGGATTCATACCAAGGCACATTGAGCAACCGGCGCTGCGCCATTCGGCTCCAGCTGCTAGAAAGATCTGGTCTAGACCTTCAGCCTCTGCTTGTAATCGAACGCGAGCCGAACCAGGTACAACCAACATCCGGGTATTTCCAGCAACTCGTTTACCTTTGATAATTTCGGCTGCAGAACGTAGATCTTCAATTCGCCCATTAGTGCAGGAGCCAAGAAAGACGGTATCAATCTTGATGGATTTCATGGGCGTGCCACCCTTTAAATCCATGTAGGTAAGTGCGTTTTCCGCTGCTACTCGTTCCTGCTCATCTGAAAACTCGCTGGGCACCGGTACGGCTGCGTTTAAAGGTACGCCTTGTCCTGGATTCGTTCCCCAAGTTACGAAGGGAGAAAGTTCATCTGCATTAAGGGTAATCTCTTTATCAAATTTTGCATCGGGATCGCTCTGCAAGGTTTTCCAATATGCGATTGCGCTTTCCCAGTCGGCTCCCTTTGGAGCGTGCGGTCTATTCTTAATGTAGTTGAAGGTAGTTTCATCGGGCGCAATTAAGCCGGCGCGCGCTCCTGCTTCAATCGACATATTGCAGATTGTCATTCGCGCCTCCATAGAAAGTTGGCGGATCGCGCTACCTCGATATTCCAAGATATAACCTTGTCCACCGCCGGTTGAAATCTTTGCGATGACCGCGAGAATAATGTCTTTTGAAGTAACGCCAGGCTTTAATGAACCTTCAACATTAATTGCCATCATTTTTGGACGGTTTAATGGCAAGGTTTGGGTTGCAAGTACATGCTCAACTTCGCTGGTTCCGATTCCAAATGCAAGTGCACCAAACGCTCCGTGGGTAGAAGTATGTGAATCCCCGCAGACAATTGTCATTCCTGGTTGCGTTATTCCGAGTTGTGGCCCTACGACGTGGACAATTCCCTGTTCCACATCTCCTAGAGAATGAATTCTAATTCCAAATTCAGCACAGTTTTTTCGAAGGGTATCTACTTGTAATCTAGACACTGGATCGGCGATTGGTTTATCGATATCAAGAGTTGGAACGTTGTGATCTTCGGTGGCTAGCGTTAGATCAGGGCGTCGAACTTTGCGACCAGCCAGTCGGAGTCCGTCAAAGGCCTGTGGGCTGGTTACCTCATGAATTAGATGCAAATCAATGTATAAGAGATCCGGTTCGCCAGCACTAGTTCGAACCACATGATCGTCCCAAACTTTTTCAGCTAAGGTCTTGCCCATCGCGCCCTCCTAACCAAAAATCGCCTATCTTTACTTCTCACTAGGTGAGATGGCATTATCAGATTATGGACAAGAAGAATAGCGGAGTCGGCGTCCTTGATAAAGCGGTAAGAATTCTCAACGTCTTGGAATCTGGCCCACATTCCCTTGGCGAACTTGTTAAAGCAACTAAAATTGCGCGTCCAACCGCCCACCGCTTAGCGGTTGCCTTAGAAGTCCATCGCCTGGTTGCACGCGATTTAAATGGTCGATTTATTTTGGGGTCACGAAATAGTGAATTTGCCGCAGCTGCCGGTGAAGATCGACTGTTGGCAGTTGCCGCCCCTGCACTTACTTCGCTACGAGATGCAACCGGTGAGAGCGCTCAGTTGTATCGCCGACAAGGCGAGATGCGAATCTGTGTCGCTACCGCTGAGCGAATTTCAGGGCTACGTGATTCAGTTCCAGTTGGAGCTGCGCTAACGATGGGAGCGGGTTCGGCCGCTCAAGTACTTCTCGCTTGGGAAGATGCAGATCGATTACATAGAGCGTTGAATAACGCGCGTTTCAATGCGGCCGCATTATCTGCGGTACGTAGACGAGGTTGGGCCCAGAGCGTCGGAGAACGTGAACCAGGAGTAGCTTCAGTATCTGCGCCAGTTAGAGGGCCAAATAACAAAGTAATCGCGGCAGTAAGTATTTCCGGACCAATTGAAAGATTAGGAAGACAACCCGGCCGATTACATGCGGCTGCTGTAGTTGCAACTGCTGCAAAATTGAGTGAGTACTTAACAAAGAAGTAATCACGATGGCAGCCCCGAAGGGATTCGAACCCTCGTAGCTGGCTTGAGAAGCCAGAGTCCTAGGCCACTAGACGACGGGGCCATCGTTATTAAGTTTTTCTGCTGGGGTACCAGGACTCGAACCTAGACAAGCTGAACCAGAATCAGCTGGGCTGCCAATTACCCCATACCCCAAAGCGCTAAGGATAGCGCGAACTTCCCTATCCGATCGCCTCCCGTAATCTCTGTAAGGAACGATCTCTACCTAATAATTCCATTGATTCGAAAAGTGGTGGCGAGATATGGCTACCGGTAACTGCAATTCTTACCGGTCCAAATGCCAATCTTGGTTTCAAGCCAAGTTCATCAAGCAAGGAATGGCGTAGCGCAGTTTCAATTTCGTCACGGTTCCAGGTATTAATTGCCGCTAAAGATTTCAAGGCACTTTGTAAAACTTTCTGGGAGTCAGGCTCACTTATCTTTTCTTTATTCTCTAAATCAAATTCTATTAAGTCTTTAAATAAGAACCCGAGCATTGGGATTACTTCTCGCAATTTTACGATTCGCTCCTGGATTATCGGGAGCGCTTTTGCAACTTGTTCAACTTCCTGCTGGCTTCCCGTGATCACATTCTCGCGCAATAGGAAAGGTAGCGCCCGTTCGAGAAACGATTCGGGGCTCAAAGCTCTGATTTTGTCGCCATTAATGGCCTCTAATTTCTTCATATCAAAACGAGCCGGTGAACTGTTGACCCGCTCTACCGTAAAAAGTTCTACAAGCTCCCGCATTGAGATATTTTCACGATCATCACCAGGTGACCAACCGAGTAGGGCTAAATAATTACAGATTGCCTCAGGAAGAAACCCTTCTTCCCGATACCAAGCGATTGAAACTTCACCATTTCGCTTTGAAAGTTTGGTGTTATCGGTACCCATCACAAATGGTAGATGGGCAAATTCTGGGAACTCAGCTTCAGTCAAACCCATTGCTTGATAAACCCGGATCTGTCGCGGTGTAGATGAGAGCAGATCTTCGCCACGAAGCACATGAGTAATTTTCATAAGTACATCGTCAACTGCTACCGCCAAGGTATACAACGGAGAGCCATCGGCTCTCATCAGAACAAAATCCGGCACATATTTATGTTCAAAGACAACCTCGCCACGAATTAAATCTACAAAGCGAGTTTCGCCTTCCGGCATCCGCATTCTGATGACTGGTTTTCTACCTTCACCTTTGTATCGGACTAAATCTTGGGAACTTATCTCTCGACACTTGCCGTCATAACCAGGCGCTTGATTCTTCTCGCGTTGCGCCTCTCTTCTAGATTCAAGTTCTTCGGTAGTGCAGTAGCAATTGTAAGCATCACCATTCTTTAAGAAAGTTTCTGCCCAATGTTTATAGATATCTAAACGCTGCGATTGTAGGTATGGCCCAAATGGTCCACCAACCTCCGGACCTTCATCCCAATTCAAACCCAGCCATTTCAAAGTATCGATAGCACGACCAATGTATTCATCGGTAACGCGTTCTCGATCCGTATCTTCAATTCGGAAGATTAATTTCCCACCCGTATGTCTGGCATATGCCCAGCCAAATAGCGCGGTTCGAATATTTCCGACATGCAGATCGCCAGTTGGCGATGGGGCGAATCGCGTTCTAACTTCGCGCACGCTAGCCATTACGCACCACTTGGTTTTTTAATTCTCCGATTCCTTCAATCGAAACTGTAACATCTTGGCTTGGTGTCAAGGGACCAATTCCTGATGGCGTGCCAGTAAGAATTAAATCGCCTGGAAGCAAGGTCATAACGCTAGTCACGAAGGAAATTATGGTCGGCACATCGAAAACCATCTGATCAAGCCGCGCCGATTGTTTGATTTCACCAGCGATAGCTGCGCTAATTTTTTGTTTCCCCGGGATAAATTCAGTTTCAATCCAAGGCCCAATCGGGCAGAAAGTGTCAAAGCTCTTCGCTCGCGTCCATTGGCCATCTGTTTTCTGGAGATCGCGAGCCGTAACGTCATTCGCTACTGTGTAACCGAAAACGACATCCTCATACTTCGACTTTGGGACATCTTTACATATTCGTGAAATCACTACCGCTAACTCAACTTCGTGATCTACTCGAGAACTTTGGCTAGGCCAGCGAATAATTTCATCTGGTCCAATCACGGACGTGTTAGGTTTTAGAAAGATAATCGGTTCTTTCGGAACTTCGCCACCCATCTCAGCGGCATGATCCGCATAATTCTTGCCGATGCAGACAATTTTGCTTCTTGGAATTACGGGAGCAAGTAATTTCACATCTGCCTTCTTGATTACTTCTGAGAGTGGCGAAATTCCAGAGTAAAGCGGATCGCCAGCGATGAGACGAATCTCGTCTTCGTTCTCTAGGATGCCAAATTGAGGATCGCTCCCTAACGAGGTTTTTTGATTTGGCGTAAATCGAACAATCCGCATTAGCGAACCTTAACCTCTGGATTTATAGAGCCTATGTTGTTCGCACTGGACCTCTCTACAAGAACAGTTCCAATTCGATGCCTTCTACCTACCGGACGTTCTGCCGTTATTTTCCAATTATGAAGCGTTATCTCACTTCCAGGAATTGGAACACGTCCCAGTTTCTTTGCCATATACCCACCAATAGTGTCGACATCTTCACGTTCTTCCTCATCCAACTCAAATTCCAAATGATCGGCGAGATCCTCTAGATGGAGTCTTGCGGATGCGCGGGCTTTCTGATTTGGAATCAGCCATTCAATTTCCTCTAAATCGTCATCATATTCATCTGCGATTTCACCCACAATTTCTTCGATTATGTCTTCGATTGTGATTAGGCCAGCTGTGCCACCGTATTCATCAACCACGATCGCTAAATGAATTTGGTCTCGCTGCATCTCCTTCAATAAGTCGGCTGCGGTTTTTGTTTCAGGAACAAACGTTGCTGGACGAATGTGGGCCGAGACTAATTCTTGCGTTTCTGACTCTCGATATTCATGCACTCGGCGGGCTAAATCTTTTACATAAGCAATTCCAATTATATTATCTAGGCCTTCACCTATTACTGGAATTCTCGTAAAACCTGAGCGCAACGCTAGCGAAAGTCCTTGACGAAGATTTTTACCACCTTCAATCCAGACCATTTCCGTTCGCGGCACCATTAACTCTCGAACTAAAGTGTCTCCCAATTCAAAGACGGAGTGAATCATTTCGTGTTCTGTCTCTTCTACCAGACCACGTTCGTGAGCTTGATCTACTAAATCTCGTAGCTCGGCTTCGTTAGCGAACGGTCCACTCTTAAAGCCTTTTCCGGGAGTGATCGCATTTCCAATTGATATTAAGAGTGAGGTTATTGGTCCGAGCACTTTTGCCAGTAATACAGCGCAAATGCTTGCCGGAACAATCCAACTTCCGGCGCGTTGCTTACCTAGGGTTCTAGGTCCTACTCCCACCACTACATAAGAGAGAATCAGCATCGTAATCACTGAAATTGCTAGCGCTAAATTCAATGATTCAAATTTACCGATGAGGGCTTGCGCCACGATTACTGTCGCACTTAGTTCAGCTGCTTTACGTACGAAGAGAATTACATTTAAATATCGAGCTGGTTCGGATAAGACCTTTCGAACCCAGGTGACACTTCTCGAAGATTTCTTCAACTCTTCTACATATACGCGCGAGACCGAATTTATTGCAGCTTCGCTTCCTGCCAAGAAACCGGCAAAAAGCAAGAGCAATAAAACAGATAAGAAACTCAAAGGATTCATGGTCTAGAACGCCATTCTCTCAGAATCTCATCTTGTTGGGAAAACATGATGGTTTTTTCATCCGATTCACGATGATCAAAGCCGAGAAGATGAAGCACGCCGTGAACCATCAAAAGTTCAACTTCCTTTTCGAGAGTTTGCCCGGCACTTTTTGCCTGCGCCTCGGCAAACTTCGGACACAGCACGATATCTCCCAATATTCCGGGTCCATTTACCGCTGATTCTGGTTTCAATTCATCCATAGGGAACGATAAGACATCAGTCGGTCCTGACTCATTTAGCCATCGCATATGTAGCGAACTCATTTCATCTTCATCCACAAGTGAGATGCTCAATTCCGAGTCAGGGTGGATACCCAATTTTTTTAGTGCAAAGTTAGCAAGCGATTTAAGTATTTCTTCATCCATAGAAAAATTAGTTAGATTGGTTAATTCAATATTCATTTAAATCTAACCAGTGCTATTAACGCTCATTGCGCAAAGAGCGAGGCTTGGTGGCTCGTCGCGATGCGCGATTTCCATCTAGTTGATTATCGAATCGGCCGTAAGCATCAACAATCTCACTGACCAGTCGGTGTCTAACTACATCCTCAGAAGTTAACTCCATAAATGAAATATCAGGTATTCCATCAAGAATGCCGCGGACAATCGATAGACCAGATTCTTGGTGGCTAGGAAGATCAATCTGGGTGATGTCGCCAGTTACGACCATCTTCGATCCAAAGCCAAGTCGAGTAAGAAACATTTTCATCTGTTCTGGTGAAGTATTTTGCGCCTCATCAAGAATTATGAATGAATCATTGAGGGTACGACCTCTCATGTAAGCCAGCGGAGCCACTTCAATAGTTCCGGATGACATCAACCTTGGAATTGCATCAGGATCTAACATGTCATGAAGTGCATCGAACAAAGGGCGAAGATACGGATCAATTTTTTCGTGGAGCGTGCCAGGCAAGAAGCCAAGTCGCTCGCCTGCTTCCACAGCCGGTCTAGTTAAGATAATGCGATTAATCTGTTTTGCTTGTAGCGATTGCACTGCTTTTGCCATTGCTAGATAAGTCTTACCAGTACCAGCAGGACCAATTCCAAAAGTGATTGTATTTTTATCAATCGCATCTACATAACGCTTCTGATTTACGGTTTTCGGGCGAATAGTTTTGCCCCGGGAGCTTAAGATATTTAAGGTTAGGACTTCAGCAGGAGTTTCGTTGCCATCGCTTAGTATCATTGAGATTGATCGGCGAACTGCGTCATCACTTAAAGGTTGTCCGGCTCGAACTACCGCCAGAAAGTTCTCAACGAGTCGTTCAACTCTAGCTACCGATTCCGTTGGTCCCTTCAATGAGATTTCATTTCCGCGAACGGTTAGGACTACTTCAGGAAATGCCCGCTCAATAGCTCTTACATAAGAGTCATTTGGTCCGGTTAGGGATACGCTCGAAATGTCTAGCGGTAACTTGATAAGAGCGCTTGCCATTGCAGTAATTCTATCCAGGGGGCCAACCGAGCGCTCGTCCACCTAGAAGATGGAGGTGAGCGTGAAATACTGATTGTCCGGCATCGGCGCCCGTGTTGAAAACTGTGCGATACCCCTTTAGACCTGCATCGCTGGCTAGTTCGCTCGCAACCTCAAACAGCTTTGCCAATGTAGTTGCATCTTGTTTCGCTAGTTCAGCCGCGTTTTCAAAATGTGACCTTGGCACAATTAACAAATGGGTTGGCGCTTGTTGGTTAATATCCGAAAAGGCAATTACCTGAGAATCTTCGTAAATTAAGTTGGCAGGAATCTCGCCAGCTCCGATCTTGCAAAAAAGACATTCCATAGCGGATCTCTACCAGATTTTGAATCCAGTTTGTACTGCGGAAAGCGCAGCAACGCCGGCATGTGCCGAGCGAAAGACCGGTTGACCTAACAAAGCCGATTGAGCACCCGCTGATATAAAGCCAGCTAATTCATCCTCAGTTACTCCGCCTTCTGGTCCAATAATTAAAGTTATTTCTTTAGGAGGTGTGCCAACTAATATCTCACTCAACTTATTTGGACTCGCCTCATGAAAAACCACGGTGAATTCACTATCTTGAATTCTGGTTTTAAGTTGAGCAGTTGAGTGCAGATCTAGGATTTGTGGGATCCAACTTCTTCGTGATTGTTTAGTTGCTTCTTTGGCCCAAGATTTCCATTTTGTGAGTGCATCTTTTTCTTCTTTCCATTGGCCAATTGAATTTGCAGCTTGCCAGGGAATAATGATTTCAGCGCCGCCTTCTGTTAATAATTCGATAGTTTCCCGTGCTCGATCACCCTTAGTTAGTGCCTGAACTATGGTCAAAATAGTTTTGGGTCGAGGCTCATCTGTAACTTCCAGGATGCGACAACCAACATTTCGCTTATTAATATCGAGAACTTCGACTTCGGCGCGACGGCCTGAGCCATTTGTTACTGAGACTCTCTCGCCAACCTTGATTCGAGCAACACCGACATGATGGGCCTCATCGCCCTCAATGACCACATCTCCTCGATCCGGAATATTTTTAACTATGAATAGTTGCAACATT
This sequence comes from Actinomycetales bacterium, assembly GCA_046080845.1. Taxonomy (GTDB): domain Bacteria; phylum Actinomycetota; class Actinomycetes; order Nanopelagicales; family Nanopelagicaceae; genus MAG-120802. The sequence goes on along the minus strand of JBJTUU010000032.1, from coordinate 3,474 downwards.
ATTGGCCTCGCAGTGCGTCTCGAAATTTTGTGAAGAGTCCGCCTTCGCTACCTTTACGGACTTGATTTGCCTGGGTCGCTTCTCCTCGTAACTTAGCAAAGGAACGGAGAAGTTCTTCTTCAGGCTTAGAAAGTTTCGCTGGAATTTCTACATTAATATGTACGAACAACTCTCCTCGGCCACCACCGCGCAGCCTGGTCATACCTTTTCCTTTAATAGGAATTACATCGCCACTTTGAGTTCCTGGTTTGATTTCAACCGTCATTTCGCCATCAAGAGTTTCAACGTTCTGTTTGCTCCCGAGAGCCGCACTGGTCATTGGGATATTTAATTGCAGATGTAGCTGATCTCCGTCACGGACCAAATACTCGTGCTCAGCAATTTCAATCTCTACATACAAGTCACCGGCTGGACCGCCACCAGGTCCAACTTCACCTTGTCCACTTAATTGAATTCGATTGCCCGAATCGACACCTGCTGGAATTTTTACCTCTAGTTCTCTTCTAGAGCGAACGCGTCCATCCCCATCACATTCTCGACAAGGATTTGAAATTACAGTTCCAAATCCCTGACAGGTTCCACAAGGTCTAGAGGTCATGACTTGGCCGATAAATGAACGAGTTACTTGCTGTACCTCACCTCTGCCGCGACAAATATCGCAAGTTCGCGGCGAGCTACCAGATTCGCATCCATCACCGCCGCACTTAGTGCAGATAACTGCCGTTTCAACTGCTAATTTCTTGGTTACACCAAAGCAGGCCTCTGCAAGGTCGATATCTACTCGAATTAACGCATCTTGTCCTTGGCGCATTCGAGGCCTTGGCCCGCGCGGAGAACCGCCGCCAAAAAAGGCATCCATGATGTCGCTAAATCCGCCGAAGCCACCGCCAAAACTATCGCCACCTCGATCGTAAGAACTACGCTTTTGTGGGTCGCTTAGAACTTCATATGCAGCAGTTATTTCTTTAAATCTATCTTGAACTTTTGGATCTGGATTTACATCTGGATGCATTTCGCGCGCCAATTTACGATAGGCGCGTTTTATCTCATCTTGAGAGGCGCCTCTATCTACTCCAAGTGTCTGGTAGAAATCGGACATCACTTACCATCCGTTAGGAATCTTCCAACATAACGTGCCACAGCTTGTACGGCTGACATAGATGTCGCATAGTCCATTCTTGTTGGGCCTAAGACACCAAGTGCGCCGAGAGAATTTCCATCATTTCCATACCCCATAGTCACTAAGCTCGGTGTTTTCAAACTTTTCTCTGCTTGTTCTGCGCCAATTCGTACCCGCATCGCATCTCCAGCGTCACTTAAAAGTCTAATCAGGACTACCTGCTCTTCCAAAGTTTCAAGAACTCCATGGATATCACTCGAAATTTCAGCACCGGACCTTGCCAGGTTAGCGGTACCAGCTAATACGACTCGCTCTTCTGGTTTTTCTAGTGACATTTCAATTAAATTTGAGATTATCAATGCTGCAGAAGTTCGTTCATCCCGGGATAGCGAATCCAGTAATGATTCCAGTGAATTTCCCAGGTCAGCCATATTCTTGCCAAATACCAAGTTATTCATCTTATTCTTGAGATCAGCTAGAGAAGCTTCTGCAAGTGAGTAAGGCAATTCCAGGACTCGCTGCTCTACTCGCCCGGTATTTGTAATTAGAACCAACATTAAACGTCTCGGCGTTAAAAGCAGTAATTCAATATGGCGCACCTTTGATTTAGCTATTAGCGGATACTGAACGACGGCAACCTGCTTGGTCACTTGGGCAAGCAGTCGAACCGTTCGCATCACAACATCATCTAAATCATTTGCGCCTTCTAAGAACGTTTCGATAGCACGGCGTTCCGCCGTTGAAAGCGGTTTTATCTTGGCAAGTTTGTCTACAAAGATTCGATAACCCTTATCCGTCGGAATACGACCAGCACTTGTGTGTGGCTGAGTAATTAAGCCGGCATCTTCCAAAACCGCCATTTCATTTCGGATTGTTGCAGATGAAATCCCTAAACCATGTCGTTCTGCAATTGATCGAGATCCAACTGGCTCTTCTGTGGCAACGTACTCTTCAACAATTGCCCGCAAGATTTCGAGTTGCCTAGTTTCCATGGCGCCTCAGAGTGATGCGATTCCCAAGGTTGCGATTAGAAGTAGCAACATTGCTGGAAATGCAGTCTTTGCTTTATTGGCGCGAAAATGAAAGAAGATTGCGCCAGCCATAGTGATCCAGATAGTAACCAGACCATAAATTTGTAAATCTAAGTTCTTCAAAGCAAAGCCAACTACCAACGAGAGCGCTGCTAACGTCTCGATGATGCCAACTAATCTCGCCAGACCATCTGGAACCTGGACATCTCTAGTTCCAGAAAGGCCAGCGGAGCTACCGCTTGCTTTTGAAAGTCCGGCTATCAAAAAAACCACGGCAAGGAATAAGACGACTATCGTGTTGGCAGTTTTCATAGGACGAGAAGTTACTACATCAACAATTCTCGCACTATTCGATCTGCGATTAAGCGACCTTGCACCGTCAAGACGAGGCGTGAATCCTGCCATAGCTCGCCATCGATATGGCCGGAATTCTTAAACTGTGCCGCAATCTCTAATTGCTTTGCATCTAATTCTTCCAATTTAATTCCTTCGCGGGTTCGAATCTTCAGCATCACAAACTCATCTCGCAAATTTTCATCTGTTAAAGATTCCCCAGCCTGCTCAGGAGATAAGCCGTTATGGATTAGCTCTTGATATTTGACTGGATGTTTAACATTCCACCATCTGCGGCCATTTAAATACGAATGAGCTCCAGGACCAACACCCCACCAAGACTTACCTTCCCAATACGCCTTGTTGTGTTTGCTGGCGCCACCAGGTAACGCCCAATTGCTTAACTCATACCATTCGAATCCTTTTGACTGAGTGGCCAGATCAAATTGCTGATATTTCTCAGCAGTTTCATCATCGGGTGGTAACTCTTTCTCGCCGCGCTTTATTAGTGCCGCTAGTTTCGTTCCATTTTCTACGATTAATGCGTAAGCGCTTATGTGATTGATTGGAAGTTGCAGCGCTGCCTCATAACTTTCTCGCCAATCAGCCAGACTTTCTCCAGGCGCACCGTAAATTAGATCCACGCTGAGATGCTTGAACCCGATACTTCGCACAAGTTCGCAGTTCTTCGAAACATTCTCTGGTTTGTGCGTCCGATCTAGGGTTTTAAGTACATGAGGAACCGCAGATTGCATACCCATCGAAATTCGATTCACACCACCGCTATAAATAGATTCCAAAAACGACTCAGAAACCGAATCCGGATTTGCTTCCAGAGTTATTTCTGCATCGTCTTCCAGGTCAAAAAGTTCAGCAATTCGGTGAATCACTCGATTAATCTCAAAGGCCGGCATAAGCGAAGGTGTGCCACCCCCAAAAAAGATGGAATCAATTTTTTTTGCACCAACCTTAGAAGCGGCAAGTTCAATT
>JBJTUU010000031.1:0-3074 GCA_046080845.1 Actinomycetales bacterium | reverse complement strand
CTAGTTTCTTTGTTGGCTTAGCAAAGGTGGGAGCGCGCGAGTTCTACGAAGTTGATGATCCAACTATTCGTAACGCTCCTAACGTTAAGTTCTAACGATGGCTAACTTCCGCGCGCTACAGAGCGCGAATCGAAGGAAAACCTTCTTTCTCCTATTTTTTATGGGAATACTCGTTTGGTTTATTGCATATATCGCAATCTCCAACTTTGGTGGTTCTGGCGCTGGCGTGATTCCGCTGGCCGTATTAATTTCTCTAGTTTCGGTCTGGGGTTCATACTTCGCATCCGACAAATTAGTTTTGAAGATGACCCGAGCTCAAGTAATTCAAGAATCAGATAACCCCAAGTTATTTAACTTGGTAAACGAAGTTTGTATTGCATCAGGACTTCCGATGCCAAAAGTAGCAATTGTGAATGATCCCGCTCCAAATGCATTTGCAACCGGTCGAGATCCGAATCACGCGCTAATTGCATTCACGACTGGGTTGTTAGATGCGATGGATCGGGACGAACTCCAAGGAGTAGTTGCTCATGAAATGGCCCACGTCGCTAACCGGGATACCTTAGTTTCAGCAGTTGCTGCAACAACTGCCGGAATTGTTGCTTTAATTTCAGATATCTTGATGAGGATGCTCTGGTTTGGTGGTGGCCGAAATCGTGACCACAATGGAAATCAAATGCCGATATTTCTCGCAATAATTCCGTTGATTCTCGCACCAATTGCAGCAACGATGTTAAAAGCAGCAGTTTCGCGAAAGCGAGAGTCTCTCGCAGACGCCACTGCAGTTGCCTTCACTAGAAATCCAGCTGGACTTCGTGCTGCGCTTGAAGTTTTAGCTCGAGATGCCACTGTAGTTCAAGCGCGCTCCAGCGCGGTGGCGCATATGTATATTGAATCGCCGCTTGATGCATCTGCAGCTTCGAAGTTATTTGCTACCCACCCACCAATACAAGAGCGAATAGCAATTTTAAGAAAAATGGAAGCTAACCCTGAAGTTACGCAGTAATTAGTCGATAACCATTAATTAAGATAATCGCGACAGCAATCGCAATACCAAGTGGGCGACGCGGCACAACTGAGACTAATTTAGCAGCAATTGGAGCCATCAACATTCCACCAAGTGCCAGACCACCTACGGCCTGCCAATCCATATCAATACGGGAAAGGTTTACGAGAAATCCAATACTGGCGCAGACCGCCACAATAAATTCAGAGGCGCTCACAGTTCCAATAATTTTTCTTGGTTCATGTTCGGTAGTCGCCATCAATGTTGGTGTAACAACTGGTCCCCAGCCTCCACCACCCGATGCGTCGATAAATCCGCCGGTAGCACCAAGAAAGGTTAGATAGCGAGGATTAGAAATTTCGGTCAGGTTTACTTTGATACTGGATTGAAAAATATTGCGATATAGAAGCACAAAGCCGAGTAGTAATAGGAGAGTTGAGATAAATATCTTTCCACCAGAAAGATTTATCGAAGATAAGAAGGTGGCTCCGGCAAATGCGCCGATCCCGCCAGGAATCGCTAATTTCTTAAGAATTTCATAATCAACATTTTCGCGATGCCAGTGTGAAACACCAGATGCGAAAGTTGTCCCAATCTCAGCTGCGTGAACTGCCGCAGATGCGACCGCAGCAGAAGTTCCCAGAGTAAGAAGAAGTGTCGAGCTGGTTAATCCGAATCCCATGCCAAGGGTGCCATCAATTAATTGTGCAATTGAGCCAGCGAGGGCAAAGAAGAGCCAGTTCACAAAATAGTCTTGATCAACTTCTCAACATTGATCGCAACATCCTCCGTTCCATCCAGCACTAATTCTGCGTTAGTTGGTGGTTCATAATCTTGACCGACCCCTGTGAGATTGGGCAAAGCTCCCGATTTTGCCTTCTTATATAGGCCTTTTGGATCTCGTTGGGCACAGACTTCTGCTGGTGTTTTTACCCAAACTTCAATGAATTCACCTACGTCAAAAAGTTCGCGGGCATGATCGCGATCGACTTTGAAGGGGCTAACCAAAGCAACTACAACAACTAATCCAGCATCAACCATTAACTTACCGACTTCCGCAACCCGTCTTACATTTTCAGCCCGATCTTCTTTTGTGAAGCCGAGATCTTTATTTAAACCAAGTCGCAAGTTATCGCCATCAAGAACATAGCTGTGTAGACCGCTAGCAAACAGACGTTTTTCAAGAGCATTTGCAATTGTGGATTTTCCAGATCCAGATAAACCGGTTAGCCAGATTAACTTCGCACTTTGACTCTTCTGTTTTGAGCGAGCTGGCTTATTTACTTCATAATCATGTTTAGTGATATTGGTGGCACGACGAAGTGTATGTACAACCATGCCAGCACCAACTGTATTAAAAGTAACTCGGTCAACTAAAACAAAGTTTCCCGAGTTTCGATTATCAATGTAAGTTGTTAAAGGTATTGGAGCATCCGTAGCAATTTCAACAAAACCAATCTCATTCATGGAAAGGGTGCTAGCGGATTGGTGGCTGCCATCCAAAATATCAAGTCGATATTTAATATTGGTAATTGTTGCGGGGACCATTCCGGAAGCATTAACTAAGTAATATGAGCGACTTGAAATTAACTCTTCCTCTTCAATCCAAACTAAATTTGCGGCAAAGCGATCAGCTGGCTGGGTGTAGAGATTGGCCAACTCAATGCAATCCCCGCGGGTCACATCGATATCTGGTTCCAGCACCATAGTTATGGCTTCGCCGGCCTCTGCTACTTTTCGATCGCCGGCAAAAGTGACAATCCGGGCAAGCTTTGCCTTTCTTTCACTCGGCAAAACTGTGACTTCTTCGCCCACTTTAAAACTTCCTTGTGAGACAGTGCCGGAAACACCGCGAAAATTATCGGCGCGATTTATTAGTTGAACAGCAAGGCGGGCGTGGTCTGTATCAGCGCTCTGGTCGCGCCAGTCTTGGATTTCTTCCAAGACAGAATTGCCGCGATACCAAGAGACGCGGTTTGATTTGAAAGTTACATTATCGCCTTCTAGTGCGCTAACCGGAATGAAAGTTACATTTGAGAGCGCTAATCGAGTTATCGATGGTGTTAAT
>JBJTUU010000030.1:0-2878 GCA_046080845.1 Actinomycetales bacterium | reverse complement strand
GAGGATTACATTCGTACGGCTAGAGCTAAGGGTTTAAGTGAGCGACGGATTCTCTTTAAGCACACGCTACGAGCCGTCCTTGCACCAATTACGACATTAGCTGGCTTGGACTTTGCAGGTTTAATCGGTGGCGCCATCATTACCGAAACAATTTTCAATCTTCCAGGATTGGGTCGACTCACGCTTCGATCAACTTATGAATTTGATTTATCGGTAATTGTGGCCACAACAATTTTGGCAGCAACAGTAGTAATCGTTATGAACTTGCTGGTCGATATGTTGTATGCGGTACTTGATCCGAGAGTCCGAGTGCAATGAAGGAACTACTAAGAATTGATGACTTACACGTCTCATTCGAAACTGAAGACGGCCTAGTCAAGGCGGTAGATGGCGTATCACTCTCTCTTAGCGCAGGTGAGACTGTTGCGATTGTTGGGGAATCAGGTTCTGGAAAGACGGTAACTAGCTTGGCGGTAATGGATCTCCATAATCGAGGAAGAACCAAACTTTCCGGCTCAATCAAAGTACAAGATGGTGAGCGCGAGATTGATATCGCTTCCGCCGACCCTTCGACTACTCGTGACATACGAGGTCGAGTGGTTTCCATGATCTTCCAAGATCCAATGTCCTCACTTCATCCATATTTTAAAATTAGCGATCAACTCACCGAGGCTTATCTGGCCCACCATCCAAAAGCAAATAAAGCAGCGCTTGATAAAGCGATCTCGATGCTGGAATTGGTCGGAATTCCGCAAGCATCCAAACGCGTCTTTGACTTCCCACATCAATTCTCGTGCGGTATGCGCCAACGCGTAATGATTGCGATGGCATTGATGAATGAGCCTAAGATTTTGATTGCAGATGAACCAACCACAGCTCTTGATGTAACGGTTCAAGCCCAAATTCTTACCTTACTTGCAGACCTCCAGAAGAAAATGAATATGGGAATTCTTCTAATTACGCACGATCTTGGAGTTGTCGCTCAAGTAGCAGACCGGGTAAACGTTATGTACGCGGGAAGAATTGTGGAAACTGGTGAAGTCGACGACATCTTCTATAAGCCGCTCGCTCCATACACCCTTGGTTTGTTGAATTCGATTCCGCGCCACGATGAAGGTAATTCCACGAAATTGCATGCGATTGCGGGCCAACCACCATCACTTATTAATCTTCCAGTTGGATGCGCCTTCGCTCCTCGGTGTGAATTCAAATCACGGGTTTCCGGAAATCTCTGTGACACCACGATGCCTGAATTAACGGGAGCGCGAGCTACCCACAAGTCTCGCTGCCATATCGATGAGAGCACTCGAGCGAGCGATTTCACGAAGTTGTTGGTGAAGTAATGAGCCAATCACCAATCCTTGAAATAAAAGGTCTTAAGAAGCATTTCCCGGTGCGAAAGCGCGGCTTCACAAGAAGTGGGCCGGAACAACTGGTAAAGGCCGTAGACGGAATTGATTTTGATCTTAAAAAAGGTGAAACCTTAGGGCTAGTAGGGGAGTCGGGTTGTGGCAAAACGACTGCAGGTCGAACCTTGCTTAAACTGATTGAGCCAACCGATGGCCAGATAATTTTTGAAGGTCGAGATATCTCAAAACTTTCTAGCAAAGAGATGCGGCCGCTCCGGAAAGAGATGCAGATTATTTTCCAAGATCCTTATTCCGCGCTAAATCCGCGCCAGACTATTGGCCGAATTCTCGCCGCTCCATTCGAAATTAACGGTATCGAACCGGAAGGTGGCGTTAAGCGCACGGTTCAGGATCTGATGGCCCGAGTGGGCTTAAATCCAGAACATTACAACCGTTATCCGCATGAATTTTCCGGCGGGCAGCGACAGCGAATCGGAATTGCACGAGCGATTGCACTAAAACCGAAATTTATTGTGGCCGACGAGCCAGTTAGCGCCCTAGATGTTTCTATTCAAGCTCAAGTCATCAATTTGCTCGCAGATTTGAGTCGCGAGGATGGCATCGGAGTTATCTTCATCGCTCATGATCTTTCGGTGGTTCGCCACATCTCAGATCGCGTTGCGGTTATGTACCTTGGAAAAATTGTTGAGGTTGGCAAAACTTCAGAAATCTTCAGCCACCCAAAGCATCCATATACCAAGGCGCTCCTCTCAGCTGCGCCTAAGCCAGACCCAAGATCAGAACGTTCCAGACAACGAATTCTTCTTGAAGGTGATCTCCCTAGCCCAATTAATCCACCAAGTGGCTGTGTATTCCGTACCCGGTGCTGGAAAGCTACTGATAAATGTGCAAGCGAAGTTCCAGTTCTTACCGCAACCTCCGGAATAAGATCTGTTGCCTGCCACTTCCCAGAATAGTTAAATTCCTTGTTTGTTGATCTCCAGGTAAACGGCCACTCCGGAGTTGATTTCTTAAACGCGCGTGATCATGAAGAAATTCATAAGGCTAGTAGATCTCTGAAAAAAGAAGGCGTTTCAGGTTACCTTGCTTCCTTAATCACAAGTGATTTAGAAAAATTAAAGGGCGCAGCCCGATTGATAAATGAAGTCACCGAAGAACAAAATGAAGATGAAGCAAGAATCCTTGGCCTCCATTTTGAAGGCCCCTGTCTTTCCTATGACCGGCGCGGTGTTCATGCTCCAGAACTATTGCGCAATCCTGAAAAATCACTAATAAATGAAATGTTGACAATCCCCAATTTCAAAGTGATCACACTCGCCCCTGAACTTCCTGGCGCCATTAATGCTATTAAAGAGCTAACGAAGAACGGTGTCGTTGTATCACTCGGCCACACCACAGCAGAGCGGCCGGAGGCGGAAGCGGCCTTCAACGCCGGCGCTAAAACTGTCACACACCTATATAACGGAATGCGGAAAGATGGCGGATTGGTTGATTTAGTACTTGAAAGA
>JBJTUU010000029.1:0-17344 GCA_046080845.1 Actinomycetales bacterium | reverse complement strand
GCCCTGGTTTTCCGCGATCTATATCTTGCTTTTTATCTCTCTAATTGGTTGTGTTTTCCCTCGCACATTTCATTACGCAAAAGAATCGCTCCGCAAACCTGGGCCAGCGCCATTATCTTTAAAACAACTCGATAATTATCAAGTCGTTACCGGTTCGCTAGATAGAGCTGAAGTTTGGCTAAAGAGAAATCGATTTCGCATAACTAGAACTAAAGATTCAATCTCAGCGGAGAAAGGTTATCTCCGTGAGACCGGAAACTTACTCTTTCATCTCTCACTAGTCGTTTTATTACTCGGAATTGGATCTAGCTCAGTCTTCGGGATGAGAGGTGAGGCAATAGTTACGGTGGGGGAACGTTTTATTAATGTGCCAACTAGCTACGATAATCTCGCTCCCGGTCGCTTCTTTAACCTAGAGAAGATGCCAGCCTTTACGATCACCGCTGCTAACTTCGATGCGAAATATGACGCGCAGACTCGCCAACCTCTTGATTACACATTAACTACAAAAGTTACCGATTCACCAGGTGCAGAGTCAGTAGAGAAGATTGTGAAAGTAAATCAACCACTAACTTTCGGTGATACCCGGGTTTACCTACAGGCAAATGGCTTCTCACCGTTAGTAATAGTTAGAGATAAGAGTGGAAACGTTAAATTTGAAGGTCCAGTTCCATTTTTGCCCCAAGATGCCAACTTAACTTCGATCGGTGCGATAAAGGTCCCCGATGCCGATCCGCAAATCGGTTTTGTTGGTTCATTTCTACCAACTGCAGCGCGCGATGAGGTCAGAGGCGGATATTCATCATTTCCAGAGCTGCTAGATCCCCGGTTGTTAATTTCGGTATGGCAAGGGGATTTAAAGATGGATTCCGGAGTGCCACAATCGGTCTATCGCATCGATACAAGTGAGATGGAACGGATTGGGTTGAAAGCTTTAACGATTGGTGAGAGTTATGACTATGGGGTGGGCACAATCACATTTAATGGCGTAATTCCTTGGGTAAATCTGCAGGTCGTTAAAGATCCCGGAAAGCAAGCCGCGCTATTTGGAAGTATCTTTGCCATTGTCGGCTTACTAGCTTCGCTCTTTATTCGGCAACGTCGGATTTATGTAAGAAGTGTTGGAAAGCAGATTGAAATCGCAGAACTTGGCAATCGACCTGGTGTTGCAGATGAAATCAAAAGGATGGTGGAGAAATGACCGGTAGCGATTGGGCATATCTCTCTAATGATCTAATTTACGTTGCGCTCTTTAGCTTTGCCTTTTCCTTTTTTGGTTACGCCTTCGCCACCGCATTTTCGGTAAAACCTGGTGGCATAGATCGAAGTACCACCAAAAGATCCAATCGAGTCGCCACCATATTTTTTATTATTGCAACCGGAAGTCTTGCCCTCGGCGTTGTCGCTCGTGGCTTATCAGCAACTCGGGTTCCGTGGGGCAATATGTATGAATTCTCAATTACTGGCGCGCTTACCTTTGCGCTTGCATATTTAGTTATTGGAAGAAAATACGATCTTCGTTGGCTCGGCCTTCCGATCACAATATTAATTTTGTTGATTCTCGGAACTGCAATCACACTGCTATATCGTCCCAGTGCACCGTTAGTGCCAGCGCTACAGTCGACTTGGTTAGTGGTACACGTAGCGGCTGCGATCTTTTCTGGTGGACTCTTTTTATTATCAAATACCGTGGCGGCAACTTATCTCTGGTTAGATCGGATGGAGCGAACTGGAGAGCGAAGCGAGTTCGCTAAGCGTCTGCCATCGCTAGAAGTTCTAGATCAACTCTCGTATCGATTAGTTGCTTTAGTGTTTCCACTCTGGACCTTCGCAATTATTGCTGGCGCGATCTGGGCCGAAGCAGCTTGGGGTAGGTATTGGGGTTGGGATCCTAAAGAGACTTGGGCATTTATTACCTGGATTCTCTACGCCGCTTATTTACATGCGCGCGTTACCGCTGGTTGGAAGGGAAGAAAAGCCGCTTGGCTCTCACTCCTTGCTGGATCAAGTTACTTATTTAATTATGTATATATAAATGTCTGGGGAACTGGCCGCCACACCTACAGCGGCTTATAGTTTTCTCAACCAATCCGGATTGTCATCTGGCGGAATAATTTTTTTCTTGCGTCGTCCACGCCCTGGTCCTTGTGGGCGACCGGCAATAATCCAAGCGACTGCGCCAATTCCGGGAACCAAGATAATTATTACCAACCAGGCCCACTTCGGAAGACTTCGGATAGCACTTTCCGGAGTACGTGAGCAATCGATTATGGAAAAAATAGTTAGCGCGATAATTACGATTGCGGCGATAAATGCAAGGCGGAGCATGGCGATATTTTACCGAGCCGCCAAAATTGATGCGAGCGAGAGCGCCAGGCTAATGGTGATTTGAATCTGGCCAGTCTTTCCTAAGAGCTCGATCAGCGCACCAGAATTAATTGCGCGGCTGGCTCGAAAGAGTTGTGGCAGCGCCAACAATGAAATTAGGAAAAAGCGAGATTCAACCGCCAAAGTTAAAGCAAGAAGTAGTGGCAAAAAGATTGTAATCCGATAGAGCGCCCGAGTTTTAGTAGCTCCTAATTTAACCGCCAAGGTCGTTTTTCCAGATTTCGCATCCCGTTCTAAATCTCGAAGGTTATTTACCACCAAGATCGCAGTAGCTAGGAAACCCATGGCGATTGCGGCGATTAGTACTTCAAATGAAATTCCACCGACTTGAACGTAATAAGTACCTAAGGTCGCAACTAAACCAAAGAAGATAAATACTGAAACTTCACCTAAAGCCAGATATCCATAAGGTTTAGCGCCACCGGTATAGCCCCAGGCCGCCAGGATTGCTAACCCACCAATAATTAAGAGAAACCAATCGGTACGAGATGCCAGTATCAATCCGGCGAGCGCTGCAACGCCAAATGAAATAAGCGCCGCGCGCTTTACCTCAGTTGGTTTTGCTAAACCAGCACCCACTAAGCGAATCGGACCAACCCGATCATCATCGGTGCCTTTTGTGCCATCTGAGTAATCATTTGCGTAATTAACTCCAATTTGTAACGCAAGGCCGACGATGAGTGCGAGGAGAAAATTTATTAGCTTCGCATCGTAACCAGCCAAGGCAGTGCCAACTATTACTGGTGCAATTGCGGCCACCAAGGTCTTAGGGCGAGCGCCAGCAATCCAGAGCTCACGCGAAGTCATTAGCGAGGCGCTTTCGATCTGGTTTTCCGATAGAAAGATATGGAATATCGGTAACGGTATGAATTTCTTTTGGTGAAACGTGGCTGCCAAATCGCGACTTCAATTTATGCGAAACCGCATCGAGGGAGAGCGCTTGAGTAGTCGCAATACAGAGTTTCTCGCCCCATTCTGGATCGGCTTTGCTAAACGCGACGATATCTTGATTAGAAAATTCACTTTGGAGAAAAGTTTCGACCGCGCTTAGTGAGATCTTCTCGCCACCTGAAATAATCTGGTCATCAACTCTTCCGTGGATTATTAACTTACCGTCAACAATTTCTCCAAGGTCAGAGGTGATAAACCAACCATCTTCGATTGGGAAATTTCCCTCTAGATAGCCGCTAGCAAGTTGTGGTCCGGTAAGCGCCACTCGGCCGTTTCTAATGGAGATTGAGACGCCAGCAAGTGGCGTTCCGTTGTAAACCACTCCACCAGAGGTTTCGGTAGCGCCATAAGTTGTAACTAGATTTAACCCCTTAGCGGAAGAAAGTTTTCGCAACTCATCACTTAGCGGTGCGCCACCAACCAAAATTGTGCGACAGCCTTTTAAGTGATTGAGCAACTTGGTATCGCCAGTTAACGCACGATGGAGTTGGGTTGGAACAATTGCGGTGTAATCCGCAGTGTTTTCGACAGTAACTGGAACGGTTCCTAGTTCAATTGAGCGGATGAGAATATTTAGACCTGCAATATGGCTGGTTGGAAGTAGTAGTGACCACCGCTCTCCAACTTTCGCGCCGATAAATTCATGAGTAGCTCGCGCATTTGCAATTAATGCACGCGCAGAGAGTGCAACTGATTTTGGAGAACCAGTAGATCCAGAAGTGGTAACAACGAGTGCGATTTCGGGTGAAACCGTGCCACCAATCGGCGCGGTAGATAACGCGGGACCATCTCCGGTAAGCGCGCGTAATAAGGCATCGAGTAATTGTGGGGTCGACCACTTCGTATCGATAGCTTGTAATTCTCGCCTTACCAGGGATTCCATAACCACCGTAGGGTATGCCATATGAGCAAACCAATTAAGCGCGAACCAGGGTCTCGAAAGATTCCGGATTGGCAGAGCGGCGCTGCTGGTTTTACCGATATCAAATATGAGGTCGCCGAAGGTATGGCGAAGATAACTATTAATCGTCCAGAAGTTCGAAATGCATTTCGCCCAGAGACGCTCGCGGAATTACAGAACGCATTTAACCTGGCACGCGACGATGACAAAGTCGGAGTAATTATCTTTACCGGCGAAGGAAGTGAAGCCTTCTGTTCGGGTGGCGATATTTCAGTTCGCGGCGATGATGGATATATCGGAAGCGATGCGGTTGGAAAGAAAGGCATCGGTCGATTAAATGTTTTAGATCTCCAGGTACAGATTCGCAGAACTCCAAAACCAGTAATTGCTATGGTCGCAGGCTGGGCAATTGGTGGTGGCCATGTACTGCATGTTGTTTGTGACATAACTATTGCAGCCGATAATGCAAAGTTTGGCCAGACCGGACCGATGGTTGGTTCATTCGATGGCGGATATGGTGCAGGTTTATTAGCAAGACATGTTGGCCAGAAGAAAGCGCGCGAGATCTGGTTTATGTGTCGCCAGTACGATGCAACTGAAGCGCTTGAGATGGGTCTAGTAAATACCGTAGTTCCGGTAAAAGAATTAGAAGCGGAGACCGTATCCTGGGCACGCGAGATGCTTCGACATTCACCACTGGCACTTCGCTTACTTAAAGCTGGGTTAAACGCTGCCGATGATGGCCTTGCTGGAGTTCAACAATTAGCCGGAGATGCCACGCTACTTTTCTATTTAACTGAAGAAGGTCAAGAAGGCCGGGATGCTTTTAAAGAGAAGCGACCACCAGATTTCGGTAAGTTCCCAAAGCGTCCGTGAGATGGATCTAGCTTCACTTCGAGTAATTGAACTACCGCTGCGAAGTAATTTCCGAGGAGTTACTAAACGCGAGATCGCGCTCTTCCAAGGTGTTAATGGTTGGGCCGAGTTCTCACCATTTCTCGAATACAGCGATTTGGAATGTAAACCTTGGCTGGAAAGCGCAATTGAAGCGGCAACAACTAACTTTCCGATTCGTCGCGAATTGATCGCGGTGAATGGCACTATCCCGGAAACCGATAACGAGCAGGAGATAGAAGAGTTAGTTGCGGCTTACCCTGGCGTGAAAACTTTTAAAATCAAAGTCGGTAGCGACTTAATGAGTGATTTAAATCGAATAAAGCGAGTAAAAAATCTAGCACCGGCGGCTTCGATCCGGATCGATGTAAATGGCGAGTGGAATGTGGCCGAAGCGATAGATCACATCAAAGCGATAGAAGAAGTAACTGAGATTGAGTATGTGGAACAGCCAGTTGCAAACATTACTGAGATGCGGGAATTGAAGCGAAAGTTAACGGTAAAAATTGCAGCCGATGAAGCGTTGCGGAAAAGCAACGACCCGCTAAAAGTTGATTTAACTGGCGCCGCGGATCTTTTGGTTTTAAAGGTTGCGCCACTTGGTGGGATAAAGAAATCACTAGCGATTGCGGCTCACCACAAATTACCGGTCGTAGTCTCTAGCGCTCTCGAATCAGCTATCGGAATTACTCACGGTCTCCGGCTTGCGGCAGCGCTTCCCGAAATTTCTTATGCCTCGGGGTTAGCCACCGGATCACTCTTTGCGGAAGATCTCGCCCGTCATGAGATAAGAGATGGCGCGATTCGAGTAGCGAAGCCAGAGATTGATGAAGCGAGGTTGTCGAGATTCGCAGTTCCCCAAGAGAGATTAGAGTGGTGGCGCGAACGGATTAATCGAGTTTTGGAGGCATCGCGATGAGTATCTCTACGAACTTAGCGCGCCACACAGTTCGCCAACTCATCGAACTTGGAGTTGCAGATGTGGTTTTGTCGCCAGGATCTAGAAATGCCCCGCTTTCAATAGCGTTTCATCAAGCCGAGGCTCGTGGCTTAATTCGATTACATGTCCGAATCGATGAACGAGGCGCCGCTTTCTTTGCACTAGGAATCGCGAAAGCTTCTGAAAAATATGTTCCAGTTGTCTGTACAAGTGGCACCGCGGTTGCAAATTATTTACCCGCAACCTTAGAGGCCCATCACAGCAACATTAATTTACTCTTACTTACCGCAGATAGACCTGCGAAGTTACGGAAGACTGGTTCTAATCAAACTACCGAACAGCGAGATATCTTTAACGGCTTCGTTAGATCTGCGATTGATACTGCAGCGCCAATCGATTTAACTACGATACTTTCTGGAACTGGTCCAGTTCATATTAATTTACAGTTTGAAGAGCCACTTCTTCCGACCGATGAGAAAGATTGGTTATCCGGAATTCACCCAATCACTTTGAAGCCAACGCCACTTGCAAACTCAACTTTAAAGTGTGAGACCACTAGAAATATAGTGATTGTTGGCCATGACCGCGCTGGCTTCTCTGAGTCAGAGATTGAAGCGCTGGCTCGATCGCTAAACGCACCACTTATCTCAGAAGATCCACTGCGATTTAAAGATGCGATTGCCCACGCCTCCATCATCCTCTCAAGTGAGACCGCTAGAGAGAATTTAAGTGCGGACTTAGCGATTGTGATCGGACGGACAACTCTCTCTAGAAATATCAACTCTTATATCGAGTTAGCCGAGAAAACCGTGGTTATTGATCCGCGAACTTCTTATATCGATACAGAACGTAGCGCCGATGAAATCTTGCACTCGATTCCAAAAGTTTCTGCGCCCGCTCGCGATGAATCGTGGTGGCAGCTCTGGTCTAGTTATGAAAGAAAAGCGAAGGCAGCTCTAGTTGATTATCCAAGTTGGTCTGAGGGCGCGCTCGCCTCGATTGTGGCCGCCGATTTAGAGAATGACACCGCACTATTTATTGCATCATCTCGTCCGATTCGAGATCTCGAAGCCTTCGCCACGCCGCGCGCCAATCTTGTTACTTACGCAAATCGCGGCCTCGCCGGAATAGATGGAAATATCTCAACTGCGCTTGGGATTGCTACCCACCATGATGAAACCTTTGCAATTCTCGGAGATCTTGCTTTCTTGCATGATATTTCGGCGCTAGCTAATCCAACCGATGATGCGCTAACAATCCTGTTAGTTGATAACAACGGTGGCGGAATCTTTTCGACTCTGCCACAACGCGGAGTAGCTGGTTTTGAAAAACTTTTCGGCACGCCACATAACCAAGATTTAGCCAAAATTGTGAGCGGCTTTGGAATATCAAATGAAGTCGTTACTAGCGCAAAAGAGCTACAGATCGCCTTGAAGCGCATCCATCCTAAGACTCATGTAATTATTGCAAAGATGCCAGACCGCGAAGCAAATGCTGATGCGCTAAAGGCTGCGTTAACTAGATATTCAATGTCGCTCTAAGGCAGTGCGCATCGGCAACAACTTAGCTTGGGATTCAGCGTATTCACGCTCGGGATCAGAGCCGGCAAGAATTCCGCAACCGGCATAGATCCGGATTGATTGTTGGTCGGTTGAAATTTGGCCACAACGTAGCGCAATGCCTAATTCACCATCGCCATG
The DNA here is from genome assembly GCA_046080845.1 of Actinomycetales bacterium. GTDB lineage: Bacteria > Actinomycetota > Actinomycetes > Nanopelagicales > Nanopelagicaceae > MAG-120802. Next base: position 9,570 of record JBJTUU010000029.1, on the reverse strand, counting down.
GGCATCAATCCAACCAATCGGGCCGGCATAACGACCGCGCGAAATTCCTTCGATCTCATCGATAGCTCGTTTTGCAAGTTCAGTTGGTGTGCCGCAAACCGCAGCGGTTGGATGTAATCGAGAAACTAGATCGAAGATATCGGCGGGGCTCGCACTATCGTTTAGAACTCCGGTTACATCTGTGGCAAGGTGCATCACATTAGAAAGATGTAATACAAATGGCGATTCGGGAACATTCATTGAAGAACAAAGTGGCGCGAGCGCATCAGCAACCGAGCGGACTGCGTATTCATGTTCTTCGAGATCTTTGGAAGAGCGAGCCAGTGATCCAGCGAGCGCCAAGTCGCGTTCGTCATCACCAGTTTTGCGGATAGTGCCAGCAAGAATACGAGAAGTAACGAGAGATTTGCTGAGGCGAACTAAGAGTTCCGGGGTAGCGCCAACTAAACCAGAGTTGGAATAGATCCAAGTTGATGGATATTCAGTAGCGAGTTCGCGGAGCAGATTGCGGGTCTGGATTGGTTTATCTGTAGTTGCGGTAGCAAAGCGAGCGAGAACTACCTTTTCTACTTGACCTTCTTTTATCTTGGAAACTGCGCGCGCTACTCGATCTTGCCAAACATCACCATTGCTGCCGCTCCAACTTAAGTTCAGCGCTTCGGATTTAGTTGCGATGCTATGGAGCGCAGGCTGTGGTTTAGCGCCAACCCAAGTTATCCAAGCGCGACCATTTCTTCTTCCGATAACTACTTCTGGGATAAGTAAGACGGATTCTTCGGCCGGATCAAAGGAGAAAGAGGTGAAGAGAACCGGGCCAGTGCCAGCGCCGTGGACATTGTTATGGATATCAAGGGTGCTGATCTCATCGCGCCACCAACGCCTAGCATCGGCAAATCGATTTGCGCCAGAAACTATATGGCGCTTGTAGACACCAAGCCCTACTAAACCGTCGCCACCGCGCACCCACGATGTGAATTCCTGCCCGTATTCCGGTGAGTTAATTTCAAGAAGGCGCGGATGCTCACCAAGTAATTCAGTGGTGATGGAAATATGCATTTACGGCCTTCTTCTCGAGTTGTGGAGTAAGCGTACCGCTCGGAATGATGGGCTCGTGAGCCGAGCAGATTTGGGTAAAGATCCAGAAGCAGTTGCATCAATGTTTGATGCGGTCGCGCGCCGTTACGATCTGGTTAATGATTTATTGAGTTTGGGGCGTACTAAAGCTTGGCGTAAGAAAGTTGTGAAGATAATCGAACCAAAACCTGGGATGAAGATTTTAGACATTGCAGCCGGTCCTGGTTCATCCAGTGAACCGCTATATAAAGCGGGCGCTGAGGTTGTCTCAATGGATTTTTCAGATGGCATGTTGGTGGTCGGAAAGAAAAGGCGTCCTTATTTAAATTTTGTAAAAGGAGATGCGTTGAAACTGCCGTTTCCAGATAATCAATTTGATGTAACAACTATTTCATTTGGACTGCGAAATACCAATGATTATGAGAAGGCGCTTCGGGAAGCGCTACGGGTTACTAAAGTTGGTGGGCGGATAGTGATAGTTGAATTCTCGACTCCAATTTTTCCAATCTTTCGAAAAATCTATATGAACTATTTAATGAAGTTATTACCAAAAATCGCAAAGCGAACCGCATCAAATCCGGATGCGTATGTATATCTAGCCGAATCAATCCGCGCCTGGCCAGATCAGGGTGCGTTAGCGGCAAAAATGAGTGCTAGTGGCTGGCAGAACCCCGGATGGCGCAATCTCACGGGGGGAGTTGTGGCAGTTCACACAGGTATCAAGGGCTCCTGATTTCGCCCCCTTTCTAGGGCTCGCTTAGGATTCCTGATTATGAATCCCTATCTTCCGATAATCGTGATCGGAGCTATCGGCTTCGGATTCGCGGCCTTTTCAGTCGTCGCCGGCGCTCTCGCTGGACCAAAGCGTTACAACCGAGCGAAGTTAGATGCCTACGAATGCGGCATCGAGCCAAGTCCACAAGCCCAAGGTGGTGGACGGTTTCCGGTTAAATATTTCTTAACCGCGATGCTCTTTATTATTTTTGATATTGAAATTGTCTTCTTATATCCATGGGCAGTTGCCTACGATCAATTAGCGCTCTTTGGATTAATCGAGATGGTCATTTTTATCCTCACGGTCTTCGTTGCATATACATATGTATGGCGCCGTGGTGGATTGGAGTGGGATTAATGGGTCTAGAAGAGAAACTCCCCTCCGGTTTTCTATTAACTACCGTTGAGAAATTAGCGGGATATATGCGAAGTAATTCGCTCTGGCCGGCAACCTTTGGCCTTGCCTGTTGCGCCATTGAGATGATGGCGATTGGTTCGGCCCAGAAATATGACGTCTCTAGATTTGGCATGGAAGTCTTTCGAGCTTCGCCGCGACAAGCAGATCTAATGATTGTGGCCGGCAGAGTTTCCCAGAAGATGGCGCCGGTAGTGCGCCAGATTTATGACCAGATGTCCGAACCAAAGTGGGTTCTCTCGATGGGCGCTTGTGCATCTTCGGGCGGTATGTTTAATAACTACGCAATTGTGCAGGGCGTTGATCACATCATTCCAGTTGATATTTATCTTCCCGGTTGTCCGCCGAGACCTGAGATGTTGTTAGATGCAATTCTTAAACTTCACGAACAGATTAAAGATGAGAAGTTAGGCGTAAACCGGAAGAAAGTAATCGCAGAAGTCGAGAAAGCTGCGCTTGCTTCACTTCCAACTCATCAAATCCCAGTCTTCCAAGGCAAGGGTGAGTGATGAGCGAAAAAGGAATGTTTGGCGTTGCTGGAACTGGTGATACCTCTGGTTACGGCGGGCTAGAGCGACAACAAGTTGGCGCTAATTCATCGCAGCGCCCGTATGGCTCATATCTCGATGATATTGCCGATGAATTAGAGCGGGCTTACCCAGAATTTAGCGATGCGATTGAAAAAGTAATTGTGGATCGGGGCGAGTTAACGCTTCATATTAAACGGGAAAAGTTAGTAGATGTCGCTCGAATTTTGCGAGACAAACTTCGCTTTGAAGTATGTCTTGGTGTAAATGGTGTGCACTATCCAGCAGATTCTGGAAGAGAACTACATGCGGTTTATCCATTACTTTCGATGACCAATAATCGCCGCGTACGTTTAGAAGTTTCAGTTCCGGATTCAGATCCACATATTCCATCGTTAGTTGAAGTTTGGGCGGGAAATAATTGGCATGAACGCGAAACTTTTGACATGTTTGGAATTATTTTCGACGGTCACCCAGCGCTAACGCGAATTTTGATGCCAGATGATTGGCCCGGACATCCGCAACGTAAGGATTACCCACTTGGTGGAATCCCAGTTGAGTACATCGGCGCAACAGTTCCGGCTCCGGATGAACGAAGGTCATATCGATGAGTACCTTTGCATCATCACGCGAAACGACAGAAGGTCGTATCTACTCAGTAACTGGCGGTGACTGGGATGATGTCGCGCGCGATATTGGAAGCGCGAAAGAGGAACGCGTTGTTGTAAATATGGGCCCGCAACACCCATCCACCCATGGCGTGCTGCGATTAATGCTCGAACTTGAAGGCGAAACTATCACTGAACTTCGCTGCGGAATTGGTTATCTTCATACCGGAATTGAGAAGAACACCGAGTATCGAACTTGGACCCAAGGCGTCACCTTTGTGACTCGGATGGATTATTTGTCGCCACTCTTTAATGAAACTGCATATTGTTTAGCAACTGAGAAGTTATTAAATATCACCGATCAAGTCCCAGAACGCGCATCGGTAATTCGGGTCTTGATGATGGAGCTAAATCGCATCTCATCTCATATGGTTGCGTTAGGTACCGGAGCACTTGAACTTGGAGCGATTACCCCGATGTTCTTTGCTTTCCGGGAACGCGAGCGAGTTCTAGATATCTTCGAGATGGTCTCGGGCCTGCGCATGAATATGGCATATATCCGCCCCGGTGGCGTGGCACAGGACCTCCCAGTCGATACCGTGCCGAAAATCCGGGAACTGGTAAAAGATCTCCGCAAGAACTTTAAAGATAATGAGAAATTACTTGTCGGAAATTCAATCTGGTTAAAGCGCACTAAAGATGTTGGCTATTTAGATCTTGCGGGTTGCATCACCTTAGGTGTTACCGGCCCGGTACTTCGCGCAACTGGAATGCCTTGGGATTTAAGAAAGACTGAACCATATTGTGGTTACGAGGATTACAAATTTGATGTAATTACCACCGACACGTGTGATGTTTATGGAAGATTCTTAATCAGGATGCAGGAGCTAGAACAATCACTTCGTATCATTGAACAGGCCTGCGACAAGTTAGATAAATTGGCGGGCGCACCAGTTATGGTTGCAGATAAGAAAATTGCCTGGCCGGCTCAACTTGCACTAGGTGGCGATGGCTTAGGAAATTCACTCGACCATATCCGCCAAATTATGGGAACTTCGATGGAATCTTTAATTCATCACTTCAAGATTGTGACCGAAGGTTTCCGGGTGCCAGCTGGCCAGGTCTATGCACCAGTTGAATCTCCTCGCGGTGAATTATCTGCCCACATCGTTTCCGATGGTGGAACCCGGCCATATCGAGTCCACTTTAGAACGCCATCATTTAGTAATTTGCAATCTACTTCTGCGATGTGTGAAGGATCTTTAATTGCGGATGTGGTTGCTGCAGTGGCTTCAATTGACCCAGTAATGGGAGATGTGGACCGCTAATGCCGTTAACAAGTAAAGATGATGCCTTGATCGACTCGATCATTAAGCGCTATCCCAGATCGCGATCGGCAATCATGCCGCTACTTCACCTCGCCCAAGCTCGCGATGGTTATGTCACACCCGAATCAATTGAGGTAATCGCTAAGAAACTCTCCTTAGAAACCGCGGAAGTAACTGCGGTAGCAACGTTCTACACACAATATAAACGCAAACCCGTCGGTGAATATCACGTTGGAATTTGTACCAACACGCTCTGTGCGGTGATGGGAGGGGATGCGATATTTGAGGCGATTAAGGAGCATCTCAGTATCGAAAATAATGAAGTTACTGAAGATGGAAAAGTTTCGGTTGAACACATTGAATGTAACGCGGCCTGTGATTATGCCCCGGTAGTAATGGTTAATTGGGAGTTTTACGATAACCAGACGGTGCAATCAACAAAAGATTTAGTTGATTCCTGTCGCGCTGGAAAACCAATTCCACCAACCCGTGGACCAAATGAGTTACCAACTTGGAAAGCAAATTCCGAATTACTTGCGGGAGTTAATGATGGCAAGGCCGGCGAAGGTGTTTCGGCGGGCGAAGCCACGCTACTTGGTCTGAAGATTTCACGAGGTGAGCGATGACCAAATTAACTCCAGTACTTTCCGCATTCTGGGATCAGAAAGATTCCTTCACTATCGATGGCTATAAGCGAAATGGTGGCTATAAAGCGATAGAAACCGCGCTTGGCATGCCAGCTGATGATGTTATTAAATTAGTTAAAGATTCCGGGTTACGTGGTCGCGGCGGTGCAGGTTTTCCAACTGGAATGAAGTGGGGCTTTATTCCACAAGGTGATAATAAAGAACATTATTTTGTAGTTAACGCCGATGAATCCGAGCCTGGAACTTGTAAAGATACCCCGCTATTGATGGCCAACCCACATTCGTTAATCGAGGGAATCATTATTGGTTCTTATGCGATTCGCGCAAACTATGCCTTTATTTATATCCGTGGCGAGATTGCTCATGTAATTAGACGAGTGCAACAGGCGATTGAAGATGCTTACAAGGCTGGTTACCTTGGAAAGAATATTCTCGGTAAAGGTTTTGATTTAGAGCTGGTACTACACGTTGGCGCCGGCGCTTATATTTGTGGCGAAGAGACTGCGCTCCTTGATTCACTTGAAGGTTTCCGCGGTCAGCCACGATTACGCCCACCATTCCCAGCGATCGCTGGACTTTATGCCCGTCCCACCGTTGTAAATAATGTGGAATCGGTGGCATCAGTGCCGGCGATTATCAATAACGGAGTTGCGTGGTTTACTGGCATGGGAACCGAGAAGAGCAAAGGATTTACGCTCTATTCGCTCTCTGGGCATGTGAAAAATCCCGGACAGTTTGAGGCGCCGCTCGGTATAACGTTGCGTGAGTTAATTGAAATGGCCGGCGGAATTCGCAGCGGCCATAAATTGAAATTCTGGACTCCTGGTGGCTCTTCAACGCCACTATTTACCGATGCGCATCTCGATACCCCACTGGATTACGAAGGCGTTGCTGCTGCTGGCTCGATGCTTGGTACAAAAGCGCTTCAGATATTTGATGAAACCGTCTGCGTGGTTCGCGCCGTGCTGCGTTGGACTGAGTTCTATAAACATGAATCATGCGGCAAGTGCACGCCATGTCGCGAAGGAACTTGGTGGTTAGTGCAAATACTTGAGGATTTAGAGAGTGGAAAGGGTGAAGCTAAAGATCTAGATAAATTGTTAGATCTCTGTGACAACATCGCTGGCCGCTCATTCTGTGCTCTAGCAGATGGCGCAGCGAGCCCAATTATTTCTTCGATTAAATATTTCCGTGATGAGTATCTAGAACATTTAAAGCAAGGTGGCTGTCCATTCGATCCGGCTAAAGCAACGCTCTTTGATTTGGCGGAGACTCGATGAGTACCCAAGAGATTTCAACCCAGACCGAAATGATTACGTTAACCATCGATGGCTTTGAAGTTACCGTTCCCAAGGGAACTTTAGTAATTCGCGCTGCAGAGCGACTTGGAATTCAAATTCCAAGATTCTGTGATCATCCACTGCTAGACCCGGTCGGAGCATGCCGACAATGTTTAGTTGAGATTGAGATAAATGGCAGAAAATTTCCGAAGCCCCAAGCATCTTGCACAATTCCAGTAGAGCCGGGCATGGTGGTAAATACCCAACTTTCATCGCCAGTTGCAGATAAAGCGCAACAAGGAGTGATGGAGTTATTACTTATAAATCACCCACTGGATTGCCCAGTTTGCGATAAAGGTGGCGAATGTCCACTGCAAAACCAAGCTATGAGTAATGGGCGTGGTGAATCTCGTTATGAAGGTTATAAGCGCACCTTTGAGAAACCGATCAATATTTCATCTCAAGTTTTGCTAGATCGAGAGCGATGCATTCTCTGTGCGAGATGTACGCGATTCTCTGAACAAATTGCGGGCGATCCCTTTATTACCTTGAATGAACGGGGCGCCTTACAGCAAGTCGGTATCTATGAGAAAGAACCATTTGAATCTTATTTCTCTGGAAATACCGTGCAGATATGTCCAGTGGGTGCGTTAACTGGCGCCTCTTATAGATTCCGCGCTCGACCATTTGATTTAGTGTCAACGCCATCTGCTTGTGAACACTGTGCATCAGGTTGCGATATGAGAACCGATGTTCGTCGTGGCAAAACGCTACGTCGCCTTGCTGGTGATGATCCTTCGGTAAATGAAGAGTGGAATTGCGATAAAGGTAGATGGGCATTCAAATATGTCACTCAGAAAGATCGAATCACAACGCCGTTAGTTCGGGGTAGCGATGGAGAATTACACGAAGCATCTTGGCCAGAAGCGCTTCAAGTCGCAGCCGCAGGACTTGAAGCAAATCGCAGCGCGGTATTAGTTGGAGGTAGAGCAACTTTGGAAGATGCCTATGGCTATGCCAAGTTTGCTCGAGTTGCTCTAGGTACAAATGACATTGATTTCCGAGCTCGTATCTCAAGTAAAGAGGAGCGGGAATTCCTCGCAAGCTATGTAGTAGGAAGTGAAGTTACATATAAGGATATCGATCGAGCCGATCAAATTCTTTTAGCCGGCTTTGAACCAGAAGAAGAATCTCCGATTGTATTTTTACGGATCTTTAAACAAGTTAGAAAGCGCGGACTTTCAGTTACCACGATTGCACCATTTGCTACTCGCGGTAGTGAGAAATTAGGCGCAAAACTAATTGAGAGCTCTGCTGGAAATGAAGCAAGCGCGCTTGCCAAAGTTTCCAGATTAACTAATCGCTCCGTGATCTTGGTTGGTGAGCGACTTTGTGAAGCGGTGGGCGGATTATCTGCAGCAGCTGAGTTGGCGAAATCAACTGGCGCCAAACTCGCTTGGATTCCGCGAAGAGCTGGCGAGCGAGGCGCGATCGAAGCCGGCGCAATTGGAAACCTATTACCCGGTGGCCGGCCAGTTACCGATGCCAGCGCCCGAGTTGATATCCAAACCGCTTGGGGCGTTACATCGTTACCATCAAATATTGGCCGAGATACCACGGAGATTCTCGATGGGCTATATAGCGGTGAGATTGAAGCGTTATTAGTTGGCGGCGTTGATCCACTTGATATTTCCGCCCATCTTCATGATGGTTTAAAAAAGGCCTTTGTAGTTTCTCTAGAGATTCGAAAGAGCGCGCTAACTGAAGTTGCAAATGTTGTGTTACCAGTAGCCGCGGTAGTTGAGAAGAGCGGTTCATTTGTGAACTGGGAGGGTCGCGCAAGATCATTTGATACTTCCATTACAGATTCCTTAACCCGAAGTGATCTTCGAATCCTTTCTATGTTGGCCGATCAGATGGAAACACCAATCAACCTTCCCACCGTTGCCGCAGCTGCAAGTGAGTTTGCAACTCTTGGAAATTGGGAGAAGCGGAGCGAATTCAAAGCTATGCCGGCTGGAAAGATAAATGTCGCTGGAGATGAAGCGCTCCTTGCTTCGTGGCGCTTACTTTTAGATGCTGGTTCACTTCAAGATGGTGAAGCCAACCTGGCAGGGACTGCCCACCCATCAGTTGCCGTTATTTCAAGTGAGCGCGCTTCCCGCCTTGGCGTTAATGAGGGTGAGTTGATTCGAGTTTCTACTAAGCACGGTGCAATAACGCTCCCTTGCCAAATTAGCGATATCGAAACCAGTTCAGTTTGGATTCCGCGAAATTCAGTTGAGAGTCGCGCCATCGCAACTCTCGGTATTGCTACTGGACTAGTAATGGTGGTGAAAGCATGAGCGAATACGCCAGCATCTTGCTCGATGATCCAATCTGGCTTGTTGCACTCAAAGGGTTAATGATTTTCGTACTTTGTGTTTTGCTTACTTTGCTGGCGATTTGGGGAGAGCGAAGAATCGTCGCCCGCATGCAACTTCGAGTTGGTCCGAATCGCGTCGGCCCATTTGGTTTAGTTCAAGGTTTAGCCGACGGCGTAAAGCTGGCGTTAAAGGAAGATTTAATTCCCAAAGCTGCCGATAAAGCGGTCTTTGTTTTAGCGCCGATTATCAGCGCATCAACTTGTTTTCTCGCCTTTGCAGTAATCCCAATGACTGGCAAAGTGATTTTCTTTGGTGAAGAGACGGTGATGCAATTAACCGATCTATCGGTCGGAGTTCTTTATATTCTTGCGGCGGCCTCGGTTGGAGTTTATGGAATCGTGCTTGCCGGTTGGTCATCTGGTTCTACCTACCCACTCCTTGGTGGACTTCGCTCCAGCGCCCAAGTCATCTCTTATGAAATCGCGATGGGACTCTCATTTGTGGCGGTATTCATGTATGCCGGATCGATGTCAACTAGTGCAATTGTGGAG
>JBJTUU010000028.1:0-36478 GCA_046080845.1 Actinomycetales bacterium | reverse complement strand
ACCGAGTTTTCTGGAAAAGGTTATGGTGATTTCAAGAGCGCAGTTGCAGATGTGGTTACCAGTTACTTTGAGCCAATTCGAAAACGTGCCGAGGAATTGCTTTCAGACGAGCGCTCGCTCCAAGTGCTCTTAGATGAAGGTGGCGCTAAAGCTCGCGTCGTTGCCGCAGAAACTCTGAAGCGAACTTATGACGCACTTGGTTTAGTACGAGTAACTACCAACCTGCGCTAGCGCTCTTACCGCCATCAAAATCAAAGATTGCGCCAGTTGTATATGAGAAATCTTTACCGCTTATTTGTATGACAAAGTCGGCAACTTCTTCTGGAGTCGCATAGCGACTCGCGGCAACTGCACTATTCCAGCTGGTAACCCCGGTCGGCCATCTTTTCGGTAAATCTGAATCGCCAATTAATCCAAGGCGAACTCCATTAACCCGGGTTGGCGCCAGCGCATTCGCTAACGTCTTAGTTAGAGATTCCAGGGCGGCCTTTGAAGCGCCGTAAATCTCATGGCCAGATTTAGCTACATCAGCTTCGACTGATGAGATATTTATAATTCGAGTAGCGCCTGCTGCCTTGGCAGCTACTGATAATTCAAAGGGCGCAATCACATTTACTTTAAGAACTTCTTCTATTTTAGAACGAGATAGATTTGCAATTGGTAAAACTTCTTGATTTGCTGCGTTATTAATCAAAATATCTAATTGCTTAATATTAGAAAAAAGTTGCGCTGCGGAATCTTTGGCGAAATCAAAAACTACTATCTGTAAGTTATCTCTTTTAAGAAGACTATTGGTATCTCGAACTTGAGCAATTACTTGATATCCGGCTCCCAGATACTTTTCAACAAGAACTCGCCCAATTAGACCATTAGCCCCTGTTATTAAAACTTGCTCACTCATGAAATAACTCCGGAATCTGTAGGCCCGGGAATTCTTCTCGTAATTGGGCTAGTTTGCCAAGTTTCATCTGGGAGAAGGGTGGGGTAAGCGCACAAATAATCAACGACCACTCACCAACTGGCGCCGCTGCCATCCAAGTTTTTGGCTTAACCCGATAACTGAAAGTTCCGACTTCTCTGGAAAGTTGAGTTGTGATTAGTTTTGCGGATTCAATCGTATAAAGATTTACCGGAGCACCTGCAACATGGATCCAGAGTTCGGATTCTTCAAGAATATGCCAAGCTGAAAAATCTGGATTAACCATCATGTAATTGATGGCATTGCTTTGATTATCTCGATAGATCGGACTCCAGAGTCCACCTTCTCCGGCCAGTGGTTGCAGCGAAAGCGCTGCAATAAGTGAATCTTTATCCATCTCTATAATTTCGAGACCCGATCAGATACTTCGCTCTTGAGTTTTGCAAAATCTATCTTGGTAGAGCGACGATCAGCGATCACTTGGGCACCATCCACAAAGACATCACTTACATCAGACCTTCCTGCCGCAAAAACTAATTGCGCATAAATGTTATGAATCGGAATTAGGTGAGGTTGTTCTAAGTCGATTGCTATCAAATCTGCTCGTTTTCCAACCTCAATACTGCCAATAAAATCTGCCATTCCAAGCGCCCTGGCCCCTTCGATAGTTGCCATCCGGAAGATACTCTCCGGATTGGATTTTTCTGGGCCATTGTTATTTGCGACTAAATAACCGGCAATTCGCATTACCGGCCACATATCTAAATCATTACTAGAAGAACAGCCATCGGTTCCTAAGCCAACTGTAATTCCCTGGTTACGATAATTCGTAATATCTGCGATGCCACTTGCTAATTTGAGATTACTTCCTGGGCAATGAGCAACCGCTGCCTTTCCTTTCATCCCCGTCAAATCAGATTGAGTTAGATGAACTCCATGTCCATAGACGCAATGTCGCCGCATCAGACCAGCTTTAATTAATAGTTGAGTCGGAGTCATTTCGTAGCGAGCCGCCACATCTTGATTCTCTTTTAGATTTTCGGAGATATGAATGTGGATACTGGCATCGATTTCTTCTGCTAATTCTGCGATCTCGGTCAAGTGCTCTGGCGAACAGGTATAAGTAGCGTGTGGCATGAGATAAACCGGAACTTTTGCCCCACCAATTTTGCGCAATATTTCTGGCCAATTTCGGGCAAAATCAATTCGAGCTGGCCACTCCATTCCATCTAAACCTGGAAAGTCGAAGAAGATTGGACCGGCAACATGTCGCAACCCAGTAGCAACCGCACCGCGATGGGTATCTTCTGGGAAAAGATACATATCTAAAGTTGTTGTGGTGCCACCTAATAGCGCTTCTAGCGCTCCAAGTTTTGTGCCAAGTTCAGCGGTCGGGCCATCCATAATTGCGCCTTCAGCTGCCCAAACTCGTTCTAAAAATCCCTGTAGGTCTACGCCTTCGGCATAACCACGAAGCAGCGTCATTGCAAGATGGGTGTGAGTATTTACCAGGCCTGGTGAAATTAGCTTATTGCTCGCATCGAAAATAGTGCGCGCTTGAAGCGGCGATTTAGAAATCTCTACAATTTCTCCAGCTTGAATCCCAATTGAATAATTAGGAAAGATCGAACCAGATTCATCGCAGGTTATTAGATAGCTAGCGTTATTGATCGCTAGATCTAACTCAGGCATATTGCGAAACCAATTCTGGTAGAGCTGCTTCTATAACACTCAAAGTCTTGGATTTTCCTTGTACTAGAACTTCCTTGATGTCAGCTTCACTTATTTCTCCATCAAAGAGTCCAGCAGCAGGGTTAACAATTAGCGCAATTGCGGCATATGGAATCTCTAATTCCCGCGCCAAGGCCGCTTCTGGGCAACCTGTCATACCTACAACGGTGGCTCCGGCTAGCGCGGCAAATCTAATTTCGGCCGGAGTTTCAAATCGCGGGCCATTAAATCCAGCATAAATTCCACCTTCGCGCAGCGGAACTCCAATCTTCTTGGCGCCACTTGCTAACGCACTTCGAATAGTTTTGGAATAAACATTTGTCATATCAATATGTCTTACGCCCTCCTCACCATCAAAGAAGGTATTAGTTCGCCCGGAAGTAAAGTCCACAAAATCTTCAATTAAGGTCAGATCTCCTGGAGCCAATGAAGTATCGATGCCGCCAACCACATTGATTGCAATCACAGCTTTAACGCCTTGATCTTTCAGGGCACGAATATTGGCTTGGTAATTAATCATGTGCGGTGGGATGGAATGACCGCTGCCATGGCGAGTTAAGAAAACTAATTCTGCTCCTTGCCATTGGCCGACGGTAATTTCAGCGGCTCCATAGTTCGTCTCAATTTTCTTTCTAGCGCTTCCGGAGAGGGCTGGAATATCGTAAAAACCGGTGCCAGCTAGGAGCGCGATTTTGCAACTCAAGCTTGCGAACCTGCCATTAAGCGACCAATTTGTGAGCGGTCAGCGCTCTTCGAATCGAAACTTGCAACAATCTTGCCACCGTAAATGACTGCGATTCGATCTGAGAGCGAGAGCACCTCATCTAATTCAGCCGAAACCAATAAAATTGCAGCGCCCTTATCGCGCGCCGCAATTAATTGATTGTGAATAAATTCAATTGAACCAACATCAACACCGCGAGTTGGTTGCGAAGCCACGACTACCTTCATATTCTGACTTAACTCACGTGCGACCACTGCTTTCTGTTTATTTCCGCCAGACAGTGAACTTGCAGGCAGATCTGCAGATGGTGTTCGAATATCAAAACTTTCCACAAGTTCCACGCCATGTTTTGCTATTGCATCATGATTTCGAATCCACCCTCGGGCGAAAGGTGGCTGATCAAAAGTATTTAAAATTAAATTATCTGAAATGGAATAACTAGAAACCAACCCATGCTTCTCGCGATCTTCAGGAATATGAGACATTCCTGATAGATGAGCGGCTTTTGGCGAGAGGTTGGGTAGCAGAGCGCCTTCAATACTTACCGTGCCACTTATTCGATTGCGCATGCCACAGATTGCTTCTACAAGTTCTCGTTGACCATTACCTTCAACTCCGGCAACGCCAAGAATTTCACCTGCTCGAACTTCCAGGGAAAGGCCTCGTACCGCCTCCAACTTTCGGTCATCTAAGACTCTTAAGTCAGTGACAACCAGCGCCGGCGCTTTCGGTTTTGCCTCACTCTTTTCTACCCGTAAGACAACTTCGCGGCCAACCATCATCTGGGCTAATTGAGATTCACCACTTTCTTTTGGTGAGGTAGTTCCAACTAATTTGCCGTTCCGTAGAACCACAACTCGGTCGGCGACTGCCATTACTTCTCGTAACTTGTGAGTGATAAAGAGAATGCCGACGCCACGTTTTGCAAGGTTCTTTAGCACTTCTAGAAGCTCATCGGTTTCTTGCGGCGTTAATACCGCGGTTGGTTCATCGAGAATTAGCAATTTAACTTCGCGGCGCAGCGCTTTGAGGATCTCTACTCGCTGCGCCATTCCAACGGGAAGATCTTCAATGATGGCATCCGGATCTACTTCAAGGCCATATTTTTCAGAGAGATTTCTCGCTTCTTCCCGGGCTTCCCTCATTCGGATAACGCCATACTTTCGGGGTTCATCTCCAAGAATTAAATTCTCAGTAACGCTCATAACTGGCACTAATTGGAAATGTTGGTGAACCATGCCGATTCCATTCGCAATAGCGCTGGCGGTATCGCCGGGTTGGATTACATTTCCATTTATTCGAATAATTCCAGAATCCGGTTTTACCAAGCCAAAGACCGCTTTAACCAGGGTGGATTTACCAGCGCCATTTTCACCTAGGAGCGCGACGATTTCTCCGGGAGCAACCTCAAGTGAGATTTCATCATTAGCTTTTACAGGGCCAAAATTCTTACTGACTCTCTCAATTTCAAGGAGATTGGTCATGCTTTCTCCTTTTCATATGGAATACCCTCAGCAGCAGGTGGCCTCACTTTGCCGGCAGAAATTGCAAGAATCACAATCGTCAAAATGTATGGCAACATATTTATGAACTGTTGCGGTATTTTCACAACTTCATCAATCATCAATTGGCTAGTAACTGCTTGGGCAAGACCGAAGAAGAGCGCTGCGGCGAAGGCGCCAAGTGGATTCCACCTGCCGAAAATCATGATGGCAAGTGCGGTGAAACCTTTTCCGGCGGTAAAACCACGCTCGAAGATTCCGACCGCTTCCAGTGAAAGATAGGAACCAGCCAAGCCTCCTACTGCGCCGGCGATAGTTACATTTATGTAGCGCAATTTAATTACCGAAACGCCCGCGGTATCCGCGCTTGATGGATATTCACCTACCGCTCTAGAGCGAAGTCCCCAAGAAGTCTTATACAGAGCAAACCAGAGCGCGACTATAAAGAAGATTCCGAAATAAGTTATGGGACCATGAAATGAGAGTATGGGTCCGGCTACTGGAATCTCGCTGAGGATTGGAATTTTTATCGGAGAGAGAGTTCCTGCAATCGAATAGTTCTGGCGATACAAGAATGAAGTTAAGCCAGCCGCAAGAATATTTAAGATAACGCCAGCAATGATCTGGTCCATCTTCCAAGAAATTGCCATCAAGGCGAGTAATAAGCCCATCATGGCTCCGGTGAATACTCCAATTAGTAGACCTAATACTGTGTCTTTCAAGATCGCGCCGAGGAAGAATGCCGTGAAAGCTGATATCAACATAGTTCCTTCAATTCCGATATTTACGATTCCAGTTCGTTCGCACATCACACCAACCATCGCGGCGAGCGCAAGGGGTAGCGCTAATTGAATTGCGGAGAATGAAACAGAGGTAGTAACGATGGAATTCTGATTATAGAAATAGGTGAAGGCAACTACCAGAATTGCTAGGAGCGGATAGCGAGCTTGAATTTTCATTAGTTGCTCCATCCACTAGTTACTGCAACGCCCTCGTGACGTCGCTTTAGGAGGCGAGCCAAAAGCGGTGCGGTCACAAAGAAGAGAATTAGCGCTAGTAACAAGTCAACAATCTCTGGTGAGACCCCAGTTTTGAACTGAACTGTCGAGCCGGCAGCGCGCATTCCGCCAATCAAGATTGCAGCTGGGATAACTCCAAGCGGATTGGCGCGCCCAAGCAGCGCCACGGTAATACCGTCAAAACCAAGGCCGGCATTAAATGCGGGTTCAAATCTTCCGGTGATGCTTAAAGTTTCGATAGCACCTGCGATACCGGCGACTGCGCCTCCCACCAACATACTCAGAATAATCACGCGTTTTACCGAGATTCCGGCATACCAACCAGCATTGCGATTTCTGCCGATGGTCTCGATACGAAAACCAGTTGTGGTGTTACGAAGTAACCACCAAAGTGAAATTGAGAAAGCTACTGCGATAAAGAAACCAAAAGGAATGCCAAATAGATCTGGAATTTGCGCAGAATCTTGGATTGGTGGCGTTCGAGTAAGCGGTTGATCTGGTTCTTTAAAAGGTGTACTCGCTAAGTAATCTGCCATCGCAATCACCATGCTGTTTAGCATGATGGTGGTGATTACTTCGTGGACACCGCGGAACGCTTTAAGAGCGCCAGCTATCAGGGCAACTAGGGCGCCAAAGGTTGCGCCAAAAAGTAGCGCCAACGGAATGTGAACCAGCGCGGGTAGACCCAGGAAGTAATAGCCGGCCCAGGCCGAAGCGAGCGCACCAGAAATTAGTTGACCTTGAGCGCCGATATTAAAGAGTCCGGCACGGAGACAGATTGCAACTGCCAAGCCACTCAAAATTAGCGGGGTTGCTTTTGCAAGAGTTACCGCAATTCCATCGAAAGAAAGAAATGCCTTGGTAAAGAGAACTTCGTATGCGTAGAGCGGATTGATACCTTGTACGGCAATCATGATGCCACCGAAGAAGAGCGCAATTAATACCGATAATAATGGGATCGCTATTCCGGATAACGGTAATCGCTTCATGCTCCAACAATCCTAGTTATTTGTCGCGGATAACGGAATGGGAGGTGCATCTGCACCTCCCATTCTGCTACTTAATTATTTCTTAGAGCTTTACTCCAGTTGGAACAGTTCCATCTAGAACCTGTGGAGTAAGTGCTGCGACCTTGTCTTGAATCTCCATGGAGACCTTGGACTCAAAGTCGTGGTACGGAGCTAAGCCAACCTCACCGAAGAAGTTACCTCCTGCGATGGATCCATCTTTAGCTGCTTGTACCAAGGCGGCAACGCCCTTATCGATCAACTTCATTGCGGAAGTGACCAAGCAAGGTTGTGATTCTGGAAGCGTTCCCCATTGATCAGCATCAACACCGATGCAATATGCACCTGGTGTTTGCGCGATCTGAAGAAGTGCGCCGTTACCGGTATTGCCACCAGCACCGAAGATCACATCAAAGCCCTGGGAGAGCATCTGCTTAGCAGTTGCGCCGCCCCATGCTGGGTCATTGAATGCGTTATCAGGTGCGTGATACACGAGTTTAGAAGCTGGGTAGCTCTTTCCGAGTTCATTCGATGCATATGCAACGCCATTTCGGAAACCTTCACCAAAGTAACGAACTGGTGGAACCACATCGGTTCCGAGTACTGCGCCAGTCTTGCCACTTGTCGTGAGTTGTCCCGCGAGATATCCGGCAAGGAAGCCAGCCTTATCTTCAGGGAAAACTAGTCCAGTTAAGTTTGGTACGGCAGTTCCTTGGAACTGATCGACACCAATAAATTTAATGTTTGGATATTTTGCAGCAGCTGTTGTCATTGCTTCAGCCATCAAGAAACCGACGCCAATGATTACGTTGTAACCGCTATCCGCAAACTGTGCGATGTTGGTTGCATAATCTTTTGGATCTAGAGTCTCGACGTATTTAGCGAAACCACCGACTGATTCAGCACCCTGCTGGGCGCCTTCCCATGCGGACTGGTTGAAGGACTTGTCATCAACTTTGCCAGTATCGGTAACGAGACCAATACAGAATGCTTTTTCAGTACCGCAATCAGCCTCTGAAGTCGCTGAATTGCTGCTGCAGGCAGCCAATCCAAATACTGAAAGGCTTAACGCTGCGACGATTGCCGCAAGACGCTTTAACATGTATCTCCTCTCAAAGTTTCTAGCAGAATTGCTAGCTAGTTTTCACTAGTAAATCGATCGATTTATCAACCAATGTGGGGAGCCATTTGTTGACTGCTGGAATCCTATCCCCGAGAGTTTTCTGCTCCAATAGAAGGCGCGGGCGAGAAGTTATGAGTGTTTCATCACGAATAAGTAACGTTCCGCAACCTTCAAGGCAAGGTTTAGGCTACGAGGATGCAAACCATCGCCTGGCGCGAGGAAGCTGGCGGATTTATCCGCTTGCTGGATCAACGACTTCTGCCAACGAAAGCGGTAGAACTCGATGTGAAAACCAACGATGAATTAATTTCTGCAATTCAGTCACTTGCGGTGCGAGGCGCCCCAGCGCTGGGAGTTGCCGGCGCTCTCGGAGTGGCTTTGATTGCAAATTGCGCTGTCCGAGAAAGATGGAATCAAGATCGAATAAATCGCGAAATTTCCGCGTTGCGACTAGCACGACCAACTGCGGTAAATCTCGCCTGGGGTGTGGATTTAGCAGTAGCCAAAATGGAAAAAGGTGCGGCTGCAGTTCTTGAATTTGCAATAGGCCTGGCGCACGCAGATGCAAAAGCAAATCGAGAGATGGGTCGAATCGGCGCGGATTTCTTGACCAAACTTTTGGGAAATCGAAAGTTGCGAATCCTTACCCACTGCAACACTGGTGCGCTTGCTACCACCGAATGGGGAACGGCGTTGGGAGTCATACAAGAACTCAATTCAAGAGGTTTGTTAAAAGAAGTTTTTGCAGATGAAACCCGACCGCTGCTTCAAGGCTCTAGATTGACAGCTTGGGAATTAGCCCAAGCCGGTATTCCTTATCGAATTCTCCCGGATGGCGCGGCGGCCAGCGCGCTCTTTGCCGGCCTAATTGATGCGGTATTAATTGGCGCTGATCGAATCGCAAAAAATGGCGATAGCGCAAATAAAATTGGGTCATTAGGCGTGGCGGTGGCTGCCGACCAAGTCAAAGTTCCGTTTCTTGTAGTTGCTCCTGAGTCAACCGTCGATCGAAAGATTAATTCAGGTAGTGAGATTGAAATCGAATTTCGTTCCGATCGCGAAGTCACCACCTTTGCCGAAATTAATGTGGCGCCAGTTGGCTCTAAAACTTACAACCCAGCATTTGATGTGACTCCCGCTCGATATATAACCGCGGTAGTAACTGAAAAACGGGTTTATCGTGTGAAAGATGGTGAAGCTCTATGAGTGAATTACAAGATCTAGTTGCACGGTCAAAGAAACTTGGCGCAGACCAGAGCTTGGTTGTCTATGGCGGGGGAAATACCTCCGCAAAAGGTGAGATCACCGATCACTTAGGCCGGAACCAATCAGTACTTTGGGTCAAAGGCTCTGGCGCTGATATGCAATATGGCGAAGCCGTGGATTACCCAGCGTTATATCTAGAGGAATTAATTGCCCTTCACAAAATTAATGAATTAGATGATGAAACTATGGTTGATTATGTAACTCGAGCGCTAGTTGATCCAACTGCCCGTCGTCCATCTATCGAGACGCTCCTCCATGCATTCTTGCCGGCGCGACATATTGACCATGTTCATGCGGATGCAATTTGCGCACTCACCAATCATGAAGCAGGCCGAGCCGCGGTCCAAGATGCTTTAGGAGATGGCTTTGCCTATGTTGATTGGGTTAGACCCGGCTTTGCGTTATCCAAATCGGTTAGTGAACTAAAAGATCGAGAAGGCGTAATTCTCGCCCATCATGGCTTGATTGTCTGGGATGACGATAGCGACCGTTGTTATCAAAAAACGATGGCGGCCGTAGCAAAAGCAGAGAGTTATTTAGATTCCCTAAAACACCCACCAAAATCAGAATTCAAACATCACGATTTGAGTGATGAAGAGATAAGAGAGTTTCTCTTAAAATTGCGCGGAAAATTAGGGAAGCGGCAAGTCTTAAAAGTTGATACGCGCCTTCGCAAAATAGCCGACCGGGAAGATCTTCCGAAAGTTCTCGCGGCTGGCGTTTCTAGCGCCGACCATATGTTGCGAATCCGGCCCTGGAGTTGTGTTGTAACTCCTACGACTATCGATCAATCCGTAACTGCCTATCGCAAACGCTATGACGATTACTTTCTAGCAAATCGCGAGCTGCTTCCGGAAGGCTGTGTCAGCCATGGTAGCGACCCAAGAGTCTTCTTAGTGCCCGGCCTTGGCATGGTGGGCGCTGCATCCACTACTGGCGAAACCAAGATGCTCGCCGATATCGCATTTCACTCCCACTCAGTCGGAGCAATTGTTGTAGATACATTTAAGCAGCCACGCGCCTTACCAGATAGTGAAATCTTCGGTTTTGATTATTGGCCGATGGAACTTTATAAATTGAAATTGAAGCCAAAACCGGCTCCGCTTTCCGGCGCTATCTATGTAGTCACAGGTGCGGGTAGTGGTATCGGTCGCGGCATCTCAATCTATCTCGCAAGCTTGGGCGCAAACTTAACGCTGGCTGATTTAGATGAGAACGGGCTCGCAGAAACTGCAAAACTGATTCGAGAACGGAAATTTGCAGAAACTAATCTAATTGTTGGTGACCAGAGCGATCCACGAGTTACCGAAGAAACCATTGCCAGCACAATCGCTAATTTTGGTGGGCTAGATGGACTAGTAGTTAATGCCGGAATTCCAGTGGCTGGCTCCATTGAAGAGTTACCCGTTGAAAGTTGGCGCAAAGGTTTGGAAGTGAATTTAACCTCAGCCTTCCTCCTGACGAAGTATGGAATGCGGGCGCTTCGCACCCAAGGAATGGGCGGTAGTTTGGTTTACATCGCAAGTAAAAATGCCTTCGCACCTGGCGCGGGTTTTGGTGGCTATTCCGTATCTAAGTCCGGGATGATTCAATTAATGCGGATTGCTGCGCTCGAAGGTGGCGCCATCGGAGTACGTGCCAATGCGCTAAATCCAGATGCAATTTTTGATAACAGCAAACTCTGGGAGGGTGGAGTGCGAGAGCAGCGCGCAAAGGAGCATGGCGTGAAGCCAGAAGAGTTGGAAGATTTTTACGCTAAGCGAAATCTCTTAAAGGTGCATGTTCGATCAGAGGATGTGGCGCGCTCCGTCGCCTATTTACTCTCAGATGAATCCTCGAGAACTACTGGCTCGGTTATTCCAGTGGATGGTGGCGTCGCAGCAGGTTTCCCAAGATGAGTTCAGTTGATTGGGATGCGCTAAAGAGCGCGGCAAAGTTTGCTATGAAAAAAGCCTATGCGCCTTACTCAAAGTTTCCGGTCGGTGTTGCCGCGCTAGTTGATGATGGCAGAGTAATTAGCGGATGCAATGTAGAGAACGCGAGCTACGGGTTAACTCTTTGTGCCGAGTGCTCACTAATTTCAGAACTTATTATGAGCGGCGGCGGTCGATTAGTTGCCGCAGTATGTGTCGATAAGAATGGCGATTTACTCTCACCATGTGGCCGGTGTCGCCAATTACTTTTCGAGCATGGTGGCGAAAAACTTGAACTACTGACGCCAGCGGGTCCAAAGAATATGACAGAGATTCTGCCGTGGGGCTTTGGTCCGAAAGACCTGAATTAATGAGCGAACCATTCGCTGCGGTAGAAATTATCGCTGCTAAGCGAGACCGAAATGAATTAACCGATCCTCAAATTGATTGGGTAATTGATGCATATGTTCGAGGAATCGTTGCCGATGAACAGATGTCTGCGCTGCTCATGGCGATTTTGCTCAACGGTATGAACTCTCGCGAAATTTCCCGTTGGACCGACGCCATGATAAATAGCGGTGAGCGAATGAATTGGAAATTGCTAGCAAAGCCGACGGTAGATAAGCATTCAACGGGCGGAGTTGGCGACAAAATTACTCTGCCACTTGCGCCGTTAGTTGCAGCCTGTGGTGCCGCGGTGCCCCAACTATCTGGCCGAGGACTTGGTCATACCGGTGGAACTCTCGACAAGATGGAAGCGATTGCGGGTTGGCGCGCCTCATTAAGTAACGCTGAAATGTTGCAGGTTCTCCAGGATTGTGGCGCAGTAATCTGTGCGGCTGGAACAGGTCTTGCGCCAGCAGATAAGAAACTTTATGCACTTAGAGATGTAACAGCCACGGTACAAGCCATTCCACTTATTGCATCTTCAATTATGAGTAAAAAAATTGCCGAAGGTACTAGCGCTTTAATTCTCGATGTAAAGACTGGAAATGGCGCATTTATGGCTGCCCCAGAACAAGCTGAAGAATTAGCAAGAACCATGGTGGATTTAGGAAAGCGGGCAGGTGTGAAAACGCGCGCCTTAGTCACAGCAATGGATGTGCCGCTCGGCTTAACTGCGGGAAATGCCCTCGAAGTAAGGGAATCGATAGAAGTTTTACAAGGTGGCGGCCCTAAAGATGTTGTGGAACTTACCTTGATCTTGGCGCGGGAGATGTTAGATGCAGCTGGAGTCTCCGGAAAAGATCCGGAAACTGCGCTTCGCGATGGCAGTGCGATGGATCATTGGCGTCGCATGGTGAGCGCCCAAGGTGGCGATCCCGATGCGCCACTTCCAACCGCACGCGAAAAGTTAGTAGTCACGGCCAATGAGACTGGCGTGATCTCAAGTATGAATGCGCTCCAAGTTGGAATTTCGGCTTGGCGTTTAGGTGCAGGTCGGGAGCGACAAGGTGAAAAAGTACAAGCCGGCGCTGGCCTTGAAATTCACGCAAAACCAGGTGAAACCATTAAATCTGGCGCACCTTTATTCACGTTACACACCGATGAACCTGCCAGATTCGAGAGAGCTAACGCAGCTTTAGTTGGTGCAGTTACTTACGGCGCACCCAAAGAGCGTTTGCCGCTAGTTGTGGCGCGAATAGATTAGATCCCGATGGGATGCCAGATAGTTTTAAATTCCATAAATGCCAGGATTCGATCTGGGGAAACTGCGTTATCGAAAGCATGAATACGTTTTAGGTTCTCGGCGCCACTCTTTCGGAGCTCGGCAATTGATTCGGTAAACCCGGAGAGATCTAAACCATCAATTTCCATGTGACTTGCCAACCAAGGTGCTAATTCGGATTTGAAACCAGTCAAGATGTTTACAACTCCAGCTGGTAGATCTGAGGTGGCAAGTACTTCGGCAAGCGTTACTGCAGCCAATGGTCGACTCTGGCTGGCAATAAGAACCACAGAATTTCCTCCGGCAATTACCGGCGCCAGACTCCGGACTAGTCCAAGCAATGATTCTTTTTCTTCCGCAATAATTCCAATTACCCCAAGCGGCTCCGGGACAGTGAAGTTGTAATAAGGACCGGCGATGGGATTGTTATTTCCGCTTACCGAAGTAATTTTGTCGCACCAGCCGGCGTACCAGACCCAGAGATCAATGGCGGCGCTAACCTCTTGTTTTGCAACGCTATTTGAAACGCCCGTGGTTGCCACGATTTCATCAACGAATTGCGTCGTTCTTCCTTCAAGCATCTCGGCAATTCGATAGAGAATCTGACCACGATTGAATGCAGTGGCGCCCGCCCACCCAACCTGAGCGCTCTTGGCTGCGAGAACGGCATCGCGTAAATCTTTGCGGGAGGCTTGCGCGGGATTTGCAATGAATTCACCGCGCTTGCTCTTCAGTTCATAAGAGCGTCCCGATTCACTTCTCGGAAATGCGCCACCGATAAATAATTTATAAGTTTTTTTCACATCAAGTCTCATGATTTAGCTCCGTTACTTGATTGGTGCTTTAAATACGCTGCTAGTCCATGGCGACCACCTTCACGCCCCCAGCCCGATTCTTTGTAACCACCAAATGGGCTGGCTGGATCAAATTTATTAAAGGTATTGGCCCAAATCACACCAGCTTTTAACTGTTGCGCTGCCCAGAGAATTTTTGATCCTTTATCCGTCCATATTCCAGCAGACAATCCGTATGGCGTGTTATTGGCTTTCTCAATTGCTTCTTGAGGTGTGCGGAAGGTAAGAATTGAGAGCACCGGTCCAAAGATTTCCTCACGCGCAATCCGATGGGCCTGAGTAACTCCGGTAAAAATGGTTGGCGGATACCAGAAACCTTTTTTAGGAAGTTCACATGGCGCACTCCAAAGCGTTGCTCCTTCTTGGTTGCCAGACTCAGAAATTTCACGGATCTTTGCTAATTGAACGCTGGAATTAATGGCTCCTAGATCAGTGTTTTTATCGAGAGGGTCACCAACTCGAATCTTAGACATTCGATCTTTTAAACGAATCAGAAATTCATCGGCGATGTTTTCCTGTAACAACAAACGCGAGCCTGCACAGCAAACATGGCCTTGATTAAAAAAGATTCCATTTACGATTCCTTCAACGGCTTCATCAATTGGAGCATCATCAAACACAACATTGGCACCTTTTCCGCCGAGCTCCAATGTCGCTGGAATGCCACGTTCTGCAATCGCACGTGCTATTGATTTTCCTACTTCGGTTGAACCAGTAAAGGCGACTTTATCGATGCCTTTATGATTCACCAGAGCTGCACCAGTTGAACCGTCACCGGTAATTATGTTGACTACACCCTCGGGAAGATCTGCTTGCTGACAGACTTCGGCAAATAGGAGAGCAGTTAACGGTGTTGACTCAGCAGGTTTTAGAACGACAGTATTCCCGGTAGCTAAGGCAGGTGCGATTTTCCAAGACAACATCAAAAGTGGAAAGTTCCAGGGAATTATCTGGCCGACAACGCCATAAGGTTTAGGGCGATCGCCAAATCCGGCAAACTCCAATTTGTCAGCCCAGCCGGCGTGATAGAAGAAATGTGCCGCGGCAAGTGGAATATCAACATCCCGACTCTCTCGAATTGGCTTTCCGTTATCCAAAGATTCTAGAACTGCAAATTCGCGAGCCCGTTCTTGAAGTATCCGAGCTATTCGGTATAGATATTTGGCACGTTCTTTTGGTTTGGTTTTTGACCAAGTCTTTGTAAAGGCAATCCGAGCAGCTTGCACAGCACGGTCAATATCTTTTTCATTAGCGAGTGCTACCTTGCTTAAGACTTCTTCATTTGCTGGATTTATTGTGGAAAGGCGTTGTCTCGAGCGAGAAGCAGTGAATTTACCCCCAATAAAGAGCTCGTATTCTTTAGCTATTTTTACAATTGATTTAGATTCGGGAGCTGGCGCATACTCAAAGGAGTTCATAGCTAATCCACCGTAACATAATTCGAACTAGAGTAGTGGCCAGTCTTCAATTTCATTCGTTGCAACAGCAGATCATTTAAGAGGGCGCTAGCGCCAATCCGGAATAACTTAGGAGTTAACCAATCGAGACCAGCAGTCTCTTTTACGAGCACTAATTGTTTAATTGCATCCTTAGTTGTTCTGATACCGCCCGCTGGCTTTACCCCAATCTGCGCTCCCGATATTCGGTAGTAGTCGCGCACCGCCTCGAGCATGATTAGCACTACCGCAGGTGTGGCAGCTGGTGTGACTTTTCCGGTACTAGTCTTGATGAAATCTGCTCCCGCGAGCATCGCTAGGTACGAGGCGCGCCTTACATTGTCATAAGTAGCAAGCTCGCCAGTTTCCAAGATAACTTTCAGATGCACCTGAGAGCCACAAACTTCTTTAATTTCACGGATCTCATCAAAGACATCAATCAATCTTCCAGATAGAAATGCGCCACGATCAATCACCATATCAATTTCACTAGCTCCAGCGGCAATCGCATCTTTGGTATCTTGTTTCTTCACCGTCATCGAAGCGCGACCCGATGGAAATGCGGTTGAAACCGCGGCAACTGGGATTTTGCTTCCGCCAAATTCATCAAGATTCTTCCGAGCAATCTCAACCATGTCATTGTAAACACAGAGTGCGCCCACGCTTGGCACTGAAATATCCGAAGGATCTGGGCGGACTGCTTTAGCGGCTAGCGATCTAACTTTTCCTGGAGTGTCAGCGCCCTCCAAAGTTGTCAGATCAATCATGCTGATTGCCAAATCAATCGCAAATGCTTTACTCGAAGTCTTGATGCTTCTTGTGCCCAGCATGGCGGCTCTACTTTCAACGCCAACTTTATCTACGCCGGGTAGATTGTCTAAGAATGCGCGAAGCGAACTCTCGCTACCATCAATCAGCGCTTTCATAGACCTACGCTACCTTTAATAATGAGCGGAACTCGAGTTCAATTTGATCAATAATCGGCTGGGCGGCCCTAGCATCTGCTGCGATCACTTCGATATAACACTTTAGTTTCGCCTCGGTGCCACTTGGGCGAACGATTACTCGGTATTTTCCATCAAGCCAAATCCGAATTCCATCGGTCGGAGGTAATCCATCCGAAGGATTTGCTAGGTCATCAATTTTAGAAACGGTAAAGTTACCAATTCGATTTGGCAAATTAGTACGCAACTTTTTCATTACAGATGCAATCTCTTCAATTCGATTGGTGCGAATTGATAGTTGTCGAGTTCCATGAAAGCCGTATTTTTTCCAAATTTCATCTAACATCTCAGCTATCGAACTTCCTGCTTTCTTTCGAGTTGCAGCGATTTCGGCAAGCACCAAGGCAGCGCTTATTCCATCCTTATCGTTGACGGATTTTGGATCTACGGAATAACCCAAAGCTTCTTCATAACCAAATCGCAAGCCTGGCACCTTGGAAAGATATTTAAATCCAGTCAGAGTTTCATGAAATTCAATCTGGTGAGCTGCTGCGATTTTTCCTAAGATTGAAGATGAAACAATCGAATTTGCGAAGACTAATTTCCCATTTAGTTTAGTTGCCAGATATTCACCCAAGATGGCGCCGACCTCATCACCGCGCAGCATTCGCCAATTGCCATCGTTGATCGCAATGGCACATCGATCAGCATCGGGATCGTTTGCAATAACTAAATCGGCGCTTAGTTTTTCCGCAAGTTCCAATGATTTATCAATTGCCCCTGGCTCTTCTGGGTTAGGGAAAGCAACTGTTGGAAAATCGGGATCTGGTTCGGCTTGCTCTTGCACTAAGTGAAGTTTGAGCCCCGCGCTAGCAAAGACTTTAACTATGGTTTCCTTGCCAACTCCGTGAAGTGGCGTATATACAATATTTATTTCAGTTGGTGTATTAATCAACTGAGCCGTTTTTGTAATGTAATCATTGATAATTTCCTCTGAAACTATCTGCCATTTCTTATCACGTGCTACTTGATTCAGGTTTGGTGCATTTTTAATTTCCCATGAAATATTGGAGTCAGTAGGAGAAATTATTTGCGAGCCAAAATATTCGATTTCATCAACTAAACCTCCCAAATAAACCTTGTAACCATTATCTTGAGGCGGGTTATGACTTGCGGTAACCATAACCCCAACATCACATTTAAGTTTTTGTACCGCATATGCGAGCACCGGTGTCGGAAGCGGTCGCGGAAGTACATAGACGGTAAAACCAAAACCACTCATTATCTCTGCGGTGTCAGTTGTGAAATCTTCCGAGCCATATCGGGCATCCCGTCCAATCACAATCGAGCTAAGTCCACGTTTCTTCATAAAACTTCCTAAGCCATAAGCGGTCTTGGAAACGACTGCCCGATTCATTCGAGACGGACCGGGGCCAAGTGCGCCACGCAATCCGGCGGTCCCAAACTCCAAAAATCCCTGGAAGCATCCTGCAATTTCATCGCTTTTCCCTTGGTCGAGCCATTCCTGGAGTTGGCTCCGAGTTTTGGGATCTGGATCTTCAGAAATCCACGATTTAACTTCCGCGAATAGTTTTTCTGAGATCATGAAATTTCGCCGAACTTTTTAAGTTTGTCGAGGTAGTCCGATGGCGCACCTGCCTCAATTGCGGCGTTGATCATTATTTCCAGGTACCGCTTAGAAGGAATACCACCTTCAAATGAATTGAGTACATATACGTAACATAGTTGGACGCCAGTGAGAGTATCTACCCTTACTCTAATCTTTGAGTAGAGATTGGTGGTTACACCCTCCCATTGATCTAAGTTTGATTCATCTTGTCTAGTTAAATCGTAGATTGAGACAAAGACGCTCTCCGAGGGTGCTTCTGCGAGAGTTGCGACGGCACCTTCCCAACCAATTTCCTCGCCACCGAAAGTTAATCGCCAACCGCGGAGCCATCCGGTACCTAGATGAGGCGAATGTGGCGCCCGCTGCAGCATCTGTCTCGGATCTAGATTAGATCCATAAGCTGCATATAGCGTCACTTGGAACTCACAAAATCAAACCAGTTATAGCCGAGCTCAATAAAAGCTCTGCGCAAGAGCGGCAATGAAAGGCCAATTACATTTGCGGCGTCTCCTTCAATTGCTGAAATAAAAGGTGCGCTTAAGCCATCTAGGGTAAAACCTCCGGCAACTTGTAGCGGTTCACCGGTTGCTATATAGGAATCAATCTCGGCATCACTCATTTTAGAGAAATAGACCTTGGTTGAAGCGACATCGCTGTATTCAATATCTTTACTTGTATCAATCACGCAATGTCCAGTGTGCAGGATTCCAGATTTACCACTAAGTTTTTGAGCTCGCTCGCGAGCAATTTCAGCGGTAAGTGGCTTACCAAGGGATTCACCGGCAAATTCAAATGTCGAGTCGCAGCCAATTATCAAAGCCGGAAAATCTATTTCTCTTTTGATGGTGTGGGCTTTGACTATCGCCAGGGCAATCACCAATTCCTTCGGTGAAAGGCCTTGATACCTTGGATCTTCCTCATCAACGCCACTGACCCGAATCTCTGGATTCAGGCCCGAACTTCCTAATAACCGTTGCCGAGATGGCGATGCGGAGGCGAGCACAATTCTTGGGAGCATTTGATGGCGATTCTATCTGGGGTATCTTCAATACATGCCAGGGTCAATACTCTGCCAATTGCATTTGGCCAAACTAGTTCGCGCCAAGGCGGAAAACCTAGGCGTCACATTAGAAATAGTAGATTTCGAATCTCACTCGCTAGCCGAGCGGTACTCATCCATCACAGCAGCGTCATCAGCGCACCGCCAATATGTGAGCTATCCAATGGTCGATCATTTCATTCATAGAAATCGACTAGGCACCGAACCCAGTCATTTGTCCGATGCAATTAAAGAAGTTGCACAACAATATGTAAATCAGAGACTTGTTGAATTACCGCTTGGGAAAATGTATGTCTTTCGGTTTAACTCAGATGGATCACTGATTGACTTTCAAACTGGAATTACGGATGAAGTAGTCTGGACTTTGGACTTTACCGTTATAGATGCCTTGGAGAATGCGATTCGAGCAGCGCTAGATTTCCCGTTGGGAACGAGCGCTCCTCTAGTTCCTGATTGGCGCTCCCTAAATTTTTCAGCGGCAGCTGAGTTAGATATGGTCCGGCCATATTTACATTTGTTTGCACATAATCCGCGCTACCAAATCCACAAGCTGACGACTCATTCTGGATTTTTAACCTTGAGTGGTACTGGAAATCTAACTGAATCGATAATCCACGGAGTCGATTATCTAGAAGGTGTAGTCAACGAGTAGCGCGACCTAATCCGCGGAACTTCCAGCCTGCACTAATCCAAACCTCTCGATCTAAGGCATTACGGCCATCAATAATTATCGGCTGCGCAACTTGGGTTTTAAGAACGACTGGATCTAGTTCGCGATACTCCTTCCATTCTGTGAGATGAAGGATGCAGTCAGCGTCACTTACACACTTAGAGACAGAATCAACAAAATCTAGATCTGGCGATTTGCGCTTGGCGTTCTCCATCGCCTTGGGATCATGGACTATAACTTTGGCTCCTGCCTTAGAAATTTGCTCGGCAATATCTAGCGCTGGCGAATCGCGCACATCATCGCTATCTGGCTTGAAGGCAGCTCCAAGCACTGCGATGCGTTTTCCTTTTAGATCAATACCTAATTCCAATCGAACTAAATCGATTACTCGCTGGCGCGCCCGCTGATTTATCGAATCTATTTCGCGCAAGAACTCCAGCGATTGCTTAGCTCCCAATTCTTCTGATCGAGCCATAAAGGCTCGGATATCTTTGGGCAGGCAACCACCACCGAATCCAATTCCAGCTTGTAAGAAACGCGAACCAATTCGCGGGTCATATCCAATAGCTTGGGCAAGCACGGTGACATCGCCACCTGCGACTTCACATATCTCAGCCATCGCATTTATAAATGAGATTTTGGTAGCTAGAAATGAATTTGCAGCAACTTTCACTAACTCTGAAGTTGGCAGATCCGCCCTAATCCACGGTATTCCCGCCTCAAGTAACTTGGCATATACCTGTCGTAATTTCGTTTCAGCTTGATCTGAGGTCACTCCAACGACTAACCGATTGGGGCGAAGGGTATCTTCGATGGCAAAGCCCTCGCGGAGAAATTCAGGATTCCACGCAAGTTCTAAATTGGGATTTATTTCTTGCAATCGAAGCGCTAATCGCTGAGCCGTCCCAACTGGAACGGTTGATTTGCCTACTATTAAAGACCCTGATTTAGCGACCGCGCCAATCATCTCAATTGCGCTATCTACATAGGTTAGGTCTGCGGCGAGTGAATCCTTTTTCTGGGGCGTACCAACGCAAATAAAGTGAATCTCGCACTCACTTGCTTCAGAAAAATCACTTACAAACCGCAAATTACCTCGTTTTAATTCAGCGGTAAGAAGTTCTTGGAGTCCTGGTTCAAAAAAAGGAACAACTCCACTTGATAGCGCGGAAATCTTTGAACCATCAATATCAATACCAACAACTTCAAAGCCGAGGGATGAGAGAGCGGCTGCATGGGTAACCCCGAGATAACCTGTCCCAATCACAGATATCTTCATGATGTAACTGTACCTACTCGGATAAGCAGGGATTATCAGCAGCGGTCTTGGTATCGAATTTATCTACTGGCTTAGGCGGAGTAGATGAATCGGGGCTGGCATACTCGACCAGCGCTTTATCATTCTTTATCTTCTCAAACAGTTCTGGGGCGAGTACTGGATCCCAGAGTACTGATGCAGTAACACCATTCTTGTTGTAGTTATAGAACTTAAGTGGAATTGTCAAAGTTCTAACATTGCTGGCTGAAAGATTTCGTAATTGCTTCGCCAGTGTCAATAAATCACCTTGTGAAAGTCCGGTATCGGTAGTAACGCTAGCCAGTGCTGAATTAACAAAGTCGATTAACTTAATCGGATTTAAGATTACGCCAGCGCTAGTGGCCTTACGCAACATAGCTCCGGCAAATTCTTGTTGTCGCTTCATTCTGCCGAGGTCACCCATGCCATCGAAAGTTCTAGTCCTTACGTATTTCAAGGAATCAATTCCATCAAGAACGTGCCGGCCGGCCGGTAGCACGAGGTGACTCTTAGGATCATCAATATCGCGCTTAGTGCAGATTTCAACGCCACCAAGTGCATCAACCATCCGAACGAAACCCACGAAATTGATTTCCACGTAGTGGTCGATGCGAAGTCCAGACATCTCCTCAAAAGTTTGTATTAATAGCGGAGCTCCACCCCAGTTATATGCAGAATTGATCTTCGAATACGAACCGGCAATTGCATTTCCGGTATTGATAGAGGTATGAGGCGGAATGAATGCAAATGAATCTCTCGGGATAGAGATAATCGCTGCCTTATCTCGCTTCTTTGAAATGTGAACTAAGAGCATGGTGTCCGAACGTTTTCCAGCTGCTACTTTCGTGGTACCTACTCGGAGTCTCTTGGTTTCTGCTCTGGATAATCCTTCTCTAGTGTCTGAACCAACAATTAGATAATTGACTGCAGAAGAAGCCTTCTTCGGTCGATCCTTCAGAGAGCCGAAGACATCTGATTTAGGAATTGCTGCGGTAATTCTTCCAAGTCCAACCCAAGAAATTGCAGAGAGCGCAACAATAGAAATCGAGAAGATGGTAAAAAACCGGATTGCGCGCGCTGATTTCACGCGATAAGCGTAGTGAAGCGATACCGTTTGGTCGTTATGATTTCTGAGAATTCGCCAAGTGAATCTCCACACTCCTGGCCGGGAGTATCGGTCATCCTCACCGTAGTAAATGAGGCAGCGCATTTGCGATCAGCCATATCCGCCATTCTAAAATCAGATTACCCAGGCGAATTAGAAATCGCGATTGCAGTTGGTCCGTCGAAAGATGATACCGAAACAATTGCGCGCTCGTTGAGCGAAGATAGCAGAATCAAAATTATCGCCAATCCTTCTGGTCGAACTCCAGATGGATTAAATGCGGCAATTGCTAAAACGAGTAACGAAATCATTGTCCGAGTTGATGGACATTCTGAAATTGCACCTGGCTACATTCGACGAGCGGTTAAAACAATTTTAGATACCGGCGCAGTAAATGTTGGCGGCGTCATGGCCGCTGAAGGGATCTCGCCATTTCAACGTGCGGTCGCGCGCGCGATGCGCTCCAAGATAGGAGTAGGTCCAGCTCGGTTTCACACAGGTGGTAAAGCTGGAAGTACGGATACGGTTTATTTGGGTGTCTTTAAGCGAAGCGCCATCGAATCGATTGGCGGATACGACCCAAGATTCACTAGAGCCCAAGATTGGGAATTAAATTACCGACTTCGCAAAGCTGGCGGAACCGTTTGGTTTGATCCGGAGTTACTAGTCACTTATCGGCCCCGAAAAACTGCTCGCGAATTAGCAAGCCAGTACTTTCAATATGGAAGATGGCGAAGGGCGGTTTTGCGACATCACAAAGGTTCCACAAATAGTCGCTATCTAGCTCCTCCCATAAATTTAGTGCTGCAACTTCTCGCTATCTTGCTGGGATTATCGGTTAGTTCTACTTTTCTAATAATTCCGATTATCTATCTCGGTTCAATCGGATTAGCTTCACTTAAGTTGGGAAGAGATTGGCCCGAAAGATTTTGGTTACCTTTAGTTCTGATAATCATGCATTTTTCCTGGGGATTTGGTTTCATTACTTCACCACGCAGATTAATCTCCAGGTAAATTCAAAGAGCTCGGGTAACCTAGGAATCGTGAAGAGATTTGCGGTAATTCTTGCTGCGACTCTATTTTCGATACCACTCGTTATCCCGAATGTTTATGGATCGGATTTGATTCCAGCCGAATTTCAGTTTGAAGGCACTGGTTACGGTCACGGTGTAGGAATGAGCCAGATTGGGGCGCGCGGTTTAGCGCTCGAAGGAAAGAGCGCAGCTGAAATTTTGAGTTATTTCTACCCTGGCACGCAATTGGCACCTTATCCAGATAACACCTTAATTAGAGTAAATATTGCAAACCAAACTACAACAGCAAACCTAAATCTGGAATCTGGGAAGGGAATCTTCACGCTCTATCAGGGCGACATTCCACTTGCCGAGACCCCGGAACCCTTCGGCCAATACGATGGAAGCATCGCCGCAACCTTCACAAATCTAGGCGGCTTAGTTATTCCGTTTCTAACTTCACCTACGACGAAATTCGCACCGATACCGGGCGCGAAAGCTTGGACGATTAGATGGGATCCACAAGGGGTTGTAGTTATGAAGAGTGGCGATAAGAGCGGTCGCTATAAGTATGGCCAGATAACGATTAAAAGTGTCACAACACCGTTAACTTCTTATCTTGCAGTGACCACAACGCTTCGCTTGCATGATGAACATCTTTATGGTTTAGGAGAAGTGCCTTCCTCTTGGCCACCGGCAGCCCTGGATGCGCAGGTCATAGCAGCTCGAACCTATGCGCTGAATAAACTCACGAAAATTCGCACCGAATGCGACTGCAATATTTACAGCACTACAGTCGATCAGAATTTTGTCGGTTACGCTAAAGAAGCCGAGCCAATCTATGGAATTCGCTGGAAAGAGGCGGTCAATAGGACTTTTGTTGACGGAGACAACTCTTTAATAGTCACTTTAGATGGTAAACCAATTAATGCATTCTTCTTCTCATCGAGCGGTGGAAAAACTCAGAATATTAAAGAAGTTTGGGGGAGTGAGTTCTCCTATCTCCAAGGAGTTCCAGATCCTTGGAGCCAAGATAAAAAGATAAATCCGAGATATGCAGTCTGGAGTCGCGTTCTGCCACAGGCCGTTGTTGCGCAAGCTTTTCAATTACCAGATGTAATTCGTTTTACCTTTGATGCAAGAACTACAACTGGAAGTATCTCTCAAATAACGGGATATTCGATAACGGGAAAGAGAACTACGTTAACTGGAGAAGTATTTAGGTCGAGAGTTAAGCTTCCATCTACTTGGATTTTTGATAAAACGGAATTTGTCGTGATATTGGTAGGAAAACTTCGACTTGAAAAATATCAAGAAGTTTTGGTTCCAGAAGGTATTATCTAATTTGAGTGCAAAACCGAATTTAGGCCGCGCCATTCGCCAGATTTGGGCAACGCCTCTAGCGCGCCATCGGTTGAATTTCTTCTAAATAAAAGACCATTCGCTCCCGAAAGTTCTCGAGCCTTTACGATCTTTCCATCTGGCAATCTAACTTTTGAACCTGCGGTTACGTAGACACCAGCTTCAATTACACAGTCATCGCCGATTGAAATACCAACTCCAGAATTTGCTCCAAGAAGTGAATTTTTACCGATGCTTATTACTTCTTTACCGCCACCGCTTAGCGTTCCCATTATTGAAGCGCCACCACCGATATCGCTTCCCTCACCGACTACAACTCCAGCTGAAATCCTTCCTTCGACCATAGAAGCGCCTAAAGTGCCGGCGTTAAAATTCACAAAACCTTCATGCATGACCGTTGTGCCACTAGCCAAATGAGCGCCTAATCGAACTCGATTGCCATCTGCAATCCGTACACCATCAGGAATCACATAATCAACCATTCGAGGAAACTTATCTACTCCAAGGACGGTAAGTGGAATACCTTGAGATTTAAAATTCTCGCGAACTTTATGGAAACCAGTTATTGAACATGGCCCAGCGGAGGTCCAAACCACATTCGTAAGAAGCGGAAATATTCCTTCCAGAGATGCGCCATGTGGCTTTATAGTTCTATTAGAGAGCAAATGCAGGCGAAGATATACATCAGCAGCATCTAGTGGTGCCTTATCAAGATCAATCTCAATTGCGAGTAATTCACTCTTAGTACCACGCAGTGAATCCGTCTTTAAAAGTTTTGATAAATCTGGGGCTGAGCTTTGATCAAGTTTTCCTAAGCCTAGAAAGCTAAAATAAGCATCAAGGAGAATTCCTTCGCTATCTTTAGTAGCAACTCCGAAACCAAATGCGCTTCTCACGCACCAACGGTATCAAGTCCGGACACATTGATGTTTCTGCTTTAGAGTGCTCATATGAAAATTGCGGTCTTCTGTGCATCCTCAGTCGTGGTGCCCGATAGCGCGAAACAGCTGGGATTTGATTTGGGGACAGAACTCGCTGCAAACGGCCATGAATTAGTTTGGGGAGGTGGCGCGATATCTGTGATGGGTGAAGTTGCGCGCGGCGCGCGATCAAAAAATGGGAAAACTATTGGTGTGATACCAGAGCGTTTGGTCGGAGTTGAATTTGTGGATAAAGAAGCCAGCGAGCTCCATGTTGTTAAAGATATGCGCCAACGAAAAGGCATGATTGAAGAACTTTCAGATGGATTTATAGCGCTTCCCGGCGGACTTGGAACGCTTGAAGAGTTATTCGAGATTTGGGTAGGTAGATATCTAGGGTTCCATCAGAAACCCATTGCAAGTTTGGATCCGGAAAATGTTTATGACTCCCTTAGAGTTGCACTATCGGATTTAACGGAAAAGAATTTTCTTAAACCGGGCCAGCAAGACCAAGTCCGATGGTGCACATCCATCGCAGAATCGCTCGAGCATATGATGGTGAAATGAGCATCCGCGAATTCAAAGTTAAAGTAGTTGTTCCGGCGCCGGTTCAAGAAGTTTGGAATGAGCTAGTTACTTGGCAAAATCAAGGTAATTGGATGGCGCTTACTCAAGTTTCTTCATCTCAAATTGGCCCAGAAGATTCGGGCGTTGGCACAACCATTGATGCATTTACTGGCATCGGAAAAATCGGCGTAATTGACAGGATGAGAATTGTGGAGTGGCAACCACCATACTTCTGTAAGGTTGATCATTACGGAAAAATAATCAAAGGAATCGGAACGTTTACACTTTCAAATAAAAATGGAGCAACAGTCTTTGATTGGTACGAAGAGATACAGGCGCCGCGTGCGGTCTTAGTTTTCATAAAGCCATTCATTCTCATCGCGGTATACGTATCTTTAAGGAAATTCGCACGTACTTTCACACCAAGATAGCAACTAGATTCAATTCGCCCTTGTAGCCTTGGGTAGTGGCAGAAAAACCAACTTTGGCGCAATTGATTGCAGCTCTTCCAGAAGAAGAGCGGGTTGTGTTGCTGCTCTATTTCGTCAAGAATCTTTCTACCGCAGAGATTGCAACCAAGATTGGGGTGCCAGAACGCTCAGTCCGGACAGTTCTTGAATCCGGACGCTCCCGCTTACGATCCTCGCTCGATTTCCCCTCTCTCGACTAAATGGGAGATAATTCTCCCCTTGCTTTGATTCCCTGAGATTTGAGAGAGGTTCTAATGGCAGCCATGAAACCCCGCACTGGCGACGGACCTATGGAAGTTACCAAGGAAGCTAGAAGTTTGGTGATGCGAATTCCACTTGAGGGCGGCGGACGACTCGTGGTCGAACTAAATCAAGAAGAGGCCCGCAGTCTCGCTGATGTATTAAACGCTGCGATATCTTTAATTAAGAAGTGAGCTCTGCGATCCCAAGCCTGGGCTCCCGCAACATAAAGGGATCCCCAACGGATCGAACCTTAGCTGGCATTACACATATCGCAGTTCCAGTTCAAAACTCTAAAGTAATTTTGCCCGGAAAATTGCGGTCCTACCTTGAGAGTAAATTGCAGATTAAGTTTGATGATGAAATTAAATCCAGCCCGGACTTTACTGGAAAAGTTGGAGAAGTAATTGAGATAAAGAGCAGAGATCGAAGTGAAAAGATCTTGCTGACTGGTATCGGCGAGGGGAATTACGCCGATCAACGTAAAGCTGGTGCAGTTTTGGGCAGAAGAGTCAAGGCCACTTCGGCCAAATTGCTCTCGCTATGTCCGAAGCATGAAAAAGAAGCGGTCGTTCACCTTAACGCGTTAGCGCTTGCGAACTACTCATGGAATTTAAAGAGTACAAAAAAGAATGACATTCCAGAATTCTTAGTTAGCGATGAATTTAAGAAATCGATTTTCCATACTGAAGTATTAATTGAAGCAACTTGGCGAGCGAGAGATCTAATCCATACGCCAGCAAACATTAAATCACCCAATTGGATGGCTACCCAAGCCCGAAAGCTTGCCAAGGAAAATTCTTTAACAATTAAAGTTGAGAATGGAAAAGCGCTAGCAAAATTTGGGGGGCTACGCGCAGTCGGAAATTCAAGTAAGAAACATCCACCATGCTTTGTCGAAGTAAGTTATCGACCTAAAGGGTCAAAACGTGCTCCGCATGTGGTCTTAGTCGGTAAGGGAATTACCTTTGACACGGGTGGCGTATCACTAAAAAGACCGTACGACATGATGACTGCAATGAAGACAGATATGGCAGGAGCTGCGGCAGTATTACTTACGACAGTTGCGGCCGCAAAGTTAAAGTTAAATGTTCGAGTTACTGCGTTGCTTATGCTTGCCGAAAATGCTCTCTCTGGCACTTCGCAACGTCCTTCTGATGTTATTGAACATTACGATGGAACTACTGTTGAAGTTATAAATACTGATGCGGAAGGCCGGTTAGTGCTAGCAGATGGATTGGCCTACGCAGATGCCAAATTGGCACCTGATTATTTGATTGATGTCGCAACGTTAACCGGCGCTGCCACGCTAGGACTCAGTCGACATTATGGCGCCTTGTATTCAAGAGATAATTCGATAGCGCGAGATTTTTATGAAATTGGTGAATACATCGGAGATCGAATCTGGCAGATGCCATTGATTGATGATTATGGAATCGCTCTTGAGAGCGATGTTGCTGATCTAAATCACACAGCGGATAAATATGACTTTGATGCTGGCTCAGTAACGGCCGCACTCTTCTTAGAACACTTTGTCGGCGATCGCCGCTGGATTCACATGGATATTGCTGGCCCAGCTCGCTCTGAAGCCGATGGTGGCGAGAATCCAAAAGGCGGAACCGGTTATGGAGTGAGATTATTGACGGAATGGCTGGCGACATTGTGATTTCTGCATTTCCAGATCGTGGCGATATGCGGGCATACGCAAATAACTATCTACCTGAAACCGAAATTATGCAGCGCGCCAGACAGCGGGGTAGTGAAATTGCAACTTATGACACTTCGCCGGCGGTGGGTTCGCTACTTCGTTATCTGACACATTTGGTAGGCGCAACTTCAATCGTTGAGGTGGGTACTGGGTCTGGATTAAGTGGACTTTGGATTATTCCGGCCATGAACGAGAAAAGCTTATTTACTTCAATTGATACCGAAGTAGAAAATGCCCGGCTTGCCAAACAAGCCTTTGATGAAGCGGGAATTGCACAAGCACGGTATCGATTAATCACAGGAAACAGCAGTGAAATTGTTGGAAAGCTCGCGGATAATTTATATGACATGTTCATTTTAAGAAGTGGGCGGGATCTTTATGAAAATGTTGAGAATGCCCATCGCTCGCTTCGCCCGGGTGGAATCATGGTTATTGATCGGGCATTGGTCGGTGGAAAAGTGGCCGATCCAACACAACGCGATGAGGAAACGGTTTCCTTTAGAGATTCCGTGAAGTTGATTCGCGAAGCTCGAGATCTTTGGCTGCCGATGTTGCTCCCAGTTGGCGATGGCGTATTGGTTGCCACAAAACTCGCCCCAACTGAGTAATGAAATAGAATCAGAATATGTTTGGAATCGGAGCCGGTGAGTTTCTTGGATTAGTTGTCTTGGCACTTTTCTTGGTTGGGCCGGATCGACTGCCTAACGCTGCTAAGGACTTTGCTCGAGTAATTCATAAGGTTCGGGGCTTCACATCTAACGCATCCCAGGAACTCAAACGGAATTTGGGTCCCGACTTTGCAGATTTAAATGTAACGGATCTGACTCCCAAGAAGATTGCCAAGAAGGTTCTTGGAGACGCGCTAGAAGAGACTAAGCCAGTAATTTCCGAAGTAAAGAAGCGAAGTAGGGAATTGAAAGATGTAGCAAAAATTGATCCGGACCTCTTATGAGTGGGGATACGAAAGCTTTAATCGAGGCCGCGTTAAGTAAAGTATCAGATCCGGAATTACATCGACCAATCACTGAGTTGGGCATGGTTGAAGGAATAAATGTCCATGGTGAATCGGTAGAACTTGCGATTTTGTTGACCATATCGGGTTGTCCGATGCGGGATCGACTACAGAGAGATATTTCTGCCGCAGTTTTACAGGTTCCAGGAATCAAATCGGTATCGATTAATTTCGGTGTGATGAATGATCAGCAGCGGGATCGAGTCAAGAGCTTGCTCCGAGGCGGTCGTGAAAAATTCATTCCGTTTGCGCAACCAGAATCTTTGACTCGCGTCATCGGAATTGCCTCAGGCAAAGGTGGAGTTGGAAAGAGCAGCCTTACCGTAAATCTTGCGGTAGCGCTCGCCTCCCGCGGCCTAAAAGTTGGCTTACTTGATAGCGATGTATATGGCCACTCAATTCCTCGAGCGCTTGGAATTGAGGGAAAGCGACCTACCGCGATTGATCAAACCTTCATACCGATTGAAGCGCATGGCATAAAAACGGTTTCAATTGAAATGTTTAAACCAGATCGTGCTGATCCAGTCGCTTACCGGGGACCACTACTTCATCGCGTGTTAGAACAATTACTAAGTGATGCTTATTGGGGAGATTTAGATTACTTGCTTTTAGATTTACCACCAGGTACTGGAGATATTGCAATTTCACTTGGGCAATTAATTCCAAATTGCGAAATCATCGTCGTTACAACGCCACAAGTCGCAGCTGCTGAAGTTGCGGAACGTGCGGGAAGAATTGCGCACCAATTAAAACAACGGATTATTGGCGTAATTGAAAATATGTCTCCATACACACCGGCTGGCGCGAGCTCTCCAGTTGCACTTTTCGGAGAGGGTGGTGGCGCAGAGACAGCTCGACGACTCTCAACTCTGGTTGGGGCCGATGTTCCACTACTTGGCGAAATTCCATTTGATTTAGAACTGCGAATCGGCGGGGACACCGGCCAACCAGTTGTTACGGTTAAACCTGAATCAGAATCAGCTGTCGCAATTGGAAAAGTGGTAGATCAATTAGTGGCAGGCAAGCGTTCTTTACTTGGGGTTAAATTAGGGCTTAGTAGCTGATTGATCTTTTAGATTCTTAATTTCTTCTACCAGCTCTTTGCGCATCGCAGCTAATTCACGAACCAAGTACTCAGTAACTGCCAAATTTCGCTCATCTCTACTGCGATCTTCTTGCAAAGTAACTCGGTCGCGATCAGCTTGGCGATTTTGTGCCAAGAGGATTAATGGGGCTGCATAGGAAGCCTGTAGCGAGAGTAATAGCGTTAAGAAGATGAATGGATATTCATCAAATCTCAAGTGGGTAGGACCTAGTACATTCCAAACTATCCAGAAGAAGACAAAGATAGTCATGTAGACCAAGAATCGCGCAGTTCCAATAAAGCGGGCAAACGCTTCTGAGATACGACCAAATGTTTCCGGGTCATAATTTGGGCGAATAGATCGGCGAGATTCACGGGGCGTTGAAAGTCTTGATTTCTCGGTCATGCTCGCACCCCATTTCGATTTTCAGTATCCGTTGCATTTCGCCAATTTTCTGGGAGTAAATGATCGAGCACATCATCAACTGTGACTGCGCCCAATAATCGATCACTCTCATCCACAACCGGAAGGGCGATTAAATTGTAATTAGCAAGTTGTTTAACTACTTCATTAAGTCCGGTATCTGGAGTAAGTGATGCTGTTGCTGGCTCCAGAATTAAACCTAACTTTAGAGCTGGTTGTTCGCGCAGCAATCTTTGGAGATGCACGATTCCTAGAAGTCGGCCAGTTGGAGTTTCTAAAGGTGAGCGGCAGACAAAGACTTGGGCCGCTAAAGCGGGCGCTAATTCTTTTCGTCTAACTAGGGCTAGCGCATCAGCAACTGTCGCTTCCGAGTCAAGAATTACTGGATCGGTCGTCATCAATCCACCTGCAGAATAATCTTCGTAGGTCATCAATCTCCGAACATCTTCGGCATCGGTTTCTTCCATGAGATTAAGCAATTCTTCAGCAGTTTCGCTGCCAACTTCTTTCAAAACATCTGCGGCATCATCCGGAGCCATCTCGCCCAAGACATCAGCGATTCGCTCCTCTTCGATATTAGTAACCAGTTCAACTCGATCAGCATCATCCATTTCTTCAAGAACATCGGCTAATTTGTCATCATCAAGTCGCTTTGCTAGTTCGGCACGCTCATCAATTTCAAGTTCACTAAGCGCGGCGGCTGCTTCCTGAGCGGACATGTCGCTGATTTCTTCACTTGAGTTGGAGACACTTGGAACTAGTCGAGATTCGTATTCAATCTCAGACCAGGAGATTGTGGACATAGTGCTGCGGCGCAGGCCACGCTCTCGTTTCTTTACGTGCGCCAAGGTCAAGCGCCAATCTCCGATACTGGTTAATTCGATGCCGAGATCTTCAACGATAACTGGTTCGCCAGACTCTCTGAGCAGAACTTCTCGATCTAATAATTCTTCTAAAAGTGCAACTTCACCATGCATGGGTTGGAATCTGCGAATATTTAGAGATCCGGTCATGAACAGACCGCCATCATCAATTGAGGTAACGCGAGTTGCTTGAATGAAGATTCGTCGACGTTGTGGAACTTGAACCACAAAACCGATAATTCGAGGATTAGCGCTCTTGGTAGGTTCGGTTGCTACCGCATCCCGAACTTTGCCAACTCGATCACCATTTGGATCGAATACCGGAGTACCCGCAAGCTTGGCGAGAAAGATTCTTGTTAATTGCTCGTTGCGCATCAGGCACCTCCATGAGAGAAGGCTATCCGATAGTACGTTTGCGCCGTGCGCGATCGAGACCATACGAAATTGCCATCAGGCAAAGAGTTGGGGCTGTTATCCCTTGTAATTATCGGAATTGGGACCTCAGGTCCAGTAATTGCGCTTGGCACAATGCCGATAGTTGCATTGATTTTCTGGCGAAATTTAGGCGGTGTCTTTTTAGTGGCCCCATGGGCCAATTGGCGACAAGATTTCCGCAATCCGAAAATTCGTCGCGCTATCTATCAGGCAATCATCGCCGGCCTCGCCCTGGCGCTGCATTTCTTTGGATTCTTTCTTGCGATGCGACTTACATCCGTAGCAACTGGAACGGCGCTAACTGCGCTTCAGCCGATTTTTGCAACTTACTTTGTCCGGTTACTTGGCGGACATATTCCGAAACGAGTTTGGGTTGGAATGATTGTTGCTTTTATGGGCGTATTGGTAATTACTGGAGTTGATTTTCAAATCTCAAAACGTGCTTTTCTCGGAGATTTAGCGGCGATTGGATGTGCCGCAGTTGCGGCGATATACGTAATTATTGGAGCTCGGATACGCGAGACGATGTCTACCGCAACTTACACTTCAATCGTCTATCTAACATGCGCGGTATTTTCATTTGCGATCGCGCTAATCGCAAAAGTACCTCTCTGGGGGTACCCAGCAAAAGAATGGTTTTATTTACTCTCACTTATTGTTGGCGCCCAAATCATGGGACATACAATTTTGAATTTTACGCTGCGGAGCGTTTCGCCAGCCATTGCTTCAATTGTTGTGTTTTTTGAGGTGCCAGTAAGTTCACTCCTAGCATTTTGGTGGCTTGGGCAACTTCCACCCGTCGGCACTATTCCAGGTCTAGTTCTAATTTTGGTTGGCTGCGCAGTCTTCGTAATGCGACAGAACGAGAAAAGTTAAAAACCGATAATCTTGCCAGGTGAAAATCGATCTCCATACTCATTCAAATGCCAGTGATGGTACTGATTCTCCATCTGAGTTAATTGCAAACGCGATTTCAAGTGGGATAAATGTTTTGGCGTTGACTGATCATGACACTGTT
The DNA here is from genome assembly GCA_046080845.1 of Actinomycetales bacterium. Classification (GTDB taxonomy): domain Bacteria; phylum Actinomycetota; class Actinomycetes; order Nanopelagicales; family Nanopelagicaceae; genus MAG-120802. The sequence goes on along the minus strand of JBJTUU010000028.1, from coordinate 3,493 downwards.
GCCGGATGGGAAGAGGCTAAAAAATCACTCATGCAACACCCAAAGGGTGAAACGTTAAAGCTAGTCCTGGGAGCCGAAATATCTTGCCAGGATAGCGCCGGAACAAGCATTCATATGTTAGGTCTGTTATTCGATCCGACCTATCAACCATTAGCTGCAGAATTAGAAAAGACCCGCGAAAATCGATTAACCAGGATGGAACGGATAATTGCGCGACTCAATGATGCTGGTATCGAGATAACGATAGAAGAGGTTTATGCTCAAAAACGCGGCGATGCGACGCTGGGTCGACCACATTTAGCTGACGCATTGGTGGCGCGTGGCCATATCGCAAATCGCGATGAAGCCTTTACTCAATATCTTCACAATGGCTCAAAGTTCTACCTAAATCATTACTCACCATCTCCTACGGAAGCAATTCGTCTTATTAAAGCGGCAGGTGGCGTCAGTGTGATTGCCCATCCGCTCGCATCTAGAAGCGGGCGAAAACTGGAACCGGAAATCTTCGCAGAATTGATCGCTGCCGGACTTGATGGGATTGAAGTGCATCATCGGGATAATCAGGAGGAAGAGAAGGGCGAGTTAATTCAATTGGCACGAGATTCTGGATTGGTGATAACCGGATCAAGCGATTATCACGGTACCGGAAAAATGAATCGATTAGCAGAATTCACGACCGATCCTGAAGAATGGGAAGAGTTGGAATCTAGAGCGCAAGTGCGAAGGGTTATCTCAAAATGAATGAATTAACCGCATTAACTTTCGGCCTACAAGCATTCGTAACGCTTTTAGTCATTTTAGATCCGCCCGGCGCAGCACCACTATTTTTGAGTTTGATGGGTGCGCGCCCCCGAAAGGTGCAGGTGCGGATGGCTTGGCTGGCGGCCGCAACTTCATTATTAATCATCAGTATCTTTGCGGTTTTTGGTCAGTTCATTGTTGACTACTTGGATATTTCAATAGAAGCGCTCCAAGGTGCCGGCGGACTGTTACTTCTCTTAGTTTCTCTGGAATTGTTGAAAGGAATTGAAGAAGAGAAAGGCAAATCCGCCCAGAATGTTGCGCTAGTTCCCCTAGGTACACCGTTACTTGCAGGTCCTGGTGCAATTGTCACCATAATGCTCTTTGCATCACGAGTAGAAAGTACGGACCGAATTCTTGCGCTGGCGCTGGCGGTGCTTGGTGCACATCTAGTAATTGGATTGACCTTAATGTTTGCAACTCGAATTATCGGTCTAATAAAAGAAACTGGAGTCGCACTTCTTGCGAAGATTGCCGGTCTATTAACTGCAGCAATCGCCTTTGAAATGTTAATGACCGGAATTAAAGGTCTGATCTAATGCATAACGGATACTTCCAACCAAGTAGCATCGTTTGGCGGATTCACTCAGATCCCTCGATGGTAATTGGTGGAATTCGTGCGCTACTTGAACAGGCACTCCATCCAGAAGCGATGGCAGGCGTTGCGGCTCACTCTAATTTTCGCGAGGATGCTTGGGGACGGCTGCAACGAACTGGTGATTATGTTGGAACTTTAACCTTTGGCACTCGTGAGGAAGCCGATGCGTTAGCGGCTCGAGTTCGAAATATTCATAAAAAACTTAACTTAGACGATCCCAAGTTACTGCTCTGGGTTCATATGGCCATGGTTGATGCTTTTCTGGATACCGCACTTCGTTCCGGGATGAGAATCACCAAGGATGAGGAAAATCAATATGTAGCTGAGATGGTTCAGTTCGCCAACTTGGTTGGAATTCCAGAAGAAATGACTCCAAAGAATTTAGCGGAGACTGAGAGTTACTTTGCAACAATAGCTTCGGAGTTATCGGCAAGTGATGATGCCAAGCGAGCTGCGTTATTCATTGCGCTACCACCACTGCCGCCGCTCTTAAGATTTGGTACTCCAATAGCGCCAATTTGGGGTGGCATCGCATCTCTTGCAGCTGCCTCTCTGCCAGGTTGGGCCCGCCAACTTTATGGCTGGCCAAATCTGCCTGGTCAAGTTAGCGCAACCGATATTGCGCTTAAGACCACTCGAGTAGCGCTAGGTGCGCTTCCGAAAACATTACGAGAGAGCCCTCAATTAAGAGCGGCGCAAGCACGAATGAATTCTAAAACGAATGTTTAACTTGTCATGAAACTAATTCTCATCGCCAATCTAGCTGGTGGGGTTGGTAAAACCGCGTTGACTCAAGGAATTGCAACTGCGGCTAGCGAATACGGAAAGCGAGCCTTGGCTATCGACGCCACCTTTGATGGGGCATTAACGTTTCTATCTGGCGTCGAGAATCCACGGTTCACACTTCTTGAATGTGCAACTGATCCAGGAAAGTTAGAAACTGCCGTCACTAAGACAGCGGATCGCTACTCCTTATTGCCTGGGGCAAGTCGAGTTTCCGGTTTAGCGAAAATTCCAGCTAGCTTTAAAGATGCGTTACAAGATTTTGATTTAGTAGTTGTCGATTCAGCGAGCGGACCTAATCGAGTATTACCTCTTCTCATTGAAATAACTGATCGAATAATTTCGCCAATAGATGGCGCGATTGTCTCATTTCGGGGAGCACTCCACTTGCGTCGCTTCATAGATCGCGCCACTACTAAGCCAAAAATTGACCTAGTTTTGAATGCAAAGCGAAGTGAAACTGCACTTGAATTTGCTCGAGAAGAATTTGTAATTCTAGAACCTGAGGTACGAAGCGATGTTGAAGTTGCTAAATCACAACTCGGAACCCTATCTGCGCTCTCCGAGTCCGCTACCTGCGATTTCGCTTCGGATGTTAGAGAACTTACCTACGCCCTACTTGAAGATTTTGCGATGATCTAAAGTCCCGCAAAACCAACGCGTCGCTCCGCACTTTCGCCAATCTCAATCGAGCTGATCTTGGCTGCGGGAATCACAAATTGTCGACCGCGTACATCAGTAAGCACCAACGGTTCACCTTGGCTGATTGCGGTCTTTACGGTATTCAAAACTTCATCGCGATCGGCAGCAAGCTCTACTGTGATTTCACGGGCCTGGTCGCTTACCGAGATTCGTATCTCACTTTTGGCAGATTCAGTTTTCGTACTTTTCTTAGTGGTCATACCAATACTTTACGGTATCGCTAATACTCGCGCTGCTTACTTATTGAGAGGGAAACCTGAGATACCGCGCCACATCAAACTTGTAATTAGGGAGCTGGCTTGTTGGCGGTCAATTTTTCCACCCTTTTCTAGCCAATGCCGAGCTGATATTTGAGCGCAACCGATCAGTCCAATTGCCAGAATCATTGCCTCATCTTTTGGTAGACCGGTATCAGCCGAAATCACTGCGCTCACAGCTACCGCGCAGTCATAAGTCATACGCTCGAGGCGTTCTCTTACCTGCGGCTCGACGCTCATATCGCTCTCAAAGAGGAGTCGAAATGCTTCCCCCTCACCTTCAATAAAACCAAAGTAGGCATCGATTGTGGCTTTAACGCGATTCTTGTTTTCGCGAGTAGATGCAATCGCC
>JBJTUU010000027.1:0-4321 GCA_046080845.1 Actinomycetales bacterium | reverse complement strand
AGTGGTCAGTCACCTGCGTTATTTCGCTCGCTTCGCGAGGAACTGCACCCCAAGGTTTGCGATGCGATTTTCTCAGGTAACATGATGGCGTGAACATCGGTGTTCCTCGCGAAATTAAGAACAATGAATTTCGAGTCGCATTAACTCCTGCGGGCGCAAGAGAGCTTGTCGAAAATGGCCACTCAGTATTCATCGAAGCTGGCGCGGGAAATGGTTCCGCGATCACCGATAAAGATTTTGAAAAAGTTGGCGCAAAAATTCTTACTAGCGCTGCTGAAGTTTGGTCATCATGTGAGCTCGTTCTTAAAGTTAAAGAGCCAATTGCTGCCGAGTACCCAAAGTTGCGAAGTGGACAAGTACTTTTCACTTATCTTCATTTAGCCGCCTCCAAAGAATGTACTGATGCGCTTATCTCAAGCGGAATTACTGCAATTGCATATGAAACGGTTGAAGTTAATGGCCAACTGCCGTTACTAGCTCCGATGAGTGAAGTTGCAGGTCGAATGGCGCCACAAGTTGGCGCGGCTGCGCTACAACGCAGCGCTGGCGGTCGTGGCGTTTTACTAGGCGGCGTACCTGGAGTTGGGCCAGGAAGAGTTTTGGTAATTGGAGGCGGCACAGCTGGACTAGCTGCCGCGACAATTGCCCACGGTATGCGCGCCAAAGTAACGGTCGTCGACACCAATCAGCGGCGCCTCCAAGAAATCGACCAAATCTTTGGCGGATCGATTACCACCTTGATGTCGAGTGCGCACATAATCGAAGAAGAAGCGCTGCAAGCCGACCTGGTGATCGGTGCAGTGCTGGTGCATGGCGCAAAAGCTCCGAAACTAATCTCGAACGAACTAGTCAGTCGAATGAAACCTGGTTCAGTATTGGTCGATATTGCAATTGATCAAGGCGGTTGCTTTCAAGATTCTCGGCCAACAACGCATGCGGAGCCTACTTTCCAGGTTCACAATTCCATCTTTTATTGCGTTGCCAATATGCCTGGCGCTGTTCCTTTTACCTCAACTTATGCGCTCTCTAACGCTACGTTGAAATACTCCCTTGCGTTAGCAAATCATGGTTGGCGCGAAGCGCTTCGACGCGATGCCGGATTGGCTCTTGGCTTAAATGTTCATGAAGGAAAGGTCTATTACGAAGCAGTCGGAACTGCTCACGGCATCAAGTCTGCTAAGTGGACTTTATAAATATTCTTTTCTAAAGTTCGCCTAGGTCACGAGTTCCAGATTTAAGCCCCGGCTAACTGGACGGCAACCCTCCACCGCGGTGGGGTGCTCCGGGTGAGGACCGGGTCGATTCACTCGACAAGCGCGGACCTGCCGGTCCAGCGTCTTTGGACTATAGAAAGGCAAGTAATGAAGAAGTTAATTAAGTTAACCCCGTTATTGGTTTTAGCACTTTTGCTTTCAGCTTGTTCATCAAGTAATGATTCTGCAGGAAGCGGAAGCACCGATTGCTCACCAGATGCGCTTCCGACTGTCGAGTCTGGCGTACTTACAATCGCAACTGGCGAACCGGCTTATTACCCATGGGTGATTGATGACAAGCCAGAATCTGGTGAAGGTTTTGAGGCTGCGGTTGCATACGCAGTTGCTGGCGAACTTGGATATGACCCAGCCGCTGTCAAATGGGTAAGAACTACTTTCGATGCAGCGATTGCGCCAGGACCGAAGAATTTTGACTTTAACTTGCAGCAATACTCGATAACTGATGAGCGAAAGCAGGTAGTTGATTTCTCATCGGCTTACTACAAATCAAATCAAGCAATCGTCTCCTTCAAAGGCAGCAAGATTGCTGGGGTTACTTCACTACAGGGCTTAAAAGATGCCGGAGCTAAATTAGGCGCTGCGGTCTCAACTACCTCTCTAGATGTAATTGAAGAAAATCTAGGGTTAAAGGCGCAGGTTTTTAACGACAATGCTGCCGCAGTAACTGCCTTGAAGAATAAGCAGATTGATGGCTTAGTAGTTGATCTACCGACCGCTTTCTACTTATCTGCTGTCGAGGTGCCAAATGGCATCATCGTTGGCCAGATCGACGGCAGCGATGCCGGAGACCAAGGATTTGGACTACTTCTTGCGAAAGATAGCCCAGTAACTTCTTGTGTTTCCAAGGCAGTAGATGCCATTCGAAGCAATGGAACACTCGATCAGATAACCAATCAATGGTTAGCTGATTCTGCTGGAGCGCCAGTCCTTCGTTAATGAAAGATCACATAGGGCGTAGTTCGGATGATGATTCCGCAGCTACGCCCTGTGACTTTGGTGGTAATTGGAAACCTAGCTCTGTTGAATTAGCTAGGCGGTCTGCCAGAAAACGACGTAATCAGAAGAGAATTTTGATTGCTTCACTTTCTAGCCTGCTAGTTATTGGTTCCCTCTTCATAATCCTAATAACCTCACCGGGCTGGCAGACTCTTCGCAACACATTTTTTAAGTGGGCATATGGCGTTGAAGTATTGCCAAAAATTATTCTTGGTTTCGGTACGAATGCTGCTTTAACACTGATTGCTGGAACCGCAGTGGCTTTAATTGGATTAGCAATAGCGTTGATTCGCACTTCAAGGGCAGCAGCACTCACACCATTTCGTTTTCTGGCAATGGTTTATGTCGATGTCTTTCGCGGAATTCCGATGTTACTGGTAATTCTGCTAGTTGGTTTTGGAATTCCCGCTCTGCAACTTCGTGGCGTCACTAACAATGTGTTAGTTCTTGGAACTATTGCCGTAGTAATTACTTATTCGGCATACGTGGCTGAAGTTATTCGAAGTGGCATCTTGACCGTACACCCGAGTCAACGGGCAGCCGCACGATCTTTGGGGATGAGCCATTTCCAAACCCTGCGCCATGTTGTGCTCCCGCAAGCGCTGCGCAGAGTAACACCGCCGTTGCTCAACGATTTAGTGGCCCTCATCAAAGACACCGGATTGGTATCAATTCTCGGCGTTACGGATGCAATTCGCGCCGCCCAAATTCAAACCTCAAAAACTTTCAATTACACGCCCTACGTAATGGCAGCCTTAATTTTTCTAGCAGTCACGATCCCGTTAACTAGAGCCACCGATCGACTATTGCGCAAATCTCTGGAGCGGCAGAATGCTCAGGGCCAAGCATGACAAATTTAGTTCTTCGAGTAGAGAAACTTCGAAAATCTTTTGGTAGTGAAACGGTTCTGCAAGACATTACGTTTTCGGTACCTGAACATACTGCGACAGTTTTCATAGGAGCTTCCGGTAGCGGTAAGTCGACTCTTTTACGCTGCATTAATTTATTGGAAGGAATCGATGATGGATTGATTAAGTTGGATGGGGAGGATATCTCGTCGGTAGACGCAAACCCGGATGAAGTAAGAAAAAAATTGGGAATGGTCTTTCAATCATTCAATCTCTTTCCACATATGACAGTCTTAGAAAATGTAGTTTTGGCCCCGACCAAGGTTCAGGGAATTGAATATGAAAAAGCAGTTCAAGATGCCTATGGCCTGCTGGAACGATTTGGGCTAAGAGAAAAGGCTGATCAATATCCGGATCGACTTAGCGGTGGTCAGCAGCAACGCGTAGCAATCATTCGTTCACTCGCCCGGCATCCCAGATTGCTTCTTCTTGACGAAGTAACGAGCGCATTGGATCCAGTTCTAGTAAATGAAGTTCTTGCGACCGTAAGGGATTTAAAAAATGATGGCATCACGATGATCATTGCTACCCATGAAATGGGATTTGCAAAGCAAGTCGCAGATGAAGTTTGTTATCTCCATTCCGGAAAGATTTTAGAATGGGGGCGACCTGAGGAAATACTTAGCGCGCCACGACTTAACGAGACCCAAGAATTCATAACTAGGATCCACGAGGCCGGCCGACTTTAGAGCGGGTCTAGACAAACTTAAGTTTTTTCGGTAATTTCCGGCATAGGTCATGAGTTCCAGTTCATAGCCCCGGCTAACTGGACGGCAACCCTCCACCACGGTGGGGTGCTCCGGGTGAAGACCAGGTCAACTGCAAGGTGCCGTTGGCAAGCGTGGGTCTCAATAAAAAAAGACCCCCTTAACTCTTACGGAGGGTTCTATGTCTACATTTTCAGTATCCGATGCCGAGTTCGAAACCCGTCAAATTCATGCTGGACAAGTTCCAGATCCAACTACGGGTGCGAGAGCTCTTCCAATCTATCAAACCACGGCGTACCAATTCCGAGATACCAAACATGCTGCTGATTTATTCGGATTAGCTGAACTAGGAAATATCTACACCCGAATAATGAATCCAACCCAGGATGCGATTGAGCAGCGAATTGCTTCACTCGAAGGCGGCGTAGCTTCACTG
>JBJTUU010000026.1:0-3398 GCA_046080845.1 Actinomycetales bacterium | reverse complement strand
AAAATAATGGTTTTATCGGCCATCTCCGGAACTAGAACTGGGATTGATGGAGCCGTAGCGCCGTCATAGAGAAGGTGTTCATAGATCTCATCGGTGATGATCCAGATATCGTTTTTCAGTGCCCACTCAGCGATCGCTTTTACTTGTTCTTTGGAATAGACCGAACCAGTTGGGTTAGAAGGTGAACAGAAAAGAAGGGCTTTGGTTTTAGAGGTACGGGCTTTCTCAAGTTGTTCTACGGTAACTAGATAGTTCTGGGTTTCATCGGCAAAGACTTCAACCGCAACGCCGCCAGCTAACTTGATGCACTCGGGATAAGTTGTCCAAAATGGCGAAGGAAGAATTACTTCATCGCCTTTATCAACAATAGTTGCAAAGGCTTGATAGACCGCTTGCTTGCCGCCGTTTGTTACGAGAACTTGGTCAGCCGTTATTTCATAATTGGAATCGCGCTTGGTTTTCTTAACAATTGCATCGCGAAGTTCTGGTAGACCTGGGGTTGGCGAATAGCGATGATTTGCAACAACTTTTGCGGCATCACTTGCGGCTTGCACGATGTAATCAGGTGTTGGGAAATCTGGTTCGCCAGCGCCAAAACCAATAACTGGGCGACCGGCAGCTTTGAGCGCCTTGGCTTTTGCATCAACAGCGAGGGTCGCAGATTCGGCAATTGCCGCTATTCGTGCGGAGATTCGAGGTTTACTCACGTGCGGAAGTCTCCCATAGGCGGGGATTTAGGCGAGTTAGACCGAAGCGGGGGTCCTCGCCTACACTTTCGCCTCCTGGCGCTTGATTGATCGGGTAAATAAAAAATCTGATTATGAAAAGGTAATGCTTTGGCATGTCCGAAAGCGTCTCGAAGGGCAGTAGCTCAACTGGCCAGAGTTCCGGTCTCCAAAACCGGCGGTTGGGGGTTCAAGTCCCTCCTGCCCTGCGCAGTAGCTGCACTAAGAAGTAAAAGTAGTACTAGCAGTAAAAGAAGTTAATCGAAGAACGAGAGGAGCGTGTGATGACAGAAGAGTCAGAGAAGAAAGTCGGATTCTTTCGCAGCATCCCACTTTTCTATCGCCAAGTAATTAACGAACTTCGTAAGGTTGTTTGGCCTTCACGAAATATGTTGACTACCTACACCGCGGTCGTACTTGTCTTCGTTACCTTCGTTATTGCGGTTGTTTCATTATTCGATCTGGGACTTACCCAGATAGTGCTATTCATCTTTGGCGAGTAATTCTTAGAGAGTAAAGGAGGGGATATGAGCGAAGAGCAAGTGGTTGATACCGATATTGAACTTGAAGAGGAAGAAGTTCAAGAAGAAGTATCACCTGAAGTTGCCGCGTTCCGTGAGGAACTTCGTTCTAAACCAGGCGACTGGTACGTAGTCCACTCTTATGCCGGCTTTGAAAAGCGCGTAAAAGGAAACTTGTTACAACGTATCCAATCAATGCATATGGAGGATTACATCTTCGAGATCCAAGTTCCCGAAGAAGAGATCACCGAAGTAAAGAATGGACAGCGCAAACAAGTTAAGCGAAATGTCTACCCAGGATATGTCCTTGTCCGAATGGATTTGAGCGACGAATCTTGGTCATGCGTTCGTAACACTCCTGGCGTAACAGGTTTCGTAGGTAACTCACATAATCCAAGTCCACTTCCAATGAGTGAGGCCGAGAAGATGTTGATGCCTCGCGAATTGAAGAAGACTATGAAGCCAGATATCAAAGTTGTCGACTTCTCAGTCGGAGAATCGGTCACCGTTATGGATGGACCATTCGCAACCTTGCCAGCAACAATTTCTGAGATCATGCCAGAACAGGCAAAACTTAAAGTTCTCGTCTCCATCTTTGGTCGCGAGACCCCCGTCGAACTTTCATTCCACCAGGTACAGAAGATCTAGGAGAGATCATGGCGCCGAAGAAGAAGGTACAAGCACTCATCAAATTGCAGATCCAGGCTGGAGCTGCAACACCTGCGCCACCAGTTGGTCCGGCTCTTGGTCAGCACGGCGTCAACATCATGGACTTCGTCAAGCAATATAACGCTGCTACTGAAAAGCAGAAGGGCGAAATCATCCCGGTTGAAATCACCGTATTCGAAGATCGCTCATTTACTTTTATCACCAAGACTCCTCCAGCATCACGACTTATCTTGAAGGCTGCCGGAATTGAAAAGGGATCGGCTGTCCCGCACAAAGAAAAGGTTGGCTCGATCACCTGGAAACAGTGTGAAGAGATCGCAACGCTAAAGAAAGGTGATCTAAACGCTAACGATGTAAAGGCGGGCGCAAAGATCATCGCAGGAACGGCTCGTTCGATGGGAATTCTCGTCAACGATTAATAAATAACCGTGGGAGGAGCTCGCTGCTCCGTTAACACCACAACTTCACAACAAGATCAAAATAGGAGAAGATGAAATGAAGCGAAGCAAGAAATATAAGGCCGCCGCGGCGAAGATCGAAGCGGAGAAGCTCTATACCCCGCTATCGGCGATGAAGATCGTTAGAGAAACTAACGTCACTAAATACGACGCATCCGTTGAAGTTTCAATGGTGCTTGGCGTCGATCCAAAGAAAGCGGACCAAGCAGTTCGCTCCACAGTCAACTTGCCACATGGAACCGGTAAGACCGCACGCGTTCTTGTTTTTGCTACTGGTCCTCGCGCAGATGAAGCGCGCGCAGCTGGCGCAGATATCGTTGGTGGCGATGAGTTAATCGAGGAAGTAAATGGTGGCCGTCTTGATTATGACGCTGTCGTTTCAACTCCAGAATTGATGGGTAAGGTCGGTCGACTTGGAAAGGTTCTCGGACCACGCGGTTTGATGCCAAATCCAAAGACCGGAACCGTTACAACTGATGTTGTTAAAGCTGTTACCGATATCAAGGGCGGAAAGATTGAATTCCGTATTGATAAGGATTGCAATCTTCACTTCCTAATCGGCAAAGCATCATTTAGCGCTGAACAACTTGCAGATAACTACGCCGCTGCGATCGATGAGATCATGCGTGTGAAGCCAGGTTCATCAAAGGGTCGTTACATCCGCAAAGCGGTTGTCTCCACCACTATGGGACCAGGCCTCGCCCTTGATACCAACTATGCCCGCGAAGGCGGAGCGCCAATTCAGTAACGACTTTGGCAATTGGATTAGCGCCGGTATGGCGAGATCTGAACCTGCGTAAATTAGTTATCGCAAGGTTTATTTCTAATCTCGGTAATGGTTTAGCGCCAATCGCAATCTCTTTCGGCGTACTTGGATTACCGGCGGGAAATGGCAAGACGCTATCCCTTGTCATGTTTGCCAACATGTTGCCGCTAGTTCTTTTCACACTAGTTGGCGGAGTTATTGGCGATCGATTTCCGCGGGCAGCTCTAGTGGGCTCGACTGATGTACTTCTTGGCATTCT
>JBJTUU010000025.1:0-2793 GCA_046080845.1 Actinomycetales bacterium | reverse complement strand
AATATCCGGAAGGGCGCGACCAACAATGACCGACATCGCGTAATCAAGATAAGAACGGGCCATCTCGACTTGTAGGTCGACGGATTCCACCTTATCGAATGATTTTTCAGTTTCCATTTAGATATCCAAGAACCTGACGTCTTTCGCGTTACGTTGAATAAATTGGCGACGTTGTTCCACATCTTCACCCATTAGAACTGAGAAGAGGTCATCGGCAGCGGCAGCATCTTCGAGAGTTACTCGAATCAAAACGCGATTAGCAGGATCCATAGTGGTATCCCAGAGTTCTTTCGCAGGCATCTCACCTAAACCTTTAAAGCGTTGGATGCCATCTTCTTTAGGAAGACGTTTGCCGGCATCGCTACCGATTTTGATAAATCCATCTCGCTCTTTATCAGAAAAGGCATATTGGACTGGTTCTTTGCCGCCCCATTTAATTTTGTAAAGCGGTGGTTGAGCGAGATAAACAAAACCGCCTTCAATGAGTGGACGCATAAATCGGAAAAGTAAAGTTAGAAGAAGAGTGCGGATATGTTGACCATCAACATCGGCATCTGCCATCAAGATAACTTTGTGATAGCGGAGTTTGGCGAGATCAAAATCATCATGGATGCCGGTGCCAAGCGCGGTAATTAAAGCTTGGACTTCATTATTTTGGAGAACTCGGTCAATCCGAGCTTTCTCAACATTTAGAATCTTGCCGCGAATTGGAAGTACGGCTTGGAACCTTGAATCGCGACCGCCTTTAGTGGAACCACCAGCCGAATCACCTTCAACGATATATAGCTCGCATTTTTCAGGTTCGGTCCATTGGCAATCCGCTAATTTGCCGGGCATACCACGCCCTTCTAATAAACCTTTTCTAGAACGAGATAGATCGCGGGCTTTTCGGGCTGCGACACGTGCTGTCGCGGCATCGATGGCTTTGCGAACAATCTCTTTGCCTTCGGATGGATTTCGCTCAAACCAAGCGCCCACAAAGTCATTTAGCGCTTTCTGGGTAAATGATTTTGCCTCGGTGTTACCGAGTTTGGTTTTAGTTTGACCTTCAAATTGGGGTTCGCCAACTTTGATGGAAACAATTGCAGTTAAGCCTTCACGGATATCATCACCGGTTAAGCGATCTTCTTTCTTGCGGATATATCCCCACTCTTCGCCAAATTTGTTTACGATTGAGGTTAGCGCGGTGCGGAAACCTTCTTCATGGGTGCCGCCTTCTTGGGTGTTTATGGTATTCGCGAAGGTATAGACCGATTCGCTAAATCCAGTGTTCCACTGCATCGCAACTTCGAGCGACATTTTGTTTTTATTATCTTCAGCTTCAAGAGAGATAATGGATTTGTGGGTAACGCCCTTTGTGGTATTTAGGTGTTTAACGAAATCGACGATACCGCCATCGTATTTATATGCAACCGATAGTGGTTCGCCCTTTTCATCAACATGGCTAGGGCGCTCATCGCGCAAGGTGATTTTTAAACCCTTGTTTAAGAAGGCCATTTCCCGGAAGCGAGTGGAAAGAATTTCAAAAGAGAAGTCGGTGGTTTCAAAAATTTCTTCAGAAGGCCAAAAAGTAACTCGAGTGCCAGTATCTGTTGTGGCGCTTCCTTTTTTTAGTTGTGCAGTTGGAACGCCAAGTTTGTAACTCTGGGTCCACTCAAAGCCATCTCGTTTAACTAAAACGGTTAGATCACGACTTAATGCGTTAACTACCGAAACACCGACGCCATGAAGACCGCCAGAGACTGCGTAACCGCCATCGCCAAATTTTCCGCCGGCATGTAAAACGGTAAGCACAACTTCAAGAGCTGGTTTCTTTTCAATTGAATGAATATCAACTGGAATACCGCGACCATTATCAGTTACTTGTACACCGCCATCTTTAAGGAGAACAACATTGATATCGGTGCAGTAACCAGCGAGCGCTTCATCGACGGAGTTATCTACGACTTCATAAACAAGATGATGTAAACCGCGTTCGCCAGTGGAGCCGATATACATTCCGGGGCGCTTTCGAACCGCTTCTAACCCCTCTAGAACGGTGATAGCGCTCGCGTCGTAGGCCCTAGCAACTTTGCTAGAGTCCTTCTTGTCTGCCACTCAAACCCCTTTAAAGACGAATGTGGCCTGAAATTCGGCCTGGGTACCCTCAAATCCTAGTGGTTGGCCAACCCCTGGCTACCCAGAAAAAGGCTCTGGATGTGGATTTGGCGCACTTTTGAAGGGGTGGTTGGGGCGGAATTAACCGTAGGTATCGCGCGGGCCTCTAGCGCCTCGGATTGTGCGAAGCCCTCGTTTCCAAGAAGGCGCAGTTGGACCAATAATTTTTAAGCTTTCAATAAGCGCACCTTCGCTCTTACTTTGAATATTTTTTAGAAGTTCTTTCTCAAGTAACCGAAGTTGGGTTGCCCAAGCTGTAGTTTCACCGCGAATAGTTAATTCGCCTTCAAAAATAGTGATTGGTTCAGCGTGATCGGCGATTTCAACGCCAACAATCGCTTTCCAATTGGTAAAGATATTTCCTTCAGCTAAACCACGTTTCCAATCCCGAGCAGTTGCGAGTGAATCAAAGATGGAACCGATTTGTTGTGGGTCGTCCCTTCGAGTTCGTTCCTCGTCGGTCTCTAAATTTCGTTTAACTTTGGTTCGGTAAGCGCGAAAGAGTTCTCTTGCGATATCTCGTTTCATAACTCAGTGACCATTCCATGAGCAACTTGGTTACGCTTTCCAGTTAAATCACCTGGTAGGTCGTTGGCAACCGCGACTGTGATTAAGGTTTGCTCGGTGGTTCTTGTT
>JBJTUU010000024.1:0-10484 GCA_046080845.1 Actinomycetales bacterium | reverse complement strand
AGCTGCGCCTTCACGAAGGTCGAAATCAGGTAGTTCGAAAGACGCTTAAGGCCCTTGATTTAGAGGTATTTACTTTGTTGCGGACTGAGATCGGCAGCATTAGCCTGGGGGAGATGAAAAGCGGTAAATGGAGATATCTATCTACTGTTGAAACCACAAATAAATAAATCGTTTTACAAATAAATTGTTAAAACCATTTTTTAGAAAAGCGCTTTGAGGCTTTGTCGATATTAAGGGCTTGACAAAAATAACGTTTTATCGACAAACACAAGCTCAGCCGAAGGCCTAAAAATCGATAAATCGGCTCTTGGTCTTTACGAGGTGTCGGTCAGGTAAGTCGATAAACCGATAGTCAATTTGGAAGAAGCCCTAATTGTCTAGAAAACGGTTTATCTATAAACACGCTTATTGCCTCCTCGTTATTCCCACTTCGCCCCGTAAACTTCGCAAATGGAGATCCGCGCTGTAAGAGGAGCTACTCAACTTGAGCGCGATGATGCGCTCTTGATGAAAGAGGCGGTTACTGAGCTTATGACTGAGTTGCTTCGAGCGAATTCTTTGAAGACCAGCGATTTAATCTCGGTAATCTTCACCGCCACCCAGGACCTCACTTCCGACTTTCCGGCAGCCTCAGCTCGGGCTATGGGCCTTGGAGAGATACCCCTTCTCTGTGCGGTAGAAATCGCAGTTCCAGGAAGTATGCCTCGGGTAATCCGAGCGCTTGTGCACTGTAGAACGGCGAGAAGCCAGAAAGAGATTGCACACATCTATTTACGGGGGACAAGCTCTCTGCGCAGTGATCTCGCCCAATGAGCTCTAAATTGCTGATAGTTGGAGCGGGTTTGATCGGAACTTCGATTGCGCTTCGCGCCAGAGAATTGACCTGGGAAGTTGAACTTCAGGATAGGAATGAGCGAGCGCTTCAGCTCGCCTACGATTTAATCGGCTTCAAAGGAAAAGTCGAGAATCCAGATCTGGTAGTCATTGCAACAACTCCAAACTCAATTGCTAGTTTGGTTTTCGAGCTTGCAAAGAAATACCCTGAAGCAACACTTTTGGATGTTGCAAGTACAAAGGCTAAAACTCAAGCTGAAATTGATAGATTTCCGGATATTGCAAAGCGCTTTATCGGAACTCACCCGATAGCAGGGAGAGAGCGCGGTGGGCCGCAGTCAGCGCGCAGCGACCTATTTGTCGGACGAGCTTGGGTGGTCACTCCGTCGATAGCGGTTGAACCGCGACGATTCGACTTGGTTGGTGAATTTATTGAAGCGATGGGTGCCGCAAGATACGAGATGTCGACAAAACTACATGACGCTCTTTTCGCCAAGATCTCTCACTTGCCGCAGATTCTCAGCGTAATTCTCGCCAGCAGCATCTCAGAGATGGGGCCGGAGGTTTCGCTTGCAGGACAAGGCCTTCGTGACATGTTACGGATTTCAAGTTCAGATGGCGCTCTTTGGAGTGAAATATTGTTGGAGAATCAAGAAGAGATTCTGGAGAGCATTGATGATTTTCAAGGACTCTTAGATGGGCTTCGTGACGCGCTTGAGGATAGCGACAAAGCGAAAATTATCGAAATTTTTGAAGATGTCAGACACATTGCAGCAAAGGTTGGCGGAAAGCATGGCGCTAAACCTCGAGAATATACATTTATCGATGTGGTTATCGATGATCGCCCAGGTCAATTAGCCGCCATCTTTGCAGAATGCGGAGATATTGGAGTAAACGTGGAAGATCTAGCTCTGGAACATTCACCGCGCCAAGAAACTGGCTTGATTCGTCTTGCTCTCTCTAAATCCGATGCCGGAAAACTTTTCGATCACTTGGCTAACCGAGGCTGGAAAGTTCACCAACAATGAAATCTCGATCAATCGTAATCGCGATTGACGGACCAAGCGGATCAGGGAAATCATCAACTGCGCGAGGATTAGCAGCGCGATGTGGTTTCGACTATCTAGACACTGGAGCGCTTTACCGGGCCGCAACTGTTGTTGCGCTTGAAAAGAACTTAGTTGATCCAAAAGAAATTGTTAACGCTCTTCTTGAAAGCAATATTGATTTCTTGGTTGATCCCAAAAATCCCATAACAAAAATTCTTGGTAAAGATGTAAGTATCGAAATTAGATCAAAACGAGTTACCGATGAAGTTAGTCGGATAAGCGCCATGCCTTTGGTACGGCAATACCTATTAGGACTACAGCAGAAATTTATTTCAACTTCAAAAATAGGTATTGTGGTAGAAGGTCGCGACATCGGTACGGTTGTCGCGCCACAGGCGGATTTGAAAGTTTTTTTACAAGCTGACCTCGACGCTAGGACGCAGCGGCGCGAAGCGGAACTTGCAGCGCTGCAACTTTTGGAATTAGATCAAGAAGTATCACAGGAACTAGAGCGTCGCGACTTGTTGGATAGTTCCCGAACCACTTCTCCGTTGCGAAAAGCTGATGATGCGATTGTGGTGGATTCGACGCTGCTTTCTTTGGAAGAGACCATTGATTACATATGGAATGTCTTAAAGCAGAAATCAATCTTGGGGTTACCGACTGTAGTCGTTCTCGGTAGGCCTAACGTTGGCAAATCGACCCTGGTTAACCGAATACTCGGAAGCCGAGAGGCGATTATTGAAGATGCGCCGGGAGTTACCAGGGATCGGGTTAGGTATGAAGCCGAATGGAACGGCCGTAGATTTACTTTGATAGATACGGGTGGCTGGTTGCCCGCTGGCGAAGGGATCACCTTGAAGATAGCGCAAACTGCAGCGGCATCACTGCCAGAAGCTGATCTAGTTCTCTTTGTGGTCGATGCCAAAGTGGGAATACAGAGCGATGACATGGCGCTGGTGGATTTGCTACGGAAAAGTTCTCGCGATGTGATGTTGATTGGGAACAAAGTGGATTCTGAAAAAGACGAATTGGAAGCCCATTCGCTATGGAACCTTGGACTGGGTGAACCGGTCTTTGTTTCGGCAGCACACGGAAGAGGTGCGGGAGATCTACTAGACAAAATTGTGGAGCGACTACCCGAGATTGGAAGAAATCGAATATCAGATCACGCTAGACGAGTAGCAATAGTTGGTAAGCCCAATGTAGGAAAGAGCAGCTTATTGAATTCATTCGCAGGTGAGGCGCGAGCACTGGTCGACGATGCAGAAGGTACGACTAGAGATCCGCTTGATGAAACTGTGGAAATTGATGGCAGATTATGGCGTTTCATTGATACGGCGGGAATACGTAGACGTTCTAACCAAGCTGACGGCGTTGACTACTTCGCATCTCTAAGAACAGAACGAGCCATTGATAACTCCGAAGTTGTTATCATCGTAATTGACGCCGCGCGACCAATGACTGAACAAGATCTGAGAATTATTTCGCTAGCAGAGGATTCTGGAAAAGCTTTGCTGGTCTGTATGAATAAGTGGGATCTAGTGGATGAAGAGCGTCGAGCGCTGCTGGAACGAGAAGTAGATCGAAACCTGGACCAAGTTGAATGGGCGGAGAGAATAAATATTTCGGCTAAGACCGGTTGGCACCGTGATCGATTAATTCCGGCAGTGGAACGTGCTTTGGCTGGATGGGAATCGCGAATTCCAACTGGCAAACTCAACTCTTTCCTCGGAAACTTAGTTGGCGCCAATCCGCCACCAGTTCGAAGCGGTAAGCAGCCCAAGATTCTCTTTGCGACGCAAGCTGGGGTGCAGCCACCAACCTTCGTTATTTTCGCGACCGACTTTCTGGAGCCTTCCTATCGAAGGTTTATCGAACGTCGACTCCGGGAAGATTTTGGGTTTTCTGGCACTCCGATTCGGATCTCTGTCCGCTTGCGACAGTAACAGGTAGCCTTTTCTCAAAAACGGGACGTAGCGCAGCTTGGTAGCGCACATGGCTGGGGGTCATGTGGTCGCAGGTTCAAATCCTGTCGTCCCGACTATAGATTTGGAGAGCGATGCTGACCCTTCCTAACATCTTGACCTTGCTACGGGGCCTTGGAGTGCCACTCTTTCTATATCTAATATCCAAGGAACGGTGGAGCCTGGCGGTTCTGGTGCTGATGTTTGGTGGCGCAACCGATTATCTCGATGGAAAACTGGCGCGAGCCCTAAACCAAGAGAGCCGACTTGGCGAATTGATGGATCCGGCAGTCGACCGCCTTTATATTGGAAGCGTTCTTATTGCTATGTATTTTGCGGAATTGCTTCCGGTTTGGATTCTTCTGTTAATCGTGGGTCGCGATCTAGGGCTCGGGGTGCTTCTATTAGCTCTACGCAGGATTGGCATCGCACCTTTTCGCGTGACCTACCTTGGAAAAGCCGCCACATTTAATCTTTTGTACGCGCTACCACTGCTCTTATTGACCAAAACTTCGGACAACTTGGGCGATTTCGCCTTCATTTTCGGTTGGGCTTTTGCCGGTTGGGGGATAGGTTTATACCTTGTAACCGGGTTTCAATATGGCGCGACTGGGTTAACTCTGCTTCGAAGAGTAAATAAAAAGGAGTGAAGATGAGCAACGTTCCAGGAAATTTGAAGTACACCAAAGAACATGAATGGGTAGAAAGTCGCGACGGAAATAAAATAAGGTTTGGAATCACTGATTACGCTCAAGCCGCGCTCGGTGACATTGTTTATATCCAACTACCCAAAGTTGGAGAAGAAATTGTCTCTGGAAGCGTCTGCGGCGAGGTCGAATCCACGAAGAGCGTTTCCGAAATTTACGCACCAGTTTCCGGTCGAGTAGTTGCGGTAAACCAGAACTTGGACGCCGCGCCAGAGACTATTAATAGCGATCCGTATGGCGCTGGTTGGATAGCCGAAGTGGAAGTAACTTCTACAAGTGAACTGCTATCGGATAGCGAATACCAATCCCTTACTGCTTGACTCGCCTCAACCTCCACTCTAAGGTGAGCCTTAATTGTTCAAGGAAAGGAGCGTCGTGAACACTGCACCTAATCCTGATTTGACCAGCACCATCCATTTAACGTCGCTTCGTTCCGTGCCAGGTTCGGTATCTACCTTGCTGGCTCAGGCAGAACCCGAAATTCTCGAAATTCTTGAAGGGTTGGACTCAAATTCGGCAATGTTGATCTCTTTGATAGGGCCTAGTCGTGGCGCCCGATTTCTCATCGACAGCGACGAGACCAGCTTAGGTCGCGCTCCTGATAATCAAATATTTCTTGATGACATCACCGTCTCGCGAAAGCACGCCGAAATACTTAAGACAGATAAGACATTTTCTCTAGTGGATCAAGGAAGTCTTAACGGGACTTACTTAAACGGAGAAATCGTGACTGATTCTAAGTTGAGTGATGGCGACGAAGTCCAAATAGGAAAATTTCGCATGCATTTCTTCATCGGCGGACAGAAGCGCAAATGAGTATCCCTGCCAGAGCATATTTAAGTATTGGTGAAGTGCTCGCTAAATTGCGTAGCGATTTTCCCGATGTAACAATTTCTAAGATTCGCTTTTTGGAATCAGAAGGTTTAATCGAGCCGCAACGCACCCCGAGTGGATACCGAAAATTTACTAGTGTTGACTTAGAGAGATTGCGTTACGTTCTCCTTGCTCAGCGAGATCAGTACCTTCCTTTGAAAGTTATCAAAGAGAATCTAGATGCGCTAGATCGAGGGTTGGAACCATCAAGCTCGCCAAACACTTCGCCCAAGCCAAGAATGGTCCCACTTGATACCGCAATAGCTCCATCGTCATTCGCAGAACAGAGTGAGTTGAGATTATCGCGGCAAGAACTCTTGGAGAGCTCCGGAATTACTGAGGAGCAATTAGCGGAGTTGGAAGGCTTTGCGCTAGTTCAAATAAAGGGCAGATATTTTGATGGGGATTCTTTAATGATTGCGAAGGTGGTTGCAGAGTTATCGGCCTTTGGAATTGAAGGCAGGCACCTACGAGCCTTCAAGTCAGCTGCAGATCGTGAGGTAGGTTTGGTGGAACAGGTGATTACCCCGTACCTTCGACAGAAAAATTCCGATTCAAAGGCGAGAGCGGAGGAAGTTTCGCGAGAGATCGCTTCGCTCTCAGTACGTTTACATGCCGCGCTAGTTCGCGCAGGTCTGCACCGTTCGAAATGAGTTTGCACGCTTTAGATGTAATTGGGGTCCGAGTAGAGATGCCTTCTAATCAACCGATTGTTCTGTTAAAAGAAATCGGTGGCTCTCGGTATTTACCAATCTGGGTAGGAGCAGTAGAGGCCACATCAATCGCATTTGCACAGCAAGGTGTAAAGCCGCCTCGGCCATTAACCCATGATCTGATCAAGGATCTCTTGGAGAGTCTTGATGCCAAGATCGACTCTATTCAAATTACCGAGATTAAAGAGGGGGTTTTTTACTCTTCGATCAATATTGCCGGGGGGCGGAATGTTTCAGCAAGACCCAGCGATGCGATTGCGCTAGCGCTCCGAACCGGGACTCCAATCTTTGGGAGCGAAGAACTGCTTGCCGAGGCAGGTATCGAGATCCCAGACCAATCCGAAGATGAGGTGGAGCGATTCAAGGAGTTCCTGGAGGGGATTAACCCAGAGGATTTCCAGCCTTAACTCTAAAGTGTTACTTGAGATTTAGTGTGTGTCGGTCTTTGATTCTTCCTTTCTAGCCATTTACCGTTATCCCACTTAACTGGAAGGCTTCCCCAATGCAGAGCGAAATTGGCTACCGCGGCGCTACCGCATGTTCAGCTGCCGGAATTTCCTATCGCCAATTAGATTATTGGGCGCGCACTGGGTTAGTTGAACCAACGGTGAGAACTGCCGCTGGATCGGGATCGGCGCGCTTGTATGGATTTAAAGATATTCTCGTGTTGAAAATTGTAAAGCGTCTTCTCGATGCCGGGGTCTCGTTGCAAAATATTCGCAGCGCGGTGGCTCACCTGCGTGAGCGAGGAGCCGAGGATTTGAGCAAGATAACTTTAATGAGCGATGGCGCATCAATTTATGAATGCACAAATTCAGATGAGATTTTCGATTTGCTCCAAGGTGGACAGGGTGTCTTTGGAATCGCCATCGGAAAAGTCTGGAATGAAGTTGCCGGCACCCTCACTCATCTTCAAGGTGAGGATTCAGAGGGTCGAATCGTGGCCGATGAATCCACCGATGAGTTGGCGTTGCGTCGAAAACTTCGTGGCGCATAACCTTCGCTAGCCCTCTATTCTTCTCGCGTGGTTAGACGCGACTTTTCAGATCGTCATATCGGCCCTTCGGGGGAGCAGATTGCAACCATGCTGCTCGAACTCGGGTTTTCATCCCTCGATGAATTTACTTCCAAAGTGCTTCCGGATTCGATTAAGTTAACCGAGATATTTGGCGATGGATTACCAGAACCGCTCTCTGAAATTGAAGTAATCGAAGAGTTGCGGAGTATTGCGAACCAAAATAATACTAATCGAACACTAATTGGAATGGGCTATCACGGAACCATAACGCCACCTGTAATTCTCCGAAATGTTTTGGAAAATCCTGCTTGGTACACCGCATACACGCCCTATCAACCAGAAATCTCCCAAGGGAGATTGGAAGCGCTCTTTGCATTCCAAACCATGATCTCAGATCTAACTGGACTTTCAATTTCTAATGCTTCGATGCTTGATGAGGCAACCGCGGCCGCAGAAGCTATGACGCTAGCAAGACGTATCTCTAAAAAATCTGATGATGCCACATTTCTAATCGATTCCAATTGCCATCCCCAGAACAAGGCCGTGATTGAGACTCGGGCGAAACCACTGAAAATTGAAGTAACCGAATTCTCAGAATCAGATGAATTAGATCAAAAGTTAAGTAAGAGTTTTGCAATCTTGATTCAATATCCAGACACCTATGGTCGAGCGATGGATCTAGCAAGTTTGATTGAACGTGCCAAGGCGCAAGATGTAATTATCATTATGGTTTCTGATCTGCTCTCATTGACATTAATCAAGTCACCAGGGGAGTGGGGCGCAGATATAGCACTTGGTTCGGCGCAACGTTTTGGCGTCCCAATGGGATTTGGTGGACCACATGCTGGTTTTATGTCGGTTCGAGAAGGTTTTGAACGTGCCTTACCGGGTCGTCTCGTTGGTCAAAGTATCGACACTCATGGCAACCCAGCGTTGCGACTAGCGCTGCAGACTCGAGAGCAACATATCCGACGCGACAAGGCCACCAGCAATATCTGCACCGCCCAAGTTCTGTTAGCCAATATCGCAGCGCTATATGGAGCCTGGCATGGTCCAGAAGGGTTGCGCGAAATTGCCTCTCGCGTTCACCAATTCGCTAGGAGTTTCGCGGCTGCATTGCGCGAAGGTGGATTCACTCTTTTAAGCGACACCTTCTTCGACACCATCTCTTTCAAGGCTGATAACGCGGATGCCTTGCTGGAGAGCGCGCTTCGTGCTGGCATAAATGTACGCAAAATTGCTGGCGGTATTTCAATAGCGATGGATGAAACAGTTTCGGATGCCTTACTAGAAACATTGGCCAAAGCCTGGGCGCTTCGCTATATCCCAGCTGAAACTTTTGGTTCGCTTCCAACGCTTCGTAAAACTAGCTACATGACTCATCCCATCTTTAACTCTTATCAATCGGAGACGGCGATGTTGCGCTATCTGCGGACGCTTGCTGATCGCGATTTAGCGCTAGATCGAACCATGATTCCGCTCGGCTCTTGCACTATGAAATTGAATGCAACGACAGAGATGGAAGCGATAACCTGGCCGGAGTTTGCCAATCTCCATCCATTTGCGCCGATCTCGCAGAGCGCGGGCACCAGAAGAATCGTCAAAGAGCTATCAGATTGGTTAGTTGAGATAACTGGATACGATGCGGTTTCGCTACAACCTAATGCCGGTTCGCAAGGAGAATTTGCTGGACTTCTTGCAATCAAGAATTACCTTGAATCTATCGGCGAATCCCAGCGCGATATTTGCTTGATACCATCAAGTGCCCATGGCACAAATGCGGCAAGCGCGGTGATGGCAGGTATGAAAGTGGTAGTTATTGAATGTGATGAGAAAGGTAATGTTTCGCTCTCGGATATCGAGAAGAAAATTGGCGAATACGGACCACGGTTAGCTGCCCTGATGGTTACTTACCCATCGACACATGGGGTGTTTGAATCGGCGATCACAAATATTTGCGCGATGATTCATGATGCTGGTGGTCAGGTTTATGTTGACGGCGCCAATCTCAATGCCCTAGTTGGTCTGGCTAAGCCTGGAAAATTTGGCGCAGATGTATCTCACCTCAATCTTCATAAGACCTTCTGTATTCCACACGGGGGAGGCGGCCCCGGCGTAGGACCAGTTATTGCACGACGCCACTTAGCGCCGTTTTTGCCAAACCATCCACTTGATTCGACAGCAGGTCCGGCGACCGGACCAGGACCAATTAGCGCAGCCCCTTTTGGTTCGGCTCTGATTCTGCCGATTTCGTGGAGCTATATAAGAATGATGGGGGCGTCGGGGCTACGTCGCGCGACTCAAGTAGCGATTCTCTCTGCTAACTACATTTCTAAGAAGCTTGCGAAGGATTATCCAACGTTATATACAGGGGAGAATGATCTAGTTGCGCACGAGTGCATTATCGATATTCGGGGAATAACCAAAGAAACTGGTGTAACGGTTGATGACATTGCCAAACGCTTGATGGATTTTGGGTTCCACGCCCCAACGATGAGTTTTCCAGTTGCTGGAACTTTGATGATTGAACCTACCGAGAGTGAAGATATCGCCGAGTTAGATCGATTTATCGCTGCGATGAAGGTGATCAAGGACGAGATTGATGAGATCGGTCGTGGCGAAGTTGCGCTCGAAGATTCTGCGCTCCGAAATGCGCCACACACAATTGGCGCTGTCCTTAGTGATAACTGGGATCGAGGTTACTCACGAGAGAAAGCTGCTTTTCCAACACCAGAAATCTTTGGCATCGGTCGCCGTGGAAAATACTGGCCAACTAGTGGCCGGATCGATAGCGCTTTCGGGGATAGGAATTTGGTCTGCGCCTGCGAGCCGATCTCAGCCTTGGCAATTAATTAGTTAACATAATGTAGATTATCGGTTAAATCTACGAAGGTAGGAAGCTAGCACGCCTATCGCTCCCAGCGTCCCCCAGAACCAACTTCCTAGCGCGCTAGCCGGTGTCTGACCCTTGCGAAGCTCAACCGATGCGGCGAGGCTGCCCGGCTCGAATTGGGCAATTTTTCGAGTAACTCTGCCTTTATTGTCGATCGCCGCGGTGAATCCAGTTGTGCTCACCGCAATCAAGTCACGATCTAATTCAGCGGCTCGCGCTCTAGCGATCTGCAGTTGCTGAGCAGCCTGTGGGCTTCGCCCAAAGGTGGCGTTGTTGGTCTGATTAATTATGAAATTTGCGCCTCGAGTCGAATTGCGGACCAAGTCATCATCGAGAATCTCAAAGCAAATTAATGAAGCAAAACTGGCGCCATCTACCGTGAAGATTTTGGGCTTGGTGCCTGGCTGGAAATCAACAACTCGTTTGGCAG
>JBJTUU010000023.1:0-4367 GCA_046080845.1 Actinomycetales bacterium | reverse complement strand
TTTACCCTGGATGGAAAGTAATTTCTTGGGTGGTGGTAATGGCACTTCCAGTGACATTTACTGCGTCAATTTACCTCTGGATTAATATTGAATCAAAAGCGGTACTTACAACTCAAGCAAATATTGGTTTACTCGTAATTGGACTTTCTTCGATGTATCTCGGATTTATTCCGTGGTACCGCGGACTAAAAGATGCAGGTACGGCTCGCGGCGCGCAGGTTCAACAATTACAGGTATTTATGACTTTAGGGCTATCAGTCCTATTGCTGGATGAAGTTGTGCCACCTAGTACTTTAATTTGCGCCGTTGGAATCGTCGCAGCAGTTACTTGGGCGATTATCTCAAGACAGCATCCCAAAGTTAAAGAGTAGGCGGAGCTTTTCGGTATTCAGCTGGCGTCGCAGATAACTTGATTGGATTAGCGACTGATTTAGACCCAGCAATATCCACGAGTGGTTTTAAGCCGATGGTTTCGGCAAATTTGAAGGCTTCAGCGATTGTGTTAATTGGGCCGGCTGGAATCTGATTTTTTCGGAATAAATCAATCCATTCGGCGGCTGTCTTTGACTGCAATTTTTCGTTTATGAGTTTTATAAGTGAGTCGCGGTGCGCAACGCGATTGGAATTCTCTTTGTAAGTAGGGTCTTGGATTTCGACTAATTCGGCAAATTTAGCGAACTGCCGGTCATTGCCGATGGCGATGGCAATAGAGCGATCGCTAGCGCTAAAGATGCCATAGGGAACGATTGATGGGTGGTGGTTGCCAAGGCGCCCCGGATCAATTCCGCCAGCAACGTAGGCGCCAGATTGATTGGTCAGCGCAGAGAGAGCGGAGGAGAAAAGATCAATTTCAACGAGTTGGCCGATGCCTTGTTCATCTCGCGCTCTTAAAGCGGCCAAGATTCCGGTGCAGGCATGAAGACCGGCAATCACATCAATTACCGCTACCCCAGCTTTAGTTGGCTCACCAGATTCAGCGCCAGTCACATGCATTAGACCGCTCATTGCCTGTACCAACATGTCATATCCAGGTAATTGCGCAGCAATTTCACTAGAACCAAATCCAGTAATCGAGCAATAAATTAAATCAGGTTTCAAATCCTTTAGAGATTTGTAGTCCAGTCCAAATTTCGCCATACCACCAGCGCCAAAATTTTCGATAACGACATCCGAAGAAAGGATTAATTCGCGGGCACGGGCTTGATCGGCTGACTTGGAAAGATCTAATGCAAGACCAGATTTGTTCCGATTTACTGAAAGAAAATAGGTGGAACGACCTTGGCTATCTACGGGAGGTTTCCAGTCGCGTGTCTCATCTCCAATTCCGGGGCGCTCAACTTTCGTGACCTCAGCGCCTAAATCTGCCAGCAACATCGTTGCATAGGGCCCGGCAAGAACTCGAGTGAAATCGGCAATCTTGATCCCGGATAGCGCACCGCTCATTGGGATAGCCAATCAGAGATTACATTTGTTAGTTGATCTACTTGAGCGTTATTGATAATTAATGGGGGTTTAATCTTTAAAACATTGTTATCTGGGCCATCGCAGGAGATCAGAACCCCTTTAGCGAGTGCGAATTCCATAAGATCTGCGACCTCCGCGGTAGCCGGTGTCTTCTCATCGCGCATCATCTCAACCCCAATGAATAGACCGCGCCCTCTTACATCGGCAATCATGGAATGACTCTTACCCAATTCCTTCATGGAGTTCATCAGATATTGGCCGGTTTGCAAGGCATTTAGTTGAAGCGCTTCATCCATCACGATATCGAAGACGGTCTGACCGATAACTGAGCTAACTGGGTTTCCACCGAAGGTATTGAAGTACTCCATTCCGTTGTTGAAAGAGGAAGCAATTTCAGCGGTAGTTGCTACGGCAGCTAACGGATGGCCATTGCCGAGAGGTTTTCCCATTGTGACAATATCGGGAATGACGCCTTGTAATTGAAAACCCCAGAATTGTTCGCCAACTCGACCAAGCCCAATTTGAACTTCGTCGCTTACACATATGCCACCGCGGCTTCGCACTTCCTTAAATACTGAAGATAAATATCCGGGTGGTAGATCAATTTGACCTGCGGTACTCACAATGCTCTCGGAGAAGAATGCGGCGATCGGTTCCGTCAGAGTATCTAATTGAGTAACTGCATCCTGCAGATACTTCTCAGTGGCACCAGCGCCTCTGAAGTCACCACGGAATAGATCGGGAAGCTTTGCAACATTTACATTTCTTGGTTTACCGGCGCCACCTTTACCGAAGAATTTGTAGGGGCTGATCTCGACAACGCTATCGGTATGGCCGTGATAAGCATGATCAAGAACCAGGAATCCAGTTCGCTTGGTGTGGGCTTTTGACAGTCTGATCGCTAAATCATTGGCTTCACTACCGCTATTAACAAAGTAGAGAACTGAGAGCGGATCTGGCAGCGTGCTGATTAGCGATCTGGCATATTCAATTATTGATTGATGGAGATAGCGAGTGTTGGTATTTAACGTTGCCATCTGCGCTGCAGCAGCGGCCACTAGTCTGGGGTGGCCGTGGCCTACGTGAGCCACATTGTTAACCAGATCGAGATAACGATTCCCAGATTCATCAATTAGATATGCGCCTTCGCCAGCAACGATATGAAGCGGTTCTTTGAAATTAAGGGAAAGGTTGCGGCCAATCGCAACCAAACGTTCCTCTTTTATAGATCTTCCGCTAATTCGACTATGGGCATCGACTCCTTCTGGAATGCGCAGAATCAAGTTGGGATTTAGTGAGATACCGCGCCAGAGCGCTACCTCTTCTCGCGGCGCGACACCATAAACATCGATTCCCATGCCGCACAAATCAGTTAAGAGTTGGAAATGAACATGTGGTGGCCAGCCCACGTTTTCACTTTCATCTCCCATCCAGCCGATGAGTTCACCGGCTTTAAATTCTTTTCCAATCTGCCAATTCTCAAGGGATTGCTTCGAGAGATGTCCGTAAAGTGTCCAAAATGGTGTGCCATCATCACAGTTGTGGCGCAGAATCACCACCGGGCCATAATCCAAATATTTGGCGTTATCGTTAAAGAGTTCGACTACTCCATCAAGTGGTGCATATACCGGTGCACCAACTTCTATCCACAAATCAACGCCAAGATGAAAGGTTCGAGCATTTGGATCCGAGTTATCGAAATCGGCGCTCTCATAGACCCAGCGATTCTCGCAATATCTACCAATCCCCAGCGTTGCGCCAGAATCCTTTAATACTGCGGCAACTTCAGCGCTACTTCGCGGCAACTTTGGATTATTTATCGACCAATCAATCCAAACTTTCTTAACGTTCTCTATTGGCGGCGCAACCACATCGCTGATATCAACCATGCGATTCAAATAGCTACGTATGGTCTTCGCCTTTGGGTTTGCTTCAAGACCGAGCGCGTTTCGAAGGCGAAAGAGAGCGTAGTTCTTATCCGCGGCAGCCAATCTGGCTAACGCCCCTGGAGTCTTGCTCTGACTAATTCCAAGATAAGCATTTCCAGGATTTTCCGAGATTTGCAGCGCTGCATTCGCAATACTCATAGCAATTCGTACTCTGGTTAACGGAAGCAAGAGTTCTATCTCATCCAAGGTAAGCGGCGAGATTGAGTGATATCCCCGAACTAATTTAGAAATTTCGAAAGTAGGATCATCCGAATCCAGTGATATATAAGAAGCTGCTACTGCGAGTCCAACAATGCGGGGCGCAATAATGATATCCCCAAAATCAATAAGTTGAATCTTTTCACCACAGACAATATTCCAATCATTGGCATCATTATGGATGAGTTGCGATTTCATCTCTTTAAGTTTAGGTAGGGACTTCTCTTTGAATTCAGTGATTTCATCGGCAACGAAGTTGCGCAGCTTTTCATCTGCAATAAGATCGAGCCGATTGAGAATCTTATCCGCCTGCATCATGTTCCAAATAAAATCTCGATTGAGAAGCTTTATCTCAGATTCGGTTAGTTCAAGGTTTGCTAAGTGTTGGTCTACTAGGGCAACGCACTTTCCCAATTCGGCAAACTCTCGCGAATTTGATTCGGCCCACATCTGGCCATCCAGCCAAGAAAGTAGCCGAGCCGCCCCGGTTTCAACTGGAATGGTGGTCTCACCGGATTTCGTGGCGATAGGAACCGGCGCTCGATGCAGCGCTTGAAGTGAAGCCAGCGCTCGATCTTGAAGCTTTAAGAATTCAATTTCACCGGCTGAGGCGTTTGGGTAGATTTTCAGAACTCGTTTCGGTTCACTTCTGACCTGGTAATTCAAATCGCGCTCTCCAGTCAGCGCAGAAATATCAGAGGTTATCCCCCAATTGCTATTTAGAATTTCGATAGGTTTGATTTCCAACATCAGAGC
>JBJTUU010000022.1:0-13341 GCA_046080845.1 Actinomycetales bacterium | reverse complement strand
TTCATATTCGGGTCGCTCTTGCATCAACTCTAACAATGCTTTATCTAATTCGTTATGTGTGGAATGAGAAAGCAAAACAGGCTCAGCGTTATATCCCACAATGTCGAGATAACTCACGAACAGTGTCTCTCTTGAAGTGATTGTTTCTTCATGCTTTTTTATTCTACCTTTTTCATAATCATCAATACTTGCTCCTGCAATAATACCATAAAATTTATGTCCATTTTTTGTTTGTTGATAGATGTAAAAGGCATTTTCATTTTCTCGAATTAGGATTTTTTCCTTGATGAATTCAGCATATTTTTCACGAACGAGCGAAAAACGTTCTTTTGAATTTGATTCAGTTTTTATTGCCTGATTAAATTCTGGATTTATTATTCTTAAAAAGGTGAAAGAATTATCCTCTAATTTTGCCTTGAGTACATTTTTTTTATAGGAGTAATAAGGTCTTGCTGCAACGAGATGAACTTTATCACGAGTAGGACGAATTGCTTTAAATGGAACGATATCAACCATTGAATTAACTCTAAATTATATTATTTCCCTGATGAACCACGCGCTGAGGATATGGTATTGTTATTTTATATTCTCTGAATAGGCGGTCTATTTCCATGCGAATTTCAGATTTATAATTATTGATATCCCAACTCTGATCGGCCCAGAATATGAGCTCCATTTCCAAACCATTGTCACTAAAATTTGATAATCTGACAATTACGGGTTGGTTCTTTTTTACTTTTGGATGAGCAAGAGCAGCCTGTTTTAGCAATCGTGTAACTAATTCCGAATTTGATCCATAGTTTACTGTAACAAGAATTGTAAATCTTGATAATTCAGAACCGTGACTCCAATTTTCCACGTTATCTTGGGTTAGTCTTGTATTTGGAATGATTATGACGTTTCCTTCGCGGGTTTCAATTTGGGTCGTTCGTACATTAATTTTTAAAATTTTTGCAATAATTCCGGATGATTTTCCGGTACTTGAAATTTCAACTATATCCCCAACTTTTACATTTCCTTCAAATAAAAGGACAATTCCTGCGATCATATCTTTGAATACGTCCTGTAACCCAAGCCCAAGTCCAACCAAAAGAGCTGCTGAACCTGTAAGTAAAATTGTTAAGTCGATTTCAAGAACTTGAAAACTCATTAAAATACTAAAAATATAAATTATATATTTCGCAATTTGATTATAAACATATTCAGATCCTCTGTCATATTGTGAGTTTTCTCTGTATTTTCTTGATATATAAAGTTTCACAACATTACTCAGAATTTTAGCACCGTAAAATATTGAGATTAAAATAATACAATGGTAAAAATTGAGCTTGAATTTAGAAAACTTAAGAATATTAAAATTTAGAAAATCAGTAAATGTAACATACGGATTATTGAATTTTAAACTTAAAATGCCGATATATAAAGCCAACAAATAAACACTCTGACTGAACAATTTTAACCATGTTACTCGTCTTCCTTCAAGAATAATATTTGCATTTTTAAGATAGCGTTTCAGTAACCTGTGTATTACTCGACGGGAAATTACAGCAATTAAAAAAATTATGGAGAGTAAAATGATATTCCAAAAACAGATTTGATAGGGCCCTATATTAAATATGGTTGCTGAAAACATTACTCAGTTATGATTCTACCTAGTTTATCGGTAAATACTTTTTTTACACGTTGATAATTCATCTGTTCTTCTAGTAAAAATAACATTTCTTCTTCATTTAGTGATTCATTTTTTAGCAATTCAAGTTGAATCGCTTTAATTTTTTGATCAATTATTTTTGTTTTGAAGTGATAAATTGCCTCTGTTGCCACTTCGTACAGGTAATCAAGTTCTGTTCGTACTTCAATCTTATATTTTGAGAGCCACATTGGACTAATTTCATATTCTGTTGATTCAATATCACTGACTAACTGAACTATTTCTTGATCTTCTAGTCGTTTGAAGTAGCTTGTAGTATACAGCGTTTTTTCTGAAAGACCGTCAAGAAAAATAGAAAATATTTTTGCGTATAACTCATTTTCAAAGGATAATTCATCTCGTGTAATTTCATGGCAGATAAATTCAATAATACTTGTAGCTATTTCCGTATCGGCAACGGTGGAGGCTATTTCTAAAGTTCCGTATTTTAACATTAATCGCAACAATTCAAATTCGTGAAAATTATTTTGCTTTTTCTCAAAAGTAGTTATGGATTGTTTTTTATGCCCCTCAGACTTTTCAATAGTAATTTCTTTCAATTCAGGAGCATTCAATTGATTTGAAAGTGCGGAGCGCCGTCGTTTTAGAACTTCATTTGAAATGATGGTTTCTTCTATTCCGAAGAGAGTCGAAATTTTTTGAATATAAACAGATCTTGTGATTGAGTTGGGAATTAAAGAGACTGAATGAATTATATCTTTAATCAACTCGGCTTTTTTCAAAGGATCATCATTTGATTCACCTAATAAAATAGCTGCTTTAAATGAAATAAAATCTTGTGTATTTTTACTCACATATGACTCAAGTTCAGACGTACTATTATTTTTTGCAAATGAGTCAGGATCCTCTCCATCAGGAAAAAGAACTACTTTTACATTCATTCCTTCCTCAAGAATTAAATCTATTCCTCTAAAAGAAGCTTTTATACCTGCAGAATCACCATCATAAAGAATCGTAATATTTTGGGTGTATCGTCGAATTAGTTTAATTTGATCTTTGGTAAGAGATGTGCCAGAGGACGCTACAACATTAGTAAGACCAACCTGATAAAGAGAAATGACATCTGTATACCCTTCGCACAAGAAACAATTATCATATTTGATAATATCCCCTTTGGCAAAGTAGAGGCCATATAAAATCTCACTTTTATTGTAGATCAAACTTTCAGGTGAGTTGAAATACTTGGCAATCTTTTTATCATTTAAAAGTGATCGCCCACCAAAGCCAAGAACTCTTCCGCTAACGCTATGAATTGGAAACATAACTCGACCCCTAAAAAAATCAAAATGGCGATCATCTTTCGTTTTTACCAAGCCTACTTTTTCTAAGTACTCGATTTTATATCCCTTCTCTAAAGCTGCTTTTGTGAAGTCATTTCCTTTATTCAAGCAATATCCTAATTGGAACTTTTCAATTATATCCTTGCGAAATCCTCGTTCCTCAAAATAAGAAAGGCCGATTGCCTTACCCTCATCTGATTCATTCATTTGATTAACAAAATAATTACGTGCGAAATCATTTATGATATACAAACTGTCCCGTTCATTTAAAATTGCTAATTCCTCAGCGGTTGACTCTCTTTCAACTGGAATAGTAATATTGTATTTATTTGCTAACCATTTTAATGCCTCTGGATAACTAAAATGTTCTTTTTCCATAAGAAATGAAACAACTGTTCCACCTTTACCCGTTGAAAAACACGTAAAAATTTGTTTGGCCGGAGAAACGATGAAAGCTGGTGTTTTTTCATCCGTAAATGGACTCAGTCCTTTTAGATTTGAACCAGCTCGTTTGAGATTGACAAAAGATCCAATAACCTCCTCTATTCTCGCGGTTTGCATGATTTCATCGATTATATGAGAAGGGATTTTATTCACTTTTATCTATTTTTTACTGATTTTTTCTTTTTTTGATTTTGTTTTTGTGCTGTCAACACCAGTTGAATTATACTTTTCGCTCTTTATTAATTTGCCGTTTGAATCGTAAAGGTTTTCAATAAGTTTATCACCTGTTACAGAATAGAATACCCAAATTCCAACTTTTTTATCGTTTTTATATTCACCAGTGTAGTTTAGTTTTCCGTTTGAATGATTCACGAGCCAAACTCCTGTTTTTTTTCCATTTTCATAAAATGAACTTGACATGACCTTACCTTCAGGATTGTATAATACCCATTTTCCATGTCTTTTATTTTGAGAGTCATATTCCCTTCGATATTTTATTTGGGTTTTACCAGGATACCAGATTGTTTCAACTCCATTTTTTACTTCGATTAAAGGATTATTACTTTTTTTAGTCTCACTCTGATCACAGGAGGTAAAAAGAATAATAATAATAAAAATGATACTATATTTCATAACTTAAATTTCACGATTTATGGTGTAATCAACTAGTAATTTTAGTGAGTTTTTGGCTTCATTTTCAGGAAAGTCTTTAATAATCTCTAGTGCCTTTGTAGAATAGATTAACATTTGCTCATGGCTATATTCAATACCTCCATTTTCTTTTACTAAGATCATCGCTCGGTTAATTGACTTACTCAATTCATTTTTGTTTTTTATGATATTGATTAATTCTCTTCGAACTTCCTTGGTCGAATTATTCAACGTAAATATAATTGGTAATGTTAGTTTTCGTTCTCGAATATCAATACCGGTTGGTTTACCTATTTTCCCGGGTTTTCCGTAGTCAAAAATATCATCTTTTATCTGAAAGGCTATGCCAATATATTCGCCGAACAAACGCATTTTTTCTTGGTTTTCATTATTTCCCGATGAAAGTGCTGCACTTTCACAGCAAGAGGCGATTAAAGATGCGGTTTTTTTTCTAATTATATCAAAATAAATCTTTTCATTTATATCAAGTAAGCGTGCTTTTTCAATTTGTAGTAATTCTCCTTCACTCATATCTTTGACAGATCGTGCAATTATTTCTAATAAATCAGGATTTTTTTTATGAATTGAAAGAAGTAGGATTTTTGATAACATGTAGTCTCCAACGAGCACTGCAATTTTGTTTTTCCATAAATGCTGATCCAATAGTTTTCGATCAAATGGTTTACCTTCTGCAGTGCCTTGAACTTCAACAAAATTTCCATCGCCGGTGCAGACAATATTCATATCGGTTTCTGCGCTGACATCTTCCTCATAACAGAGATCAAGCATTGGGCTGCCATCAATTATTCCTACGCTAACCGCTGATACAGATCCAATGAGCGGCAAGGACTTGATGTGGCCTTTTTCTTTCGCCCAATTTAAGGCATCGACCAACGCAACATAAGCTCCGGTAATTGCAGCAGTCCTTGTGCCGCCATCTGCTTGTAAGAC
Organism: Actinomycetales bacterium; assembly: GCA_046080845.1. GTDB lineage: Bacteria > Actinomycetota > Actinomycetes > Nanopelagicales > Nanopelagicaceae > MAG-120802. The sequence continues at coordinate 8,304 of JBJTUU010000022.1, read as the reverse complement.
ATCGCAATCCAAAACAATTGTATTTTCGCCAAGCGCGGTCATATCGACAATTGATCTTAGAGATCTTCCAACTAGCCGTGAGATTTCTTGAGTGCGACCGCCTAATTTTCCTTTAACACTCTCTCGCTCAGAACGAGTATGAGTTGCCCTAGGCAACATTGAATATTCAGAGGTCACCCAACCTTTACCGCTTCCCACTAGCCAGCGTGGAACACCTGGAGTAAATGAGGCAACGCAAAGAACTTTAGTGTTTCCGAAAGAGACGAGAACCGAACCTTCTGCTTGATTTAACCAATTTCGCTCAAAACTAATCGGGCGCAATTGCGTAGCGCTTCGCCCATCGCTTCGTGATATTGATTTGGTCATCAGATTAACTCCCCCTGGCTCGACTTTACCTCGCCTACTTCTGGGCCAAGGAATCTGCGCGCGAGTTTAGTAAAAGTATCAGTATCACCACTCGCAAAAAATTTATAACTCGGCTTGGTAGATTCACGACGTAATAGATTCTTTTCAACGAGGGTTCGGTATAAATCTTTCGCAGTTTCATCAGCGCTAGAAACGAGAGTCACCTCATTGCCCATTACATAAGAAATAACGCCAGTTAATAATGGATAGTGGGTACAACCTAAAACTAAGGTATCGATACCTTTATTCTTTAAATCTGATAAGTAACTAGTGGCTAATTTTTGTAACGGTTCCCCGGAGGTCTCGCCTCGCTCTACATAATTAACAAATTCCGGACATGCCACAGTTGTTAACTCGAGATTTGGCGCAGCTGCAAAGGCATCGTTATAGGCATGGGAATCAATCGTGGTCTGGGTCCCGATTACTCCTACTTTGCGATTTCTTGTTGCAGAGACCGCCCGGCGAACCGCCGGTTGGATCACTTCAATAACTGGGATGGCATAACGCTCTCTAGCATCTCGCAAGGTCGCGGCGCTTGCTGTGTTACATGCGATTACGATCGCTTTAACACCAGAGGCGACCAGCCGATCCATAATTTCTAACGCAAAGGCTCGAACTTCAGCTAGCGCTCTTGGCCCATAAGGACCGCGCGCGGTATCGCCAAAATAAATAATTGATTCGTTGGGAAGTTGATCAATGATTGCTCGTGCAACGGTTAAGCCGCCAACGCCAGAGTCGAAGACTCCAATTGGCCGATCTGTTGCTATTTCAGACACTGTGAAAGTCTAGGTGAGCCTATGTCCGATTTGCCCGATAATTTAGAAAAAACTAGTGAATTAGCTATTTTTGATGTGAAATTCCAGCGAGTTTAGTTTGTCTAACTCGTTAGTAAGTAGGACGCTTTTCTCTGATTGCAGCCAAGGTCGTCCCATTCCAGGGCCGAGAGTGGCTACAACAGCTCACTTCATACCGAAGTTTGAGCAAACCGATCGGCTCATTTCATTGAGCGAAAGCCCACGGAGGCCAATTTGTTAACAACCATGGAGTTAACTTCAACTCAATGGGGCACCGTTTATAACGTCCTTTCCTTTGGACTTATCTCGATGCTCGCAACAACTGTTTATACCCTTGTCTCACAGAATCGCGTACTTCCTAAGTACCGCCAGGCATTGGTTCTATCTTCGATGGTTACATTCATCGCGGGTTACCACTACCTCCGGATCTTCGATTCATTCCACAAGTCTTCAATGATTGATGGAGCTGTTGGCAAGGTAGTAACCGGTGGACATCCAGAAGCATTCAACGAGGCATATCGCTACGTTGACTGGATTCTCACTGTGCCGCTACTTCTCGTTGAAGTAATTGCGGTACTTGCACTCGCTAAAGAGGCATCAAAGTCTTTGATTACTCGCTTGGTCCCTGCTTCGGCAGCGATGATTGCTCTTGGATATCCAGGAGAAGTATCAGCAGACCAGGGAACAAAGATTCTCTACGGCGTGCTCTCCACTATTCCATTCCTCTACATTCTCTACATCCTCTTCGTAGAGTTGAGTAAGTCCCTAGATCGCCAACCAGAAGGCGTCGCCGCAACTGTAGGTCGACTCCGTCTGCTCTTGGTCGCCTCATGGGGCGTCTACCCAATCTCCTATCTACTACCAATTATCGATGCCGATGGCGCAGCAAGTTCTGGCGCATTCGTTGGTCGCCAAGTTGGTTACACGATCGCTGACATCCTCGCCAAGTGCGTCTGGGGTCTAACTATCGTGAAGATCGCGAGAATGAAGTCGATTGCAGAAGGAATGAAGGACGATCACTAATTTTTAGTGATTTACCTAAAAGGGCCCGGGAAACCGGGCCCTTTTCCTTTCTTCTCTTTTTCTAAAATTTAAAAAGTAAGTTATTCAATAGCTTCTAATAGAGATTGTTGGAGCCAACCCAGCCATGAATAAACAGCGTAGACCGCTTTCATGGGATCGCTTTCAACCATCACTTCAAATTTCTCTTTAGCTCCTTCGGATTTCTTATCTGAGCTATCTTCTTCTCCAATTCCGAGCCTTACCGCAAGCGCCAGTCGTAAATCATTGAGCGAACTGAGCCAAGATCCGACATCTTCTAATTTGAGTTTCACTTCGATTGTGGCTTTATCGAGCGGTTGATCGGCGCTCCATTCCTCCTCTGAAGGTATCAGCGCCTCATAAATTAAATGAGCGCTAGCTCGTTTCTTCTCTCTAAGACTCTGTTCGGTATATCGACGAAATTCCGATGCCTCGTTCTCATCTTCATAAGCATTTGGTAGTAACCTTCTTAAGACCGGATCCTCAGGCGGTTGTTCATTTCCGGTAATCCCCAGCAGATTAAAGAGTGGATCTGGTTCGGCGATGGTTGGTTCACCAAGTAATTCCAGCAATTGTTCCAATAGATTTATGAGAACTTGTGCTTCTTGAGTAGAGATAGTGATTTTTATTTCGCCAGAATCGTTGCGTTCAAATTTAGAACTCATACTTTAAAGCTCATCAGCCCGTTGAATAGTTGCCCAGAGACCATATTCATGGAGGCGCTGCACATCTCGTTCCATCTCTTCCCGCGTTCCCGAAGAAACGGTTGCCTTGCCTTCATTATGAACTTTAAGCATCAATTCGTGGGCTTTCTCTTTTGAGTAACCGAATACGACCATGAAGACATGGGTCACGTATGTCATTAAATTTACCGGGTCATCCCAAACCACACAGATCCAGGGGCGATCCGGACGTAAATTAATCTCAACTTCTGAGTCAGTTAAAGTTCCCTGCGACATTATTTAATTATTTTGTGAATCATCAGGAGCTCCTTTACGGAGCCCGGCATAAATTTCTTTGCAGGTCGGACAGATTGGAAAATTTTTTGGATCACGATTTGGTATCCAACGTTTTCCACAAAGCGCTGTAACGGCTTTACCGGTAACCGCCGACTCCACAATCTTGTCCTTCTTCACATAGTGAGCAAACCGCTCATGATCACCGGATTCCAGATTTTCAGTTACTCGCTCATCAAGTTTGGTATCCGAAAGCTCATCGGCGCTGCTACCTCTTCGCGAGAAGAGTCCCATCCGAAATGACATGACTCAATAATAGAAGAGGTTGATTAGGATGGGCAGGTGAAAGATCTCCTGCGCACAGAACACCTCACACGCGCTCAAGTCGAGACACTTCTTGTGACGGCGCAAGAATTTGCGAAAGATCCACTGAGCGCAAGTTCCGCCTTGGCCGGTCGAACTGTGGCCATCTTTATGAATAAACCTTCAACCAGAACTCGATTGGCAGCTGAAACGGCGGTTGCGCACCTTGGCGGTACCCCGATTTTTATTCGCGGCGACGAGTTACAAATTGGCCGCGGTGAAACCATCTCGGATACCGCTCGCGTGATAAGTCAATTCGCATCAGCGCTGATTGTGCGCACCTTTAAACAGAGTGATGTCGACGAATTAGGCGCCGCGGCCACGATTCCAGTTATAAATGGATTGACCGATGATGATCATCCAACCCAATTGTTAGCTGACTGGTTAGTGCTCCAAGAAAAATTCGGTGACTCAATTAATGATCGAAAGTTCGTATACATCGGCGATGGCAACAATATGGCGAATACCTGGTTAATTCTCGGGGCAATTATGGGCGTACATGTAGTAGCAATTACTCCATCGGGAAAGTTTTCAGTTTCAAACAGCGTGGTTGAGAAAGCGCTTCAGTTAGCAGCAGCAAGCGGCGCCAAGATTGAAGTAAGTAATGATCCCGAATCTGTAAGTGGTGCATCCGCTATCTATACCGATGTCTGGTTATCCATGGGTGATTCTGATGCTGAAAAAGCCGAGCGAATAAACGCGCTAACTCCATATTCAGTAACTTCGAAATTAATGTCGAAGGCAAATCCTGATGCAATTTTTATGCATTGTTTGCCGGCGCACCGAGGCGAAGAGGTTGCAGCTGAGGTCATTGATAGTGAGCGCTCCTTAGTCTGGCGCCAAGTTTTCCACCGTAGAACCAGTATCCAATCGATTCTTTATCATCTAACGCGCGGTGGCATTTAGTGAAGATATTTGTTCCGAAAGAAAGTAAATCCGGCGAGCGTCGAGTTGCGTTAGTTCCAGATCTAATAACGAAGTTAACTAAATCTGGTTTTGCAGTATCAATAGAAGCCGGAGCAGGAAACTTTGCCGGAGCCAGCGACCAACAATTCAGCGCAGCAGGCGCCCAGATTGCGCCAGCCAGCGAAATATCGAGCGCTGATGTAATTCTCTCTGTACAACCACTAAGCGCCGGGCAATTTGCATCATTGAAGCGCGGCGCTATTACGATTTCATTTCTCTCACCTGCCAATTCTCCTGATTTGGTTACTGCCGCCGCAGCCGCAGGAGTTACCGCGTTCTCCCTAGAATTAGTCCCGCGAATTTCGCGCGCCCAATCTATGGATGCGCTAACCTCACAAGCGCTCTGCGCTGGCTATCGCGCCGCTTTAGTTGCCGCCGAATTATCACCGCGCTTCTTTCCACTCTTAATGACTGCCGCCGGAACAGTTACGCCGGCAAATGTTTTAGTTCTCGGAGCTGGCGTTGCTGGCTTGCAAGCGATTGCAACTGCACGGCGGTTGGGCGCGGTGGTCTCTGCTTATGATGTTCGACCATCGTCAGCGGATGAAGTTAGATCGATGGGTGCCACTTTTATTGAGTTGGGATTAGAGGCGCTCGAGGGCGCCGGCGGTTACGCGCGCGAAATGACGGAAGAGCGAGCCGCAAGACAACGCGAACTTCTCCAGCCCTTTATTGAGAAATCCCATATCTTGATTACTACCGCCGCGGTACCAGGCCGGCCAGCGCCGCGATTGGTAACTAAAGAAATGTATTCCAATATGGCTCCGGGATCGGTGATTGTGGATTTGGCGGCGGAATCAGGTGGAAATGTTGAAGGTTCGGTAGCCGGAAAAGTAGTAACAACAAGTAAGCAACAAATAATTTGGGGCGGTAAAGATGTGCCGAGCCAACTTCCCTTTCATGCCTCATCACTTTATGCGCGCAACGTTGTGAACCTTTTACTACTTATGGTTAAGGATGGCTCGCTCAATCTTGATTTTACCGATGAAATTATCGATGCCGCTGCCGTGACCCATGGTGGAGAAGCTAGGACTGCGAAGGGTATGAAGTAATGGAAGCAATCGCAATTATTTCAATTTTTGTACTCGCGGTATTTGTTGGATTTGAGGTCGTCTCAAAAGTTTCATCCACTTTACATACCCCCTTGATGAGCGGCGCAAATGCGATTCATGGCGTGATTTTGGTCGGAGCCATCATCGTTGCCGATCACGCTGAAACTTCACTTGAACTCGGGCTCTCAGTTGCTGCGATCATCTTGGCTACCGTAAATATGGTGGGTGGTTTTGTGGTTACCGATCGCATGCTTGAAATGTTTAAAGGAAAAGGTCGAAGCGCAACACGGGATGAGAAGCCGAGATCATGAGTCCATTCATTTACGATCTAATCGGTTTGTTTGCTGGAGTCTGTTTTATACTCTCACTTAAAGGGCTTTCCCATCCAAGCACAGCTCGACGTGGCAATTTGTTGGGGGCGCTTGGCGCAACAATTGCGACAATACTCGTCTTCTTCCGATCAGAAAATGAAGGAAGAAATCTCCTCTGGATTTTGGGCGCAATTGCATTTGGTGTAGTGATTGGAGTTCCGGCAGCGCGCAAGGTTCAGATGACTGCGATGCCGCAACTTGTCGCGCTTTTTAACGGAGTTGGCGGTGGCGCGGCTGCTCTAGTTGCCATCGTGGAGTACTTGAAGTTGGGAGAAAGTGCATCCACGCCCGAAGTTATTGCCACGGTATTTACCGTCATAGTTGGTTGTATTTCATTCTCCGGGTCCATTATTACATTTTTAAAGTTACAAGAATTAATGACAACTGCTCCAGTGATTTTCCCCGGAGGAAGGTTTGTAATTGGCGCGACCCTTGGGGGCGTGTTAGCGGTGGCCGGATGGGTGGGTTACGCCCTTGGCACCACCCCATTACTAATTTTGGCTGGCCTCTCACTTATTTTCGGAATCTTATTTGTGCTTCCAGTTGGTGGCGCTGATGTGCCAATAGTTATCTCGCTTTTAAACGCCTTTACTGGTTTAACGGTGGCAGCTTCAGGTTACGTCCTTCAAGCAACTTTATTGATAATTGCAGGTACCTTGGTTGGCGCTTCGGGAACAATTCTTACGCGACTCATGGCAGAAGCGATGGGGCGATCTCTATTTGGAACTTTGTTCGGAGCATTTACTGCAAAAGCGCAATCTGGTTCGGGCGCTGTTGAAAACCGTCCCGTTAAATCAGGCACCCCAGATGATGTGGCAATTCTTCTTAATTATGCGCGCCGCGTTGTTATTGTCCCGGGCTTTGGCCTTGCGGTAGCACAGGCGCAGCACACAGTTAGAGAGTTGGCAGATTTACTCACAGCTAAGGGAATCGATGTCGCATATGGGATTCATCCAGTTGCCGGTCGAATGCCTGGACATATGAATGTATTACTAGCCGAGGCAAATGTGCCTTACGAACAATTATCTGAAATGGATGAAGTAAATCCGACCTTCCCCCAGACCGATGTCGCGTTAATCATTGGCGCAAATGATGTGGTCAATCCCGCGGCAAAGACAACTCCGGGTTGTCCGATTTATGGAATGCCGATTCTTGATGTCGCGCAGGCCGGAAATGTTATTTTCTTGAAGCGTTCGATGCGCCCTGGGTTTGCCGGAATAGAGAATGAACTCCTCTTTGATGCCAAGACCACGCTCCTCTTTGGTGATGCCAAAGCCTCGTTAACGAAAGTGGTTAGCGCGCTTAAGGGGTTGTGACCCAACGGCGCAAATTACGCAACTGATGGCTCTGTTACTTGCGACTAAACTGCGAGGAATGGGAAATCGTTCTTACATAGTGATTTGTCTAAACCTATTGACACTTGAAAGTTTTCATTTGGTTTGGAGTGGATCATTACACAAAGAAGCGGCTTGGTTGAGTGATGATTGAAGAAGTTGCCTGGGACATAAAGCCGGGCGAATACTTGACTAGAGAAGATCGTAGAGTTCGTTTTGGTGGCGCTCTTTACGGTGGTATTGAACCTTCAGCAAGAACAAACAATATTTTCATTTACTCAGACCCTGCGAGAGGGGAGAGTTACGGATACAAATTTGATGGTTGGAATTTTGATCAATCTGTTTATCTCTACACTGGGGAAGGCAGGCTCGGAGATCAAGAACTTAAGGATGGAAATCGAGCGATCGCAAAACATCTAGAAGATGAAAGAGCGCTTCGGCTTTTTGTAGCTGACGGTGAAGTGGATGGAAAATCAAAGGCAAAACAACAGCTCTATGTTGGAGAGTTTCAAATTGATCCTAAGTTTCCTTACTACATAGCGGAAGCCCCAGATGTCGAGGGTGAAGCCAGGACAGTATTTGTGTTCAGGTTGATTCCAGTTGGAGCTGTTGAAAAGCGCAAGAAAGATACAAGTGCAGGATCGGATCCAGCAGACAAGACAAAAGCTCAACTTGTTGACATCGAAGCTGTCGTTGTACCTACGTTTACTCAGCGAGCTGCAGAGGGAGTTACCGCCCAGAGAACAGAAAGTCAGCTGGTAAAAAGATTTACTGATTATTTGAAAGCGCAAGGCCATGTAGTGAAGCGTTGGAAACTGCTGCCACCTGGAGAAATCACTCCACTTCTGACAGACCCATACGACATCGATGAAAGGGAGTTGTTCGAAGCAAAAGGCTCGGCAACTCGCAACCATGTTCGATTAGCTGTTGGCCAACTTCTCGACTACAAACGTTTAATGGATGAGAAGCCTATGAACCTGACAATCCTTCTTCCGCATGAACCTTCAAACGATTTAAAAGAC
>JBJTUU010000021.1:0-3301 GCA_046080845.1 Actinomycetales bacterium | reverse complement strand
ACCAATTCGACTTGGCCGATTGCTTTATCTTTAACGCTAGCGAGATATTCATCGTAAGAGATATCAAGAATGGATTTAAACGTTACCTTTCCAATACAAGAGGCGAGGTGATCGAACTTTCCTACTGATTTATACATTTCTTTTATAGAGGCAGAATCTTTTACATCGACTTTGATTGGGGTCGTGCGCGAGATTCCTATTACTTCACCGAGAGGCGCGAGGGCATCAACTACAAAGCGGCCGATAAGTCCGGTGGAGCCAATCACAAGAATCTTCACGATTATCCAATCTATAGTTTGTTGGGCCAAGTATCACTTAGTTTGTAACCAAGTGGATATGGATCAGTTGGATCTAATTTATGTTCGTAAGTGCCAGTTATCCAAGCCTGACCAGCGATCGAGGGGCGAATCGCTTTCGTACCATTTAGATCTAGCTCTTCTTCAATTCGGCAATCAAAATGTGAACCAATAATGGAGCGGCCAATCATCCGGTCGCCTAATTTCAATTCACCCTTGGCATGTAAGAGCGCAAGGCGAGCCGAACAGCCAGTTCCAGTTGGTGAGCGATCGATTTTTCCGGGTTGAATCGCAACTGCGTTATGGCTAATTGCAACCCCATCTTCATAGAAAATTGGTTTGGCAATCTGGGTAAATGAGAAATGGCGCCAATCAGGATTGGTTGGATGTTTGAAAGTTAATTGTTGATTTGCGGCGCGCGTTATTTTCATACCAACTTCAGCAAGATCGCGCGCTTCATCAGGAGCGATTTTGAAGCCAAGATCGTTGGCGTTGATGATTACAAAGCTATCGCCACCAAAGGCGGTGTCAACGTTAAAGGTGCCAAGGCCCTTCACTTCAAGTTTGGCATCTAGTACGCCGGCAAATGAGGGCACGTTGGTGACGCGTATTTGGGTAACTTTCTTACCGTTTATAGTTGCAATTACATTTACTAGGCCGCCGGGCGCTTCCATTTTAAATTTCATCTCCGGGCTGGTGATTGGAATTACTCCAGTTTCTAAAGCAACGGTGGCCACGCAGATTGAGTTAGAGCCTGACATCGGCGGGGTATCTTCAGGTTCCATAATGATGAAGCCAACTTTGGCTTCGGGATTTATCGGTTTCACTAAGAGATTTACGTGGCGAAAGACCCCACCGCGTGGTTCGCGAAGCACGTAGTTTCGTAACTTCTCATCGGTTGCGATGAATCTCGATTTCTCCCACAAAGTAGCCCCTGGAATTTCACCAACACCGCTGATGATCACGTCGCCAACTTCACCTTCTGCGTGGCAACTCACAATCTTTATGGGTTCGGCGAATTTCAATTCGGTCACGGGAGAGATTATTGTCGGTTCTATGAAGGCTCGGCTATGGGTAGCGCTATTAGTAACGTTATTTTCAATGAGTCCAGCGCTTGGACATACCTCGCTATTAAGTGCTCTGCCAAATGCTGAGAGCACGGTGGCGGAAGCCCCTGAAAAAATCTCACTACTTTTTGATGAAGAGCTCTTACTGATTGGCGAGAAGAATCCCAATGATCTAGAGGTTGTTGATGAAAGTGGAGTGCGGATTAGCGGTGATGTTTTAGTAGAAGGCGCCAATATTTCAGCGGATTCCGGAATTACCGGCCCTGGTAATTACACCGTTAAATATCGGGTAGCGGCTTCAGATGGTCACATAGTTGAAGGCAGTTATACATTCTCAGTAGCTGCGCCGTTAATTAGCGAACCAGTCGAGGATGGACCAAATTTACTAATTAGATTGAGTTGGATTCTGCTGGTGATTGCCGGGCTTGGAACTTACGCGTTACTTCGCTTCCGAAAGTAGTTTCTTAATTCGAGTTACACCCTCCACGATATCTTCATCAGAGGTTGCGTACGATAATCGTACGTAACCGGATGGACCGAAGGCTTCACCAGGAACTACTGCGACTTCAACTTCTTCCAGAATTAAATTAGCAAGTTCGGCCGAAGTAGTGGGCCGTTTGCCGCGGATCTCTTTGCCGAGCACGCCTTTCACAGATGGATAGACATAGAAAGCGCCTGTAGGTGTCGGGCATTCCACGCCAGGAATCTCATTTAGCATCTTCACAATAAGTTTGCGTCGACGATCAAAGGCAACGCCCATCTCTTTAACCGCGGAGAGATCATTGTTAAGTGCCGCGATGGCAGCACGCTGTGAGATATTTGAGACGTTGGAAGAGAGATGTGATTGCAAGTTTGTGGCAGCTTTAATTACATCTTTAGGCCCGATCATCCAACCTACGCGCCAACCCGTCATCGCATAAGTTTTCGCAACGCCATTTAAAATAATGGTTTTATCGGCCGTCGCTGGAACTAGAACTGGGATTGATGGAGCTGTAGCGCCGTCATAGAGAAGATGTTCATAGATCTCATCGGCAATAATCCAGATATCGTTTTTCAGAGCCCACTCAGCAATCGCTTTCACTTGTTCTTTAGAATAAACCGAACCAGTTGGGTTAGAGGGTGAACAGAAAAGGAGCGCTTTAGTTTTAGGTGTCCGGGCTTTCTCAAGTTGTTCTACCGTAACTAGATAGTTCTGTTTCTCGTCGGCAAAGACTTCAACTGAAGTTCCGCCAGCTAACTTGATGCACTCTGGATAAGTTGTCCAGTACGGCGAAGGTAGGATTACTTCATCACCTTTATCAACGATAGTTGCGAAAGCTTGGTAAACCGCTTGCTTACCACCGTTAGTTACAAGTACTTGGTCAGCGGTAATTTCATAATTGGAATCGCGCTTGGTTTTCTTAACTATTGCTTCGCGAAGTTCTGGTAGACCTGGAGTTGGTGAGTAGCGATGATTTGCAACAACTTTTGCGGCATCACTTGCGGCTTGCACGATGTAATCCGGAGTTGGGAAATCTGGTTCGCCAGCGCCAAAACCAATAACTGGGCGACCGGCAGCTTTGAGCGCCTTGGCTTTTGCATCTACAGCGAGGGTTGCAGATTCGGCGATTGCCGCTATTCGTGCGGAGATTCGAGCTTTACTCACGTGCGGAAGTCTCCCATAGGCGGGGATTTAGGCGAGTTAGACCGAAGCGGGGTTCCTCGCCTACACTTTCGCCTCCTGGCGCTTGATTGATCGGGTAAATAAAAAATTCGATTATGAAAAGGTAAGGCTTTTGCATGTCCGCATGTTGAAGCGCTAACTAAGTGCCACGAAGGGCAGTAGCTCAACTGGCCAGAGTTCCGGTCTCCAAAACCGGCGGTTGGGGGTTCAAGTCCCTCCTGCCCTGCGCAGTAGTTGCAGTACTAGTACGGAAGTGAACGAGTAACGAAAGAGAA
>JBJTUU010000020.1:0-12033 GCA_046080845.1 Actinomycetales bacterium | reverse complement strand
CTCAAGTTGAGTAGCTCCTCTTACAGCGCGGATCTCCATTTGCGAAGTTTACGGGGCGAAGTGGGAATAACGAGGAGGCAATAAGCGTGTTTATAGATAAACCGTTTTCTAGTCAATTATGGCTTCTTTCAAATTGACTATCGGTTTATCGACTTACCTGACCGACACCTCGTAGAGATCAAAAGCCGATTTATTGGTTTTTATGCCTTCGGCTGAGCCTTTATTTGTCGATAAAACGTTATTTTTGTCAAGCCCTTAATATCGACAAACCCTTAAAGCGCTTTTCTAAAAAATGGTTTTAACAATTTATGTGTAAAACAATTTATATATTTGTTGTTTCAACGGTAGATAGATATCTCCATTTACCGCTTTTCATCTCCCCCAGGCGAATGCTGCCGATCTCAGTCCGCAACAAAGTTAAGACCTCTAAATCAAGGGCCTTAAGCATCTTTCGAACTACCTGATTTCGACCTTCGTGAAGGCGCAGCTCCAAACCACTCTGGGTCCGCTTCGCAGAATCCGCCTTGACGACGCCGCCATCGATCCTTACGCCAACCCGGAGCCGATCTAGTTCCCCATTGGTTACCGCTCGCTCGGTATTAACTAGATACTTCTTGATTAATCCAAATTTGGGGTGCGCGACTCGTTGCGCCCAAGCTCCATCGTTGGTGAGAAGTATTAAACCTTCACTCTCTTTATCTAGCCTACCTACATGAAAAAGACGCTCATTCCATCCCGAAAAATAGTCGCCGAGATTGCTCCGCCCTAGTGGGTCCGACATAGTTGACAGAACGCCTCTAGGTTTATAGAACGCAATGTAAGTTTTGGACAAAACAATTTTGATATTACGACCATCAACTTGAACTTTATTTTTTTCCGGATCTATCTTCCGTCCTTGAGTTTTGACGACTAACCCGTCAACCTTCACTCGCCCCTCGGCTATCAATTTCTCGCTAGCCCGACGGCTCGCTACCCCAGATTCGGCAAGGAATTTCTGTAGACGCATAGCGCCAGCCTAACGGTGGTTTAGCGTCGATCGACTATTCAGTAAGAGAAGCGATGATCTCATCGAGACCATCAATATCAGGTAGGAATGGAGCTAAAGCTGGAAGATCGGCGACTGAATTGAGCCCAATTCTCTCTAGGAAGTAGCTAGTTGTGCGATAGAGAATCGCACCAGTCTCGTGCTCTACTCCGCACTCTTCCACCAAACCCCTATTAACCAAGGTCTTCATTACCGCTTCCACATTGACCCCCCTGATAGCCGAAACTCGCGCCCTGGAGATTGGCTGTCGATATGCGACAACCGCAAGGGTTTCTAGTGCGGCTTGGGTTAGTTTGCCCTGTTGTCCATCGAGTACGAATTTTTCGACCAAGGGGGCTAATTCCGGGTGGCTATAGAAACGCCAGCCCCCCGAAACTTGCTTCAGGAGGAAACCTCGATCCTCCTCTTCGTAACTTCGTGCAAGTGTTTCGAGAGCGGCTAAGACCTCCTCGGTCGGACGTTCGATAATTTGAGCGAGGACCAACTCCGAGAGCGGCTCTTCGACAACCATGAGAATGGCCTCTATAGAACGCTCTAAATCACGATTACTCATTTAGCTCCTCGGCAACGATCGCTCTGTCGAATTCGTCGCTGACCGCAACCAATCCGCTCTCCGAACCGGTCCAGGTTACTTGAAGCTCACCTAGCGCTAAAACCTGCTCAAATCTGACCTGACCATCTTTGTAGAGCTCTAGAAGCGAGAGGAAACGCGCCACCACAATCAGGGTGCTACCCGCATCTGCCACTAACGCCCTGAAAGTGAGACTCTTCTGCCGTCTAAGGAGCGCAACCACATGCAACGCTTCTTGCGCCACGCTCACCATGGCTTGGTGTAAATGTTCAGTTGAGAGTTTGGGCGCAATTTTCGGAGTTAAAACTCGGTTTGCTACCGCCGCGAACCGCTCTGGGGTCACCCCAATCATCACTTCTGGGAGCAGTGCGGCAAGATCCGGCGGAAGTGAGACGGAGCGCGGAAAGGTTTTTTCTTGTAGTTCTATTCGCTCTGAAATGATTCTGGAGATCTCTTTAAAGGCTCGATATTGAAGAAGCCGGGCAAAGAGTAGGTCGCGTGCTTCGAGGAGGGCTAAATCGGCCTCATCATCAACCTCACCGCTCGGTAGTAATCGAGCTGCTTTCAGATCCAACAAAGTCGCCGCTACCACCAGAAACTCGGTGGCTTGATCCAATTGCCAGCCAACTTCACTCGCCTCCAGACTTCTAATGTGAGCGATGAAATCATCGGTAACTGTCGCCAGCGCCACCTCGGTGATCTCCATTTTGTGGCGAGAAATAAGTTGCAGTAGAAGATCGAATGGCCCGTCAAAATTTTCAAGTTTCACCGAAAAACCCGCAACTCGCCCCTCTAGCGGTGATTGTGGCAACGCTGAAGTATTACTTGAGACTTCTACGCTCTCATCCATGATCAGCGAACTCTACGCGTGTCGCTGCCCAGAATCATAAATACGCATCATAGAGTCGCGCCATGGCAAATAGTGCTTCAGAGATTTCTCGCTTGAACGCTAAATCGACATTTAGTAAGAGCAAGCCAAGTAAAAATGAAGAAGTCGTCACTACTTCATCAGTATTAAATCTACCAGCCCCAATCTTTCCAGAACCTGCGCCGTTAGAAGTTCACGGTGATGCGCGAATCATCTCGGTTGTGAATCAGAAGGGTGGCGTCGGAAAAACTACAACTACCATTAACTTAGGCGCTGCGCTCGCTGAATTGGGGCGTCGAGTTCTACTAGTAGATTTTGATCCGCAACACTCCCTTTCTGTAGGTTTAAATGTTTCAACCCGCGAGATTGAAGGTTCGATCTACGACCTGATGATGGATGAGTCAACGAAAATTGATGATTTTCTCTTGAAAACTAGCACCCCTGGGATGGACATGATTCCGGCGCACGAGAATTTAGCGGGCGCTGAGGGCGGACTAGTTAACGTCATTGCCCGTGAAAAAGTTCTGAAAAGAGTACTTGCTCCAGTTCTTGATTTCTACGATGTGATTCTTATTGATTGCCAACCATCACTTGGTCTCTTAACGGTGAATGCTCTTACCGCTTCTCATTATGTTCTTGTGCCTTTGGAATGTGAGTATTTCGCACTTCGCGGGGTAGCGCTGCTCGATGACATCATTAAGAAGGTTCAGCTAAACACAAATCCTGATCTCCAACTTTTAGGTATCTTGCCAACCATGTTTGATCGCAAGACTGTGCACAGCCGAGAAGTTCTTGAGAGAATCAATGAGGCTTTCCCTAAGAAGGTCTGCGACACCACAATCGCTCGAACTGTCCGTTTCCCCGAAACCACGGTAGCTGGTGAGCCAATCACCTCTTACGCAAGCTCATCAGCTGGCGCTGCCTCGTATCGCAGATTGGCGCGCGAATTAATATCTAATGGAGGAATCCGATGAGTCGACGAATTAGCCTGCCAGGCGCGGATGAGCTTTTCCGCAAAACAACGCTAAGTGCAGTGCCAGATACTGCTGAAGAATCAACTGAGGTTGTTCACACCAACCGCCCAACTACTGGCACAGCTCCTAAAACGGCTCCGAAAAGTAACTCGGTCCGGCAAACGCCAAGGCGCAAACCGACCAGCATCGACCGCTCGCCCTCTGGCCGGGAACGTCATGACGAAAAAATTACGGTTTACCTTTCACCCGAAGAATTGTTTGATTTAGAACAGGCCCGATTGCTTCTACGTGGCGATTTAGGTTTGGCAGTTGATCGTGGGCGAATTGTTAGAGAAGCGCTCTCAATCGTGATTGCCGATCTTGAATCCAAGGGAGACCAATCAATTATCGCAAGACGATTAAGAGGACGTTAATTCAAAGGGCTCTTGGATGAGCCGAGTTGTAACTTTCTCTTAGTTTATCGATAGTCACTAAAGTATAGATTTGCGTCGTTGTTACCGATGAGTGACCTAAGAGTTCCTGAACGATTCGAATATCGGCACCGCCATCTAGGAGATGTGTAGCGAAAGTGTGGCGAAGCGCATGGGGCGAAATGGATTTGATCCCAACTTTTTCCGCGCACTCGCAGACTATTCGCCATGCGCTCTGTCGCGTTAACCTCTCACCTCTCGTATTTAAGAAAAGAGCCTCTGATTTTCTTTTGCTTCGGTCGCGCAGCAGTGGCCGTAATGCCACCAAGTATTGATTGATTGCGTGGGTTGCGTGCTTGCCGATAGGAACAATTCGCTCCTTATTTCCTTTACCGAATAACTTCACGGTCTGAATTTCAGAGTCATTCAATCTCAAGTCCGGCAAATCTAGAGAAACAATCTCACTCACTCGAGCACCCGTCGCATACAAAAGCTCAAGCAAGGCTCGATCGCGAATTCCGAAACCCTCGTTACTTGGGGATTCAATCAACGCCGTAATCTCACTGACCGTGAGGGCCTTCGGTAATCGACGTTTCAGTTTTGGCGACGCTAATTCAAGACTCGGATCTGAGATTCCTAATTCTTTACTCTGAAATCTATAAAAACTGCGAAGCGCCGCAGTAATGCGAGCCGAGGTAGCCTCGGAGAGCCCACTCCGTCTTCCCAGAGCGATGAAATCAATCAGATTATCCGCAGTTGCACTCGATAAGCTCTGCGCTACCCCCTCAAGATAATCCGAGAATTTCAACAGATCAGCGCGATAACTTGCGATGGTGTTCTTGCTTAGACCACGCTCGACCGAGATATGGCTGAGAAAACTATCGATAAGTTGCTGGCTAGCCACGAGAAAGCGCCGCATTAATCAAGCCACTAAAGAGCGGATGCGGGTTTGTTGGGCGTGAGCGAAATTCGGGGTGGGCTTGCGTTCCTACATAGAAGGGATGAACTTCCTTCGGTAATTCCACAAATTCGACCAAGGTTCCATCCGGAGATAACCCGCTAAAAATCAAGCCGGCCTTTCCAATTGCATCTCGGTATGAATTATTGACTTCATATCTATGGCGGTGGCGTTCCGAAACCTCTGGTGATTGGTAAGCAGCCGCAACAATCGAGTCGGGAAGTAACTTTGCTTTGTAGAGACCAAGTCGCATCGTCCCTCCCATATCAGCTCCGCCCGCAACAATTCGCTCCTGACCCGCCATCGTCGCAATTACCGGATCTTTAGTTGTCGGATCGAATTCTGCAGAATTGGCGCCAGTTATCCCAGCTATGTTGCGCGCGACTTCAATTACCATGCATTGCAAACCAAGGCAGAGACCAAGAGTTGGGATTCGATTTTCTCTCGCAAATTTAAGCGCGCCCAATTTTCCTTCAATTCCGCGCACTCCAAACCCGCCCGGCACCAGGATCGCATCCACATCACCAAGCTCTTTTCGTGCCCCATCCGCGGTTTCGCAGTCATCACTTACCACCCATTTAATTTCGACTTTGGCATCATTTGCAAACCCACCCGCACGCAGCGCCTCTGTGACCGAAAGATATGCATCAGGGAGATCGACGTATTTCCCTACTAGACCGACCCGGACTGAATGTGCTGGTTTGTGCACTCGGGTTAATAGTCGATCCCACTCCCCCCATTCAACATCGTGGAAAGGCAGACCCATTCTTCGCACTATGTAAGCGTCTAAACCTTCTTTATGAAGTACTTTGGGGATATCGTAAATTGAAGGAGCGTCAACCGCAGCAACCACGGCCTCTTGGTCAACATCGCACATGAGTGAAATTTTCTTCTTAACGCTAATTGGAATTTCGCGATCAGATCGGAGCACCACAGCATCGGGTGAAATACCGATGGAACGCAGCGCCTGTACTGAATGCTGGGTCGGCTTTGTCTTTAGCTCGCCGGATGGTCCGATGTATGGAACTAACGAAACATGCAGGTAAAAAACGTGTTCTCGCCCAACTTCTTGCCGAATCTGACGAGCCGCTTCCAAGAATGGAAGTGATTCAATATCTCCTACCGTTCCGCCAATTTCGGTGATTACAAGATCAATCTCTGGATCGGCCATAGCTCGGATTCGATCCTTTATTTCATTTGTGATGTGCGGAATTACTTGAACCGTGTCGCCGAGGTATTCCCCTTTGCGTTCGCGCGCTATTACCCTCGAATACACCTGGCCGGTAGTGACATTGGCTGAGCCGTGCAGATTCGTATCCAAAAATCTCTCGTAATGGCCGATATCTAGATCAGTTTCTGCGCCATCATCGGTCACAAAGACTTCACCGTGTTGGAACGGATTCATTGTTCCGGGATCTACGTTTATGTACGGATCTAACTTCTGCATCGTCACTCGCAATCCGCGAGCCCGTAGCAATCTTCCTAGACTAGAAGCAGTTAATCCTTTGCCGAGACTTGAGGCGACTCCGCCGGTGACGAAGAGATGTTTCGTCACATGAGGGGCGGTCATGGAGCACTAACTTATCATTCAATGTGAGCTTTTCCTAAATTAAGCAATTCGCGGGCGTGCTCTTGGGCGTGTTCTGACTCTGATAGTCCGGAGAGCATTCGTGCAATTTCATTCTCTCTCGCTTCGCCAGTTAATACGGTTATCGAACTCTCGCTGATTGCTCCAGAGCTATCTTTATTGACAACTAAATGCTGATCCGCCCAGATTGCAACTTGCGGCAGATGAGTGACAACGATTACTTGTGCGATTTTGGCTAATCGCTTCAAACGCTTGCCAACTTCTAACGCTGCCTTACCTCCGATGCCGGCATCAACTTCATCGAAAAGATAGGTACCGAGCGGCGCTTGGTCTACCGCAACTACTTCAATCGCCAGCATCAATCGCGAGAGCTCTCCACCGCTAGCCGCCTTTGAGATCGGCAATAACTCTCCACCCGAGTGCGCCGAGAACTTCATCTCAACTTGGTCAATTCCGAAGTCTGAAAATTCATCATTGCTAGGCAGCACCGGTCTCACTTCACAGACGAATTGCGCACCGGGCATTGCTAAGTCCCGCAATTCATCGGAGACAGATTTAGCAAATACGGTGGCACCCGCAATGCGAATTTGGGAGAGCGATTCCCCATCACGCAATAACTCCATTCGCGCCTTTGCTAATTCTTCCTGCAATTGCGTAACGCGTTCGGCCCCTCCGGTGAGATCCTGGATTTCTTGAGCAGCTGCTTTACCTCTTTCGATGGCTCGTTCTAATTGCTCTGCAATCTCGCCATCGCCACCAAATTTCTTTGCAAAGGAACGGAGCGCTGCCCTTCTGGTGAGAGATTTCTCCAACTCTGCGGGATCAGCAGCTAGGTCATCTAGATAATTCGAGAATTCATTGGCTAAATCTGAAAGATCGTAGAACGCGTTCTCGATTCGATTTTGCGCTGAGGTAAAAGTGGAGATTCGGCCCGCTAAATTGGCGGCTGCTTTACGTGCCCGATTTAGTCCGGTAACAATCCCAGCTTCTTCTTCGCTTAAATAACTCAAAGTTTCGGTCAGGCTGGTGCGAATCTCTTCTGTGCCCTCAAGAAGCGCGATTCGATTATCTAAGATCTCGAGCTCATCTCTTTTAGGGGCGATTTTTGAGAACTCTGAACTTAGTAATTCCAACTCGGCAATTTTCTCTTTTCTGGAATCATGCGAACGAGTGAGATCTAATACTCGTCGTTTAATCTCCCGAAAAACTTCCAGATTTTTTCGGTATTTTTCAAGTGCTGTAAGGGCGGTTGCACCACAGCTTTGATCGAGCAAATCTCGTTGTCGACTGCTCTTCAATAAACCCAGCGCTCCATGCTGACCGTGAATCTCGATCAATTCAGTGGAAAATTGAGTTAACACGGAAGCAGTCGCTGGAACGCCCGCCAAGTTCGCTTTTGACTTTCCATCTTTGCCGATAACTCGCGTAAGTAATATCGAACCGGCCTCTAACTCCGGCTCATGTTCTGCTAGCAACTCCGCTAACTTTGTCGATGGCGGGTCAGGCATTTGAAACCGACCAGTAACGGTCAATCGTTCGCTACCCGTGCGGACTAGATCCGCATCGCTCTTGCTCCCCATTACTAAGGAGAGCGCGGTGATGACCATAGTCTTTCCGGCGCCAGTTTCGCCGGTCAGAACATTTAATCCGGGCGCAAATTCAACGGAAGCAGCCTCAATAACGCCTAGATTCTTAATCGAAAGTTCTTCTAACCTAGAACGTTTGTGCTTAACGGTTTTCGCCACGCCAACCATCTACGGGAAGTTTGAATTTAGCAACTAATCGATCAGCGAAAGTTACTTCATCAATGTGAGCTAAGGATATAAATGATCTCTCGGAGGTTAGTGTCACGCGATCCCCCGCAACCAATTGAACTTTTCGTAGTCCATCGGCTGATATCACTCCGATTTCACTCTCCACATCTATCGCAATAACCGATTGCGGCGAGACCACCATTGGATCCGAGAAGAGAGCATGGGCCGCTAACGGCAATAGGACCAAGGCATCGACATCTGGCCAAACTACCGGTCCGCCAGCAGAGAAGGCATATGCGGTAGAACCGGTTGGGGTAGCACAAATGACGCCGTCACAACCCCAGCGAGAAAGTGGCCGCTGATCAATCTGCACGAAGAGTTCAATCATCGCTTCGGTATTTCTTTCGATGGCTACTTCGTTTAAAGCCCAGCCTTCCGCAACGCACGAATTGTTCCGCTCAACTCGATATGAGAGCGTCATCCGCTTTTCAATCTGATAACTCCTCGATTCAATTGCGGAGATTAAATCTTTTGAGGATGGCCTCTCGATCTGGGCTAGAAATCCAACGTGGCCAAGATTAATTCCGAGCACCGGAGTACTTGAGCCATGAACTAACTCCGCACCGCGAAGAATCGTGCCATCGCCACCAAGCACCAAAATCAATTCGGAATCTCTTGAAATTGTGGCAATTTCACTCTCAGTTTTCTGCACAGCACCAGCAATACCTTCGCTCGCTGTGATAATCGAAAAACCTTTCTCACTTAACTTGGGAACAATTTCATTTGCTAAGTTTCGAGCTTCTTTTCGGGATGGATGAAGAACCAAGATGATATTTCTACTCATGCTGGCCCCTTATCAATTGCTCGATGAATTTCTTCATCCGAGATCGCCCCTGCGCCTCGTCGTAACCAGAGGAAATATTCCACATTTCCAGATGGACCGGGTAGCGAGCTGGCAACTGCAGATAGGCAACCCAGACCCAAATTTAACGCTGTATCTGCGACCATCCGAATCGCTTCAAAACGTAAATTCGCTTCTCGAACTACGCCACCTGCGCCTAGTTTCTCTCTACCTACTTCAAATTGCGGTTTCACCATTAATAGATAGTCACAATTCTCTACCCCCAGGGCGCTAAGTGCAGGCAGAACAGTTCGAAGAGATATAAAGGAGAGATCGGCAACTATCAGCTCTACCGGTTGCCCAATATCAACCAACTTCACGTCTCGAATATTGACCCGGTCTTTCACGAGAACTCGCGGATCTTTCTGTAGATTCCAAGCTAGTTGACCGTAGCCGACATCTATCGCGATTACTTCGCGTGCTCCATTTAGTAGCAAAACTTCAGTGAAGCCACCAGTTGATGCCCCAGCATCTAACGCTCGTTTGCCGGTGACTACAAGTTCAGGTAGCGCGCGGAGCGCCCCAGCTAATTTATGACCACCACGTGAGACGAAATCATTTTCTAGTGAATCCACGACTATTGAATCCTCGCCATCGACTTGAGTCGTAGACTTTTTAGCAGGTAAGCCACCTACCCGTACCTTGCCTTGTTCGATTAACTCTTGAGCGTTCTCCCGAGAGCGGGCCAATCCGCGGCGAACAAGTTCGCTGTCGAGTCGCTGGCGCATTAACTTAGCTAGAAATTCCCTCTACCGAGGAGAGCTGTTCGGTGAGATCAATATTTATCTTCTCGAATAAATCGCCATGTTCAGGCAGTGGAGCCAAGGCAATCTCATTGACTCGCTTTTTAATAGCTGAAATCTCTTCGATGGTCATCGACTACCTTTCGCTTTCGTCTTCACTTTCTTTTTAGCAGGTTTCTTAACTTGGCTCGGTTTATTTTTAGCCTTGCTGGAAAATTCTCGTCGCAGCGCCGCCAACTCGTTTTCAAGTCGCTGCAAATCACTTTCTTTCGCAAAGCCCATCTTGGATACATTCCGCTTAACCTCTTCCTCTACTCGTGATTTCAGGGCTTCGCCACTTTCTCTCGCCCATGAGTTCAGCGCTGCGGCCAGTTCTTGAGGGGTTTTCTCACCATTTCCAAGTTTTGTGAGATAAGTTTTTAAAGCAGATAAAAGGTCGGTGGCCATGTACGAAAGGTACCTAAACTCGCTTCAGTTCGCGCGCTTCGACCTGCCATCTACTCGCAAGGCTCGCACCAGAGCTCCAGAATCGCCGCCTAATAACGCCGGAGACGGAGATCCAGTCCTGGTCTTTAAATGAGAGCGCGCGTCTGCGCAACGAGGCACTCCATGAAGCGATATCTAAGGTATCAACGCCAGCGCGATCGTCGCGTTCGACTATTAATCTCAGCTCGACAACTTCATCGCCACTGGGGAGCTTTTTCCGCTTGGGTTCTCCGCTTACTCTTCCCGTCAGAAGAATCTGATTTCTATATTTTGGCACTTAGATGTTCCTCTCTCGATGTGGAGAGTGGATACTCCTAGGAGACGGTGACTTCTCCTTGAGGATCTTCTGCTAGTTGTGGATATTTTCTTAGAAACTTCGCCACAGCATCTTGATTCCCGGCAGCCCTAAGGGCATCCAAGTATGCGATCCGAAGTCGACGAGACCAGGTTGGTGAATCTTCATTTAATTCACTGCAGGTAAGTGTGAGTACCGCGGCATCGCTTTGACCGAGATTTAATCTTGCCTTGGCGGCTGCGATCCGCATCTCAACTCTGCCTTCTTTAGATAGTTGATTTTCTCGTACCGAACCGGCGATTTCCAAGGCTTTTCTGGAGTTTCCAAGAGCTACTTCACATTGTGCGATAAAGGGTTTAAGTTCGATAGATCCCGAGATACGTTCCGCAGCTTTTAAATCTTTTAGCGCTTCCTTAAATTCACCGGCGCGCAGCGCCGCAATTCCAGCCTTCTCTCGCACGACTGCTAATCTTCCCGCTCGATAAACAATTTCTTTTCCATGTTGATGCGCTTCTTTTGGGTTGCTCTCGAGATTGTTGATAAGTGAGACCATGTGGCGAGCTACGCTCTTGGCATTACCTGGAGTTAAGGACTCGAGTTGAAAGATAATCTTCTTATCTAACTCTTCACCTGTAACTTCATCATTAACCCAGGGCCTATCAAAATTTCTACTTCGTTCATGAGGTCCGGTTACTTTGGGCGCGCGCTCTTTGACTGGGCGACGTTTCTCATCTTTCTTAGATAATTTTCTATCTCGATCGTTTCGTCTTCCATCCGGCTTCTTTACTGAATCTTTTCGATTAGGTTTCTTCTCAGAAAATGAAAAAGGGGCCACTTTCGTAACCCCTTTCTCTAATTTAAGTCCGGCGGCGTTCTACTCTCCCACACAGTGACCCGTGCAGTACCATCGACGCTGAGAGGCTTAACTTCCGGGTTCGGAATGGGACCGGGTGTTTCCCTCTCGCTATGACCGCCGAAACGCTATTGAGATGTCAATCAAAACTAAATTGAAAATTTCTTTTCAATCTTTAGTTCCCGACCGTATCTCGGGAACCACACAGTGGACGCGTAGCAACTTTGTAGTTAAATCCTCGGCCTATTAGTACCGGTCAGCTCCGAGACTCACGTCTCTTCCACTTCCGGCCTATCAACCCAATAGTCTCTTGGGGGCCTTACTTGGTAAACCAATGGGAAACCTAATCTTGAAGCGAGCTTCCCGCTTAGATGCTTTCAGCGGTTATCTCTTCCGAATGTAGCTAATGGGCCGTGCTCCTGGCGGAACAACCCACACACTAGAGATTCGTCCGTCTCGGTCCTCTCGTACTAAAGACAGCCCTTCTCAAGTTTCCTACGCACACAGCGGATAGGGACCGAACTGTCTCACGACGTTCTGAACCCAGCTCGCGTGCCTCTTTAATGGGCGAACAGCCCAACCCTTGG
>JBJTUU010000019.1:0-2819 GCA_046080845.1 Actinomycetales bacterium | reverse complement strand
ACAATCTCACACTCAATCTCACCTTTATCGGTGACCACTTTCGCTACTCGATTGGCTTTAGTTTCAATCGAAAGTACTCGAGTGTGAGTGTGGATTTGGACGCCCATTTTTCGGGCGCCCGAGGCGAGCGCGAGCGCGAGTTGTGACGGGTCGACTTGGCCATCTGATTTCATAATGCAGGCGCCAACGATGCCCTCCATATTAAGGAGTGGAAACTTCTCTTGTAATTCATTCAACGAAATTTCATGTAGATCAAGTCCAAAATTCTTAGCCCAACCAATTTGTCGTCGAATTTCTTGCATTCGTTCTTTTGTAGATGCAATCTTGATACTGCCGCACTCTTTCCATCCTGGAGGGGTATCGCTCTTTTCAAGTTTGCGATAGAGATCAACCGAGTGCATATTCATTTTGGTTAACGTGGGATCAGCGCGAAGTTGTCCGACAAGTCCGGCTGAATGAAATGTAGAACCGCTGGTTAGATCACTGCGATCCAGCAGAATTACATCGCGCTCCCCGAGTTCTGCTAGGTGATACGCAACTGAGGTACCACCGACGCCACCACCAATAATTACGATTTTTGCCCGATTGGGGAGGCTGTTATCGGCCATATCTGAAATGTATCCTAGATACATGTCCTCCGAAAGTGATGAGTTAGAAGAGAATTACGGGGAACTCCTTAATCAAGTTTCGTTATTAAAGAATCGTTCATCGCTACGCGAGCTTTCTGGTGGTTTAACAAATAAGAATCTTCTAGTTGAAACCGATAGTGGTAAATACGTGGCTCGTATCTCAAGTAACTCCTCCTCCCTCTTATCTATTGATCGAGACTCGGAATTCCATAACACTAAGTTGGCGGCTGAAGTTGGAATTGGCGCCCCCGTCTTTGATTACCTAAAAGGTAAAGGGCTCCTGGTAATTGGTTACATCGATGGCAAAACCTTTGGCGCAAGTGAAGTTGGTGCCAATTTAAGTCGAATTGCAACTAGCCTTAAGAAACTCCATTCTGCTCAACCATTCGATCGAGATTTCGATATGTTCCAGATCCAGTCCAATTATCTAAAGATCGTGAAAGAGAAGGGATTCCGCCTTCCGGATGGTTACTTGGAATTGCAGGAAACTTTCCACGAAATTGAGAAGAGATTTGCAGCAACTTTTGATGGAAAGGTCTCCTGCAATAATGATTTATTACCAGCGAATTTCATTGATGATGGTAAACAAATCTGGCTAATCGATTATGAATACTCTGGAAATAATGATGCCTGCTTTGAAATCGGCAATATCTGGTCAGAAGCCGAATTGCCCTTTGATGCGCTATCTGAATTGGTAACTGCTTACTACGGCGGTATGCGAGCCGATAAGTTGGCACGTGCCTGGTTGTTTTGTCAGGTTGCTAAATATGGCTGGACGCTCTGGGCTTCGATTCAAGATTCAGTTTCCGAATTGGATTTCGATTTCTGGGAGTGGGGAATGCTTAAGTATGACTCAATGCGAGAAGCGATTTCTTCAAAACGGTTTACCGAGATGATTTCCCAGCTCTAACTTCACGCGCTAATACTTTTGCTAATTTCTTACCTTGAACTGCGCAGGTATCAGCGCTCTTTATCGGCAGCGTCGCATTTCCAACTGCAAAGATATGCGACTTGCTGGTGCGAAACTCGCTATCAACTAAGGGGCTCTTTGAGCTATCTAGTTCGAGTCCGGCTTTACGTACGAGCTCGTTATCAGGGATCCAATTACCGGTAAAAACTACATATTCACATGGGATAGTTGCCTCGCGCCCACCGACTTTAAATTTCAGCACTTCAACTTGTTTACTACCAATTACTTCAATCTCATCTACCGCTTTGTAATACTTAAATCGATATAGAAGTTTTGCGCCAACTAAGAGTGGCCAATTTGTCTCATGGCGCTTTCCGGTTGTGACTACGGCGCTGGTGCGAAGTCCAAGATGCGAAAGGGTCATAACCGCAGAAAAGCTAACGTGCTCGGCGCCAACGACTACCGCCCGCCCACTTCGCTTCGCGCCACCTAAATAAGTTAATTGCTGGAGCGATCCGGTAGTGAAAATTCCTTTAGTTCTTGCGCCGGCAATCAACCGCGCGCTGCGATTTCGCTCTCTAGCGCCGGATGCAATCACAATTTTATCTGCGGTAATTCTCTCAATTCCCTTTGGTGAAGTAACTTGTACCGTCTTCTCATCAATCCAATCGGTCACAATCGCTTCGGTCTCGATACTTTGGCCAACTTTCGCTAACTCACTTCGATAGCGCGCTGCATACTTAGGGCCACTAATGACTCGCTTTAGATCTTTTATGCCATAGCCGATATGAAATGAGTGGCGGGGAATTCCGCCGGCTTCGCCCTCTCGCTCTAAAATGCGGATTGAATTAATTCCTAATTTTCGAAGTTCTAGCGCGGTTGCCATACCAGCCGGGCCAGCGCCAATAATTAAGATGTCACACTTTGATTCACGCATCTTTAATTCCAGTTCGTTCCAATAAATGTTGATAGCAATAAAAACCTTGGCACCTACCAAGGCCAGCGCGAGTACGCCGAGCTAGTGCTGAAAGACTCTTGGGTGGCAGCGGCGAGTCAAGCGCATCATCCACTTCGCCATAACTTACTTTTTCGCAGAAACAAATTATTTTTCCATACTCCGGATTACTTGCGATCTTCTCGCTATCTTGGAAGGGACGGAGTTGTTTCTCGCCTAGCGGTGCCACTAGCTATGAAGCAGATTGGGTAATTAATGCCGCAGGTTTATACGCCGATCGAGTAGATGGTTACCTAGCGATAAAAGAGTTCACGGTAACGCCCCG
>JBJTUU010000018.1:0-10057 GCA_046080845.1 Actinomycetales bacterium | reverse complement strand
GCGCTATTACTAACCATTAATGGCGTGGCAGCTGGGTTACGTAATACTGGTTGAGGTTCAGTTAACTCACCCAAACAACTCAGGAATCTCTCGGGTAAATCGAGGGGTTTGACCTTATCTTGATGATTAACTCCGGTAATGAACTCATTACTCGACACAATCCAAGGTTTACCAGTCCATCCACTCGTCGTTCACTTTGCCGTAGTCCTTCTTCCGCTAGCGACCTTAGGGGTCATAGTTGCAATCTACGTTCCGCGATTTAGAAAGGGATATGCCTTTGCCTCGATGGTTGGCGTCTTTCTAGGTACTGGAGCGGCGTTGGTTGCCAAACAATCGGGAGAAGCGCTAGCTGCCCGAATCGGAAACCCTGCCGAACATTCCAATTACGGAAATATCTTGGCTTGGACTTCAGTTGGATTCTTTCTACTTGCGCTTCACTGGTATCGAAATGCGCGCGTTGCATCTGTAAGGAAAGTTAATTTAAGTGGCAATGTCACAGCGCTTGCTGGGGTAATGATTCTTGGGCTCACATTTTTAACGGGCCATACCGGAGCGCAAGCAGTTTGGAAAGGTCGACTTGATAATCCGGCTCAAACTCAGAGAACCGATACATCAATACCTGAACCCAAAGGTGCCAGCGCTGGCGCATTCGCAATGGCTGAAGTTGCCAAACATAGCGATGCAAAAAGTTGTTGGAGCGCAATTGATGGCCAGGTTTACGATCTAACAGATTGGATTGGCAAGCACCCAGGCGGTGCCGCAGTGATCAAAGCAATTTGTGGCAAAGATGGTTCATCTGCATTCAATGGCCAACATGCCGGACAGACACGACCAGCTGACTTTCTTGCAGGTTATCTGATTGGCGCTTTGAACTAAGGCTTAATTCGCTTGGCGATGTTCTTGATGTAATCAGGTAGTGGCACGTGTTTGGCATCTTCATTGGTGATTGGTTCGCCATAACTGGTGACGATGGGAACTACGCCGGCCCAGATTGGAAGATTTGCATCTTCTGGATCAAGAGCGGAGCCAACGCGCTTCTTGGCGGTGACATCATCTAGCGGAATTTCCAGGATCATAGTTTGGGCAAATTCTTTCGCGGTCTGTTCGCGACCAGCATCCCAGAGCCCTGGAATCAAACGCTCTGTTACCGCATAAAGACCACGTTCTTTCTCAGCGCCAGTTAATTCTTTCGGAGTTCCGAAGACCATTACGGAGCGATAGTTCATTGAAGAATTAAATGGACTGCGGGCGCTTACTAGGCCATCGAGAATCGTCACGGTGATACAGACCGGTATACCTTTTTTCAGAGACATGAACATGCGAGACCCGGTTGAGCCGTGAACTAAAAGTCGATCGCCATCGCGGCCATACGCAACTGGAATTACGACCGGTTCGCCGGAGTCTGGATCGTTAAAGCCAACGTGTGCGACTAGAGCTTCATCGAGAATTGCATAGATTTCTTCGGTATCGGCGACGCTTCGCTGCGGTTTGCGTTGAATTTCGCGCTTTGCAGACATTGCGGGAGGATATCTGTAGATTTCGGATATGGCAAAGTCGCAAGATTTTGATGTGGTGATAATCGGTTCCGGTTTTGGTGGATCGGTTGCGGCGTTGCGACTTACGGAAAAGGGATATCGCGTCGCGGTATTAGAAGCCGGGCGAAGATTTCGGGACAAAGATTTTCCGAAAACTTCTTGGCGATTATCTAAATTTTTATATTTGCCGCGTTTGGGTTTACGCGGAATTCAGCGAATTCATGCGCTACCAAATGTGTTAGTGCTAGCGGGAGCTGGCGTTGGTGGCGGTTCGCTGGTTTATGCAAATACGCTTTATCAACCACCAGATAGTTATTTTGAAGATGCCCAGTGGCGCCACATCACCGATTGGAAAGCGGAGTTACTACCTTGGTATGACCAAGCCTCTCGCATGTTAGGCGTTTCCGAAAATCCATACTTTTCACCATCGGATCAAGCGATGAAAGATGTCGCCGAAGAGATGGGAGTTGGCCACACCTTCAAGATGGCGCCACTTGGTGTGCACTTTGGTGATGGGCCAGGAGTTCTTGAGAAAGATCCATATTTTGGTGGGGTTGGACCAGATCGACATGGTTGCCGCCAATGCGGTGGCTGTATGACCGGCTGTCGATTTAATGCAAAAAACACTCTGCCTAAGAATTATCTCGGGCTTGCGGAAAATGCGGGTGCGCAAGTTTTTCCAGAGCACACGGTTACCGATATCGAAGAGTTAGCTAGCGGTGGTTGGCAAATTACGGCGCGTAAGAGTTCTGCTTGGCTTGGTGGAAAGCGAGTCTTTACTGCCGGTCAAGTTGTGGTGGCTGCTGGAACTTACAACACCCAAAAACTATTGCACCAGATGAAAGCGAAGCGAAAGCTAAAGAAACTATCGCCGGCGCTAGGAAAATTATCTAGAACAAACTCTGAGGCATTAACTGGTGCGATTATGCCAAAAAATGGCCCGATTGATTTCTCAAAAGGCGCTGCAATTACCTCGTCATTTTTCCCAGATGAACATACCCATGTCGAACCGGTTCGCTATGGCAAAGGTTCAAATTTCATGGGTTTACTGCAAACCGTCATCACAGATGGTGAGACCGCGGGAGTAAGGCGAAAGCAATGGCTAGCAACCTTAATTTTGCGGCCCTCAATGATTGCCAAGATATTTGATGTTAGAAAATGGAGCGAACGAACTGTAATTGCACTTGTAATGCAGAATGTGGATTCTTCAATTTCAGTTAAAGGCAAACTCGGCATCTTTGGTTGGCGCTTAACTTCAAAACAAGATTCGCAGCACCCCAACGCCACCTATATTCCGGCTGCTAATGAAGTGGTACGAAGAATTGCTGGAAAATATGGCGGAATTCCAGGTGGCCACATTGGCGATTTAATTAGCGCGCCGTTTACCGCTCACTTTGTGGGGGGTTGCGTGATTAGTGATGATCCAAATCATGGAGTTATCGATCCGTATCATCGAGTTTGGAATTACCCAACTTTGCATGTTGTCGATGGTTCAAGTTTGACCGCAAACCTTGGGGTAAATCCCTCGCTAACTATTACCGCACAAGCCGAACGCGCCTTTTCATTCTGGCCAAATAAAGGCGAGCGCGATCCACGTCCAATCCAAGGGGCGCCTTACCAAAAAATTGATTGGGTACGACCGAATGAACCATTTGTTCCTGATACTGCTTATGGAGCGCTTCGCCCTAACTAATATCCATGATGTGGCGATTGCCGCGATCAAAAGTTAGATAGTTCCAAGTCCAATCTGCCATCGTGCCAATCTTGTTACGACCACCAAGTAAATAAAAGAGATGCAACCAGAGCCAGGCATACCAAGCTGGAATTCCACTCATTCGAAGCGGTCCGACTTCAACAACGGCTTTATGTCGACCAATAGTGGCCATCGAACCTTTATCGCGATATTTGAAAGTTGCAGGTGGTTTACCGGACTGTAGGCGAGCGATTTGTTTTGCTACAAAGCGAGCTTGTTGCATCGCAACTGGTGCCACCATTGGCAAGAAGCGGCCATCTTTACCTTTAGCGCCGGCGATATCCCCGATTGCAAAAATATGTGGATAGTTCGCTACCTGCATAGTTTCGCCAACCGTGATTCGGCCATTTGCGGTAGGCAGTCCTAACTTCTTCATGATGGGAACTCCAGAAACACCGGCAGCCCAGATCGTTACTTCAGATGGCAATTTATTTCGATCGCCAAGAATTATTTCGCGAGGTTTAACTTCTTTTACCGAGGTATTAGTAAGAACTCGTACTTCAAGTTTCTCTAAATCACGCTGGGTGCGAGCCGAAAGCTTCTCTGAAAACGAGGGCAGAATTCGTGGGCCAGCTTCAACTAAGTTGACTTGGATGTGGGCTGCGGCTTTCGCCTGATCTGAGTGGAGTGGGCCTTTCTTAAGTTCGGCAATTGCACCTGCCATTTCAACACCCGTTGGGCCACCGCCAACGACGGTAATGGAAAGTTTGGTCTCATCTTCAAAGCGACAGAGATCTTCAAACCGGCGCAGAATTGAGGAACGAATCTCAAGCGCTTCCGAGACGCTCTTCATACCAAGTGCATTCTCAGATACTCCAGGGATACCAAAGTCGTTGGTCGCTGAACCAAGCGCCACAATCAGATAATCAAAATCTAATACTTCACTCGAATCTAATTTAATTGAATTATGTTTATGATCAACGGTTAAGGGAGATCCCATTCGAAATTTAATTTTAGTTTTACGGAGCGCGCCGCGAATTGGGTGGGCGATGTGATCGGCAGCAAGGCCGGCAGTTGAAACTTGGTAGAGCAACGGTAGAAAAGTCTGGAAATTATGTTTATCAACCAAGGTCACATCCGCAATCGAATCTAAGGCTTTGGCCGCAGTTAATCCGCCAAAACCAGCGCCGAGAATCACTACCTTTGGCTGTTTCATCCGGCGAAGTCTAATCTTCAACCATGTCTTTCTCTCGCCGAATCTTGGTCACCGGCGCCTCTGGTTATGTAGGCGGGCGATTGGTGCGAGCGCTGCTCAATGAAGAGATTCCAGTCCGGGTAACGGTTAGGGATGCCAAGAAAATTACTGGACAAGGTTGGGCCAATGAAGTAGAAGTAGCAGTTGGTAACGCAATAAATTTTGATGAGATGAAGCGAGCGTTAACTGGGATTCATACTGCGTTTTACTTACTTCATTCAATCGGTGTTGGCTCGGATTTTGATGAATTAGAGGCCCAGATGGCGCGTAATTTCGCCAAGGCCGCCGAAGTTGCTGGAGTATCTCAGATTGTTTATTTAGGTGGAATTGCTAATGATGATAAGCAGAGTAAGCATCTAGCTTCGCGCGCTAGAACTGGTGAAGAGTTACGTTCGACATCCATTCCAGTTTTGGAATTGCGAGCTGGAATTATTATCGGATCAGGATCAGCTTCATTTGAAATGCTCCGACATTTAACGCATCGCTTGCCGGTAATGACCACGCCAAAGTGGGTATCAAATCGGACCCATCCAATCGCAGTCCGCGATGTGCTCTGGTATCTGACTCACGCGGCAAAATTAGAGAAGCCAGTCAGCGGAATTTATGACATTGGCGGTCCAGAAATTCTTTCTTATGCCGAGATGATGCAGAAATTTGCTAAGTGCTCCGGATTGCGCCGGCGCTGGATCATTAGAGTCCCAGTACTTACGCCAAAACTTTCTAGTTTATGGATTGGTTTTGTAACACCAGTGCCTACTCGATTAGCTCGTCCGCTAATTGGATCATTGATAAATGAAACCGTTGCCGATCCCAAGAAAGCGATTGATGTCATAATTCCAAAGCCGCCGGAAGGTCTAATTGATGTAGAGAGCGCGATTAATTTGGCGTTATCGCGCACCACAAGTAATCAAGTTGAGACGCGTTGGTCTGATGCAACTGCGATTACTGCGCCTTGGCAGAAAGCCCAGAGCGATCCAGATTGGGCCGGTGAGATTACCCATCGCGATCATCGTGAGGTTTTAGCCGAGGCGCCGATTGATTGCGTTTGGCGTTCTATCGAACAAATCGGTGGCGAGACTGGTTGGTACGGTGCAGATTTCTTATGGTGGGCAAGGGGCATGCTCGACCGAATTGTTGGTGGAGTTGGTTTAAGACGTGGTCGGCGCGATCCGAAACATTTAAGAGTTGGCGATAGTTTAGATTTTTGGCGAGTAGAAGCGATTGAAAAAGAGAAGCTACTTCGACTTTATGCCGAAATGGTCCTTCCTGGAAAAGCTTGGTTGGAATTTAGAATCAAGGAAGAGGCTGGAAAGGTAAGAATTGTGCAGGAAGCGCGCTTTTCGCCACGTGGCTTGGGTGCCAACTTTATTGGTATGCGGTCTTGCCGCTGCATGCCTTTGTATTTCCCACCATGTTGCGCAACATCGTAAGAAGTTCAAAGCGAAAGGCGCTCTTTGGCGATGCATGAGTTTGATGAAGAAATCGATACCTTAGCTGCGAAAATTCTGGAGTATTCGCTAGTTCGATTAAAAACTGATCCACCGTTAGATGGGCCGTGGAGTTACCAAGATCTATATGATGCAGTCGGCGAAACTATTACCGCAAATGGTTTAGGTGGTGAGAAAACCCTTAATCTCTTTAAAGAAGTACTAGCGCCAGCCTGTATCTCAACCGATCATCCGAGAAACTTGGCATTTATTCCATCCGCCCCTACTGAATCCGCAAACTTATTTGATTTAGTAGTTGGCGCATCCGCGCTTTATGGCGGCTCATGGCTAGAAGGTGCCGGCGCCGTATTTGCAGAGAATCAAGCGTTGCGCTGGCTGAGCGATCTCGCCGGACTTCCGAATAGCGCGGGCGGTGTTTTTGTACAGGGCGGCACGATTGGAAATCTCTCCGCGCTCGTTGCAGCTCGCCATGATGCGCGCACTCGAAACCCGGAGGTAGAACGATGGGTAATCGCTTGTAGCCAAGAGGCACATGCTTCTATCAAGAGCGCAGCCCAGGTTATGGATGTTGAAATTCTCTCGATACCAACCGATGAATATCATCGATTGCTTGGCGCCACGGTGGCGCGCGCAGTAGATAAATTTCATCAAGAATTTCCCAAGAAAAAAGTCTTTGCCATTGTGGCCACCGCGGGAACTACCAACTTAGGAATCATCGATGATTTAGCTGGTATCGGAAAGGTCGCGTCAGATCGCGCAATCTGGTTCCATGTTGATGGGGCATATGGATTGGCGGCGCTCGCCTCACCTAAATACCGTTCGCTCTTTAGCGGTGTAGAACGAGCCGATTCTTTAATAGTTGATCCACATAAATGGCTCTTTGCACCATTTGATGCCTGTGCTCTGATTTATCGAAATCCTGAGATTGCACGAGCTGCGCACACCCAACATGCGGGTTACTTAGAGACGCTCCAAAATGGTGAGTGGAATCCATCGGATTACGCAATTCACCTAACCCGCAGAGTTCGAGGGTTGCCGTTTTGGTTTTCGTTAGCCGCGCATGGCACGAATAAATATGCGGAAGCGATGGAGAAAACTATGGATCTCGCTAACGAAAGTGCGGCGTTAATCAAAGCTCATCCAAATTTGGAGTTATTGCAGGAACCGGAACTTTCGATTGTGGCATTTACTCGAAAAGGTTGGACAAGTAGTGATTATCAAAACTGGAGCGATAAGTTATTGGCCGACCAGATTGGTTTTGTGACACCCTCCTCACATAACGGCTCACCAATCTTGCGCTTTGCCATCATCAATCCCTGGACCGCTATCTCCGATATCAAGATGATTCTGGCCACCCTTTAAATCCCAAATATTTTCCATCTCTCTAGTTGAATAAGTCCATGGAAGAGACCGCCAAGCTCGCAGCTGAGCTCTCCGAATTGGAGTTATCGATTCTGGATTTTGAAGAACATTGGTGGCGCCATACAGGATCGAAGAAAGAAGCGGTTCAAGAGAAATTTGGACTCGCCCTGACCGCGTATTACGAACGGCTCAATGCGCTCCTAGATAACCCGGCGGCCCAGGCCCACGCACCGCTGCTGGTTAAGCGGTTACTCCGGATGCGGAGGATTTGAGGAAGGGAATAGACCGCCCTAGGCTTGGCGTTAGCACTCACCGGGCGAGAGTGATAAGTCGCTCGAACCGTTTAACCCGAACGAATTAAAGGGAGACAACCATGGCAAAAATGATTGCCTTCAATGAAGAAGCGCGGCGCGGACTAGAGCGCGGCATGAACACTTTGGCAGATGCGGTGAAAGTAACCCTCGGGCCTCGTGGACGAAATGTGGTCCTAGAAAAGAAGTGGGGCGCACCAACCATCACCAACGATGGCGTATCAATCGCTAAAGAGATCGAATTAGATGATCCTTGGGAAAAAATTGGTGCCGAACTTGTTAAAGAAGTTGCCAAGAAGACCGATGATGTAGCAGGCGATGGCACAACTACCGCAACGGTATTAGCCCAGGCGCTAGTTCGTGAAGGTTTACGCAACGTCGCAGCCGGTTCAAATCCAATGTCGCTCAAGCGCGGTATTGAAAAAGCCGTCGAAGCTATTTCAACTGAGCTTTCAGCTATGTCAAAACCAGTGGAAACTAAAGAACAAATTTCGGCAACTGCATCTATCTCCGCAGCTGATTCCACAATCGGCGAGATGATTGCAGAAGCAATGGATAAGGTCGGTAAAGAAGGTGTTATCACTGTCGAAGAGAGCAATACCTTCGGCCTGGAACTCGAACTTACTGAAGGTATGCGATTCGATAAGGGATACATCTCACCATACATGGTGACCGATACCGAGCGTATGGAAGCAGTTCTTGAAGATCCATGTATCTTGATTGCAAATTCCAAAATCGCAAATATCAAAGAGTTAGTGCCACTTCTAGAGAAAGTGATGCAAGGCGGTAAGCCACTTGCAATCATCGCTGAAGATGTAGAGGGCGAAGCGCTAGCAACTCTTGTTGTTAATAAGATTCGCGGCACATTCCGCTCAGTCGCAGTCAAGGCGCCTGGTTTTGGCGATCGTCGTAAGGCGATGCTCCAAGATATGGCGATTTTGACTGGCGCTACCGTCATTTCAGAAGAAGTTGGTCTAAAGCTAGATGCAGCAACGCTCGATCTACTTGGTCGCGCTCGTAAAGTTGTTGTAACTAAAGATGAAACCACAATCGTTGAAGGCTCTGGCGATGAGGAACAGATCAAGGGACGGGTCAACCAAATTCGCGCTGAAATCGAGAGTTCAGACTCTGATTACGATCGCGAGAAGTTGCAAGAGCGCCTTGCGAAATTAGCTGGTGGCGTTGCGGTTATTAAAGCCGGAGCCGCTACCGAAGTTGAATTAAAAGAACGGAAGCACCGTATTGAAGATGCAGTGCGTAACGCTAAGGCAGCGGTTGAAGAAGGAATTGTCGCTGGTGGTGGCGTTGCACTTCTACAAGCTTCCAAGAAAGCTTTTGAGAAATTGAAACTTTCTGGTGATGAAGCAACTGGTGCAAAGATTGTGGAGTTTGCCATCGAAGCTCCGTTAAAGCAGATTGCTGTTAATGCTGGTCTTGAGGGTGGAGTTGTTGTTGAAAAGGTACGTAACTTGAAAGCTGGCGAAGGTTTAAATGCCGCAACAGGTGAGTACGTCGACATGATTAAATCCGGAATCATTGATCCAGCAAAGGTAACTCGCTCTGCACTACAGAACGCAGCATCAATTGCTGCGCTCTTCTTAACCACAGAAGCAGTTATCGCAGATAAGCCAGAACCTAAGCCAGCTGCTCCAGCAGCACCTGGCGGAGATATGGACTTCTAAAGCGAGATAGACTCACTTCTTATGTCACGCGCGACTAAGAAGAATTCCGCAAAAGTAAGCGGCATCGATCCATTCGATGCCGTTGAACTTGCGCGCGCTGCCGCACTTGAGGATGCGAAGAAAAGTGAATTTGTAGGCGAACTGGTCTGGATTGAATCTGATGAACATGTCGCGTCATATTTATTCGCGGCATCACTTCCTGGATATGTGGGATGGCGCTGGGCAGTAACAGTTACCAAGATTGAATCCGACCAACCAACCATTTGCGATGTAGTACTGCTACCTGGCCCCGATTCGCTCCTGGCGCCGGAATGGATTCCTTATAGCGATCGAATTACAGCGGGTGATGTTGTAGCCGGAACGATTGTTCCCACTGCAGCTGATGATCCAAGGTTGGTGCCAAGTAATTCGGTTCTTCCAAGTGATGAAGAGTTAGATCTCCATGAACTATTTGAATTTGGCGCCACCAGGTTGCGCGTACTTTCTATCGAAGGAAGAGATCAAGCCGCAAAGCGTTGGCACGAAGGAGATCGCGGACCTAATTCGGAAATTGCACGTCTCGCGCCGAAAAATTGTGGCAGTTGTGGTTTTTATCTTCCGATTAGCGGCTCGCTCCGCCAAGCATTTGGCGTCTGTGCAAACGCGATTTCACCGGAAGATGCGCGGGTAGTCTCGGTTAATCACGGCTGCGGCGCTCATTCAGAGGCGATAAACTAGCCCCCTGTCCGCAAAGTGCGGCGCACACGAAACCAAATTTTCTTAAGGAGGGGT
>JBJTUU010000017.1:0-5533 GCA_046080845.1 Actinomycetales bacterium | reverse complement strand
ACCAACTCGGCGCTCTCCATAAATAACCCACCGTAATCAATGATGTCAATATCGATGGTTCGTGCTGCATTGGGAAAACTTCGATAGCGACCGAGCTGGTTTTCAATATCTAACAAAAGGTGCATTAAGTCGAGCGGTTTTAATTCACTTTCGCCAATAATTACCGCGTTAATGTAGTTGGGTTGCTTATCCGCAACGCCCACTGGTTCAGTTTCAATTAACGATGACACTTTTTTGATTGTGATGTGATCTCTAATTTGATCGATTGCTTCTGAGATTTTGCGGCGCGGATCGCCCAGGTTTGCCCCCAGTGCAATTACTGCTTTCATCGTTCGCTTTTGATGGTTACTGCGACATCGCCAAATGCCACCGGAATTGGAGCTTTCGGTTTATGCACAGTAACTTCAACGGAATCTACTTTGGGAAATTTATTTAAGATCAAATTGCCAATATCGCCGGCTAGCTTTTCAATAAGGTTAACCGATGGTCCAGTAATAACTTGGTGTACCAGTTTTGCTACTTCGGAATAATCAACGGTATCAGCTAGCGAATCACTCTTCGCAGCTGTTGCTAATTCCGTTTTAAGAGTTACATCGACCACAAATTCTTGAGCTTCCATTTTCTCTAACGGAAGTACCCCGTGTTTGCCGCTAGCGGTAATTCCCATTATCGAAATCTTCTCGCTCATCGCCTTATCTTTTCGCCAGCGCTTCTACGATTGCAATAGCATCGCGATGCGGTTTTACAGAATGAGTACGAACTCCCCAGATTCCTAGTTTTGCTAATGCTGCGGTTAGTGCAATTGATGCTGATTCTCGTTGATCTGGCTCACCTCCAACTAATTCACCCAGAAACCGCTTTCGGGAAGCGCCAACTAATATCGGATAGCCAAGTAGTGCTAACCGATCTAAATTCTTTAAAAGCTCCCAGTTATGTTCACTAGTCTTGGAAAATCCAATTCCTGGATCAATGATTAGTTGTTCTGGATCAACTCCAGCCTCAATCGCGGAATTGATCCGCTCTTCTAACTCTTCTCGTACTTCTTTCACCACATCCTGATACTTGGCATGGTCTTGCATATCTTTTGAGTGGCTCCGCCAATGCATCATTACATATTGAACTTCTCGATGACTTGCCATTAATTCATACATCTTTTCATCTGCTAAACCGCCACTCACATCATTTACATACTTAACGCCAGCTTTAATAGCGGCTGCGGCAACCGCGCTGCGCATCGTGTCGATTGAGACCGGAACACCCAGCGGAATCACTTCTTCCAAAACCGGTGTAACTCGCTCCAACTCCTCGCTTTCAGTTACGCGAGCAGCCCCAGGTTTAGTTGATTCGCCGCCAATATCGATGATGTCGACGCCTTCTTCAACCATCTGGTTGGCGCGGGCAATCGCATCACTAATTGTGAAGTGGCGACCACCGTCCGCAAACGAATCTGGGGTGACATTCAATATCCCCATCACCAAGGTGCGCATTATTTTGTTGTAATAAGTGACATTGCTTCGGCGCGCGTAGCCGGATCGCGCAGCATGCCGCGAACTGCGCTAGTTACGGTACGCGCTTCAGATTTCTTAATGCCTCGCATCGACATACAAAGATGTACACAGTCCACAATAACTATGACACCGCCCGGTTCAAGTGCGGCTACTAACGCATCAGCAATTTGAGTGGTTAGGCGTTCTTGAACTTGAGG
Source organism: Actinomycetales bacterium (assembly GCA_046080845.1). Classification (GTDB taxonomy): domain Bacteria; phylum Actinomycetota; class Actinomycetes; order Nanopelagicales; family Nanopelagicaceae; genus MAG-120802. Next base: position 3,828 of record JBJTUU010000017.1, on the reverse strand, counting down.
TCGGCGCGCAAATAAATCAACTAACCGCGCTAGTTTAGAGATTCCAGTTACTCGACCACTTGCCCCAGGGATATATCCAATATGGGCTTTCCCGTGAAATGGCGTTAGGTGATGCTCGCAATGCGAAAAAATCTCGATATCTTTAACGATTACTAACTCTTCATGCCCTAAATCAAATGAGGTAGTAAAGATATCTTTTGGATCTTGAAATAGACCTTGAAAATTTTCGCGCATCGCGCGCGCGACTCGAAGTGGCGTATCTTTTAATCCATCACGTTCCGGATCTTCACCGATTCCAAGCAGGAGTTCGCGAACTGCATTTGCTACGCGTTCTTCATCGAACTGCTTGCTCATTAGGTGGATTTCTTACGACGCTTCGCCGGCTCTGGCGTAGGTTCTGCTTTCGGTTTTAGTGGAACTGGTGGAATCCGAGAGGGCACCCGTAGTGAAGATCCAGTCCAAGCTGGACGCTTCGGTCTTGCGGAAACCCGCTTGAAGATAACTTCAATCTCTTCCTTTTGCAACGTCTCTTTCTCTAATAACTCTTCAACTAAAGCATCAAGAATTGATCGGTTCTCCACCAAGATTTCATAAGCTTCTTGATGGGCAGTTTCGATAAGTCCACGAATTTCACTATCAACAACGCTGGCGAGATGCTCGGAGTAATCCCGTTGATGTCCGTAATCCCGCCCTAAGAATGGCGCGGCATCGCTAGTTCCTAATTTAATAGCGCCTAACTTCTCGGTCATTCCATATTGAGTAACCATCGCACGTGCCAGAGTTGTGGCCTTTTCAATATCGTTTGATGCGCCAGTGGTTGGATCATGGAATACCAACTCCTCAGCTGCGCGACCACCCATCGTGTATGCCAATTGATCAAGCATCTGATTGCGCGTGGTTGAATATTTATCTTCATCCGGCAACACCATGGTGTAGCCAAGCGCATGGCCGCGAGGCATGATTGTTATTTTGTGAACTGGATCAGTATGTGGCAGCGCGTTCGCAACCAGCGCGTGGCCGCCCTCGTGATACGCCGTCACGCGTCGTTCTTCTTCACTCATTAATCGTGATTTACGTTGCGGCCCAGCCATCACGCGATCAATTGCTTCATCAATATCATCACGGGAAATTAACTTTCGATTCTGTCGCGCCGTTAATAGCGCCGCTTCATTCAAAACATTTGCCAGGTCCGCTCCGGTAAATCCGGGAGTTCTCCGAGCTAGCGCCTTTAAATCTAGATCTTTTTCGAGCGGCTTGTTCTTGGCATGAACTTTCATAATCGCTTCGCGCCCTCTTACATCCGGGCGATCGAGTGCGATCTGTCGATCAAAGCGACCTGGACGGAGCAACGCCGGATCCAAGATATCTGGTCGATTGGTGGCAGCAATCAAAACAACTTGGTCGTGGGGTTCAAAGCCATCCATCTCAACTAATAATTGATTTAACGTCTGTTCTCGTTCATCATGCCCGCCACCTAAACCAGCGCCGCGGTGTCTTCCTACTGCATCGATTTCATCGACGAAAATGATTGAAGGTGCATTCTGTTTTGCTTGGTTAAATAAATCTCGAACGCGCGATGCGCCAACTCCAACAAACATTTCAACGAAATCCGAACCAGAAATTGTGTAGAACGGAACCTTAGCTTCCCCCGCAACGGCGCGAGCTAAAAGCGTCTTACCAGTTCCTGGAGGGCCAAAGAGCAGTACACCCTTCGGGATTTTGGCGCCAATTTCTTGGTATTTCTGGGGAGAGGCTAGAAAATCTTTTATCTCACGGAATTCTTCAATTGCTTCATCGGCACCAGCGACATCAGCAAAAGTAACTTGCGGAACTTCATTGGAGTGCAACTTTGCGCGGGATCGACCAAACGAGAAGACACGTGAGCCGCCTTGAGATTGGCCAAGAAAGAAAAGTAATAAGAAGAATAGAAGAAGAATCGGACCTAAGGTAAACAAAATTGAGACAAAAATATTTGTTTTAGGTACTTCCACATTCCATTCTTTGGGCGGCGGAGTAGCGCTCAATAAATCAATCAAGATAGGTTCTTGACCGCTTACATATGACGCCTCGACATTGGTGGCACCGTCAATTGCGCTACCTGGTTTCAAAACAATTCGAATAATTTGAGCTCGATCAACAATCGTGGCCGCTTCAACATCGCCACGGGTAATTGCACCCATAACTTGTGAAGTCTCGACCTTGGTAAATTGATTACCACCTGAAGAAATCTGTCCGACAAAAGTAACTAGAACAATCGCTACCAATATCCAGAAAAGCGGGCGGCGAGTTAGACGTTGCGGAGTCTTACCTGGCTTAATGGGCAATTTCGGCCGTTTAATCTGAAACTTCTTCTCCGGTTTTTTTGATTCAGCCATGGTTACTTGTACATATGTTTCGCTAGGACTGCGATGAATGGCAAGTTTCGATATTTCTCATTGAAATCTAGTCCGTAACCAATCACAAAATCCTTTGGGATATCGAATCCTACATAGCGCACATCGACCTGAACGATTGCCGCATCTGGCTTGCGAAGCACTGTCATTATTTCAACTGAACCAGCCCCGCGTGATTTCAAGTTATTACTTAGCCAATCCAGAGTTAATCCGGTATCGACAATGTCCTCAATAATTAAGACATTCTTTCCGGTGATATCTCGATCTAGATCCTTCAAGATCCGAACTACACCAGAAGATTTGGTACCCGATCCATATGAAGAGACCGCCATCCAATCAATCTCAACATGGCGATTCATGTAGCGAGTCAGGTCTGCCATCACCATTACCGCGCCCTTGAGTACGCCAATCAATAAAAGTTCCTGGCCTTGGTAGTCAGCATCAATCTTCTTGGAAATTTCTTTTAAGCGAGATTGCAGTTGCTCTTCGCTGATAATTACATTTTCGATATCGCTCTGCACGGATGCCAAATCCACGTTTGACCTTTCTTTCAAGGAGGTTAAGAGAGCGAAAGTCTGCCCGAAATTCGCTCCACGGTCACACCGCCTGGTAGCGATACCGGCCCCTGACCCTGCCACGCTGTGACTAGAACCTCAACTGGCTCAAGATGTTCTGAAGAAAGTGAGCCTCCCGGGGCGCCCGCGAGATAGATCGCCTTGCGGATAACTCTCGACCGAATTGCTCGCGGTAATTTACTTAGCTTCTCAATATCAAGATTTTTGGGATCGAAATCCTTAAATTCGGCATCCGCCCAATGATCTAGCGCGTCGGCATCATCGCGTAACAATTTTGCAGAACGAGTCAACGCATCGGTAATTCCAGGCCCGAGTTCAGTTTCTAAAACTGGAATAACTCTCTGGCGCGCTCGCACTCGTTTGTATTCCAAAGATTGATTATGCGGATCACGCCAAAATTCGATTCCTAATTCGCCACAGGCAGCTTCAGTTTCGGTTCGAGTGCAACCAAGAAATGGTCGGCGATATCTATCAATTCGTTTTGCCATTCCAGAAAGCGAGCGAGTCCCAGAACCTCTTGCTAAACCAAGCAGCACGGTTTCGGCTTGATCATCTCTAGTGTGGCCAAGAAAAATTGCTTTAGCGCTCAACTCATTAGCGCTTTGATCTAGCGCCGTATATCGAGCTCTGCGCGCGGATGCTTCTGGTCCATCAACTTCTTTTACCGTGATGCGCCGAACTTCAACGCTTGAATAACCTATTTTTCCCAATGTCGCGCGCGCTGCATTAGCAACTTCCGCCGAGTCGGCTTGTAATCCGTGATCAATAATTACAGGAACACAATCAATTGCTAACGTCGATACTTCTGGCAGTAGCGCTGCAGCTAGCGCTAGTGAATCTGCGCCACCGGAAACGGCAAC
>JBJTUU010000016.1:0-3815 GCA_046080845.1 Actinomycetales bacterium | reverse complement strand
AAAACCGCTCGACTTAATGCACCTTTTGTTAGATATTGAAAACCAGCTCGGTCGCTATCGAAGTTTTCCCAATGCAGCACGAACCATCGATATTGACATCATTGATTACGGTGGGTTATTTATGGAGAGCGCCGAGTTGGTATTGCCGCATCCGTGGGCAAACGAGCGCCAATTTGTCTTAAGCCCTTGGTTTGAAATCGATCCAGATGGCGTGCTCGCCGGCCACGGTCCAATCCGCCAACTTCTCGCAGAGTTGAAAACGAAGTAGAATTTCCACGCATGGTACCCCAAGCGGACTGGAGCTAGAAAATGAAGATACAACGCGCTATTCCGAGCGCCTGTGCTTTTGTGCCAACCATGGGCGCGCTCCATGCTGGCCATCAATCTCTAATCCAGATCGCAAGACAATATTGTGATGAAGTTGCCGTTTCAGTCTTTGTTAATCCACTGCAATTTGAAAGTGATGAAGATTTTGAGAATTATCCAAAGACACCAGCGCTAGATGAGAAGTTAGCTGCCGAAGCTGGCGCAACCATTCTCTGGCGCCCGGAAGTTGGCGATTTATATCCAGCCGAACCCGAACTAATCAGCGCCGGAGAAATCGGTCAACTTTATGAAGGGTTGAGCCGTCCTGGACACTTTGATGGCGTTTTAACCGTGGTAAATCGGCTATTTCAAATAGTAAAACCTCGATACGCAATCTTTGGCGAGAAAGATTTTCAACAACTATTCCTTATCAAAGTGATGGCCAAGAAGTTGCATCCAGATATCGAGATAATTGCAGCACCAACTATTAGAGAATCATCCGGCCTTGCGATGTCATCGCGAAATGTCCGACTTAGCGATACTGGAAAAGCGGAGGCTAGTTTGATTCATCATGCGCTTACTGCTGCAAATCATCAAGATTCCATCGCAATCGCCCGCGAAAAACTAAACCACCAACTGGAAAGTAAGAATTTCAAATTAGATTATGCCGAGATTATTGATGGCGATACCTTTGCCACCGCAACTGAAGAGTCAAGAAATCTGCGCGCGATTGTCGCTGGTTGGATGGAAGGGATTCGTCTTATAGATAACGCTGAAGTTAAGTTAACGCGAACGTTGGTGAAGTCATGAGATTACGTGCGCCGCTTCCCGGTTGGAGTTCAACTACTGATGTGGTTGTGATTGGTTCTGGGGTTGCTGGTTTAACTACAGCGCTACAAATCCGTTCCCACGATTTATCAGTAATTTTGATTACTAAAGCTCAAGTCGATGAAGGTTCCACCAAGTGGGCCCAAGGTGGCATCGCGGCTGCGCTCGGTCCTGGTGATTCCCCAGAACAACATGAGCGAGACACTCTGGTTGCCGGGGCCGGATTATGTGATTTACCGGCGGTAAAAGTTCTAGTTAGTGAAGGCCCAGAAGCAGTTCGAAAATTAATTGCCCGCGGCGCCGTCTTTGATAAATCTGAAACCGGTGAGATTGCGTTAACTCGAGAAGGCGGACATTTACGAAATCGCATCCTTCACGCCGGCGGCGACGCCACGGGCGCTGAAGTTTCTCGAGCGTTACTTGCAGCAGTTTCACAAGATCCAGGGATTGAAGTAATTGAACATGCGCTCGTTTTAGATGCGCTAAAAAGTGTGAGCGGCCGAATCTGCGGCGTAACGCTCCATGTAATTGGTGAAGGAAGTCGCGATGGCGTTGGCCAAATAATGGCACGCGCAGTTGTACTTGCAACAGGCGGTCTCGGTCAGGTTTATTCACAGACCACCAATCCTGCGGTTTCAACTGGAGATGGCGTAGCACTTGCACTTCGCGCCGGTGCCGATGTTGCAGATGTGGAATTTATTCAATTCCATCCAACCGTTTTATATATGGGTGAGAACTCAAAGGGTCAGCAACCACTAATTAGTGAAGCGGTTCGCGGTGAAGGGGCGCTATTGGTAAATGATCACGGGGAACGTTTTATGCAAGGCGTTCATCCACTCGCTGATTTAGCGCCACGCGATATCGTGGCAAAAGAAATTTCTCGCCAGATGGCCAAGAGCGGCGCCAAACATGTCTGGTTAGATGCGAGATCAATTATCGATTTTAAAGATCGCTTTCCAACGATTCACGCTTCCTGTGCCCAGATTGGAATTGATCCAAGAACGGATTTGATACCGGTGGCACCCGCTTCGCATTACGCATCGGGCGGAATTCGCACGGATTTAAATGGCCACTCCTCAGTCCCTGGACTTTACGCAGTTGGTGAAACCGCCTGTACCGGAGCGCACGGCGCAAATCGCCTCGCTTCCAATTCACTTTTAGAAGGGCTGGTTTTTGGGGCGAGAATTGCTGAAGATATCGCCAAGAATCTTGCGAATCTAGAGAAGCCAGTTTCTCCTGATCCAATTGAAATATTAATTTCACCATCAGTAAGAGGTGAGCTACAACGCGCTATGTCACGCGGCGCTGCTGTCGTAAGAACCAGCGAGTCGCTTAAAGGAACTTTGCATACTTTAGAAAGATTGAAGAGCGCCACCACAATTTATGCGAATTTAGATGCCTGGGAGACCACCAATCTTTATTTATTAGCAATGGCAATTACTCGATCGGCGCTAGAGCGGACTGAATCTCGCGGGTCACATACTCGCGATGATTTTCCTAACGCATCGGATGCTTGGCGAAAGCGGATCCATCAATCAATCGATGAGATCGGAAATTGGCGCTCAACTCACGAGGAGGTCTTTGATGATCTCAGCATCGCTCACTGATCGCCTCAAGGCAGACCAACTCAATCCAATTGAGTTAGTTGAGTTAATCAAGCGCGCACTCGCGGAGGACTTTGCGAATTCCGATAAAACAACTCTGGCCACCATCAACCAAGATCAAGTTTCTACCGCAAAACTAATCAGCCGTAACGCTGGAGTATTAGCCGGAGTAACCGTCGCAGCTGCGGTCTTTGAAATTTCTGGAATTTCCGATATTAAATTCGCCAAGAGTTGCGGCGAAAAAATTGCACCAGGTGAGACCATCCTGACAATTACAGGTAAAACTCGGGCGATCTTGAGTTGTGAACGAGTTGCGCTTAATTTGATTAGCCATCTCTCTGGAATCGCCACGATGACCAGGGTTTGGGTTGAAAAGATAGCTGGAACTAATGCAGTAATTCGCGATACCCGAAAGACCACCCCAGGGCTTCGCCAATTAGAGAAGTTTGCGGTTCGTATGGGCGGTGGCGAGAACCATCGCATGAATCTTTCCGATGGGGCGATAATTAAAGATAACCACATTGCTGCTGCCGGTTCGATTACTGATGCGATTGCTCGAGTTCGTCGTGAATTCCCAGGGTTAGAAGTTGAAGTCGAAGTTGACTCAATAAATCAACTGAAAGAAGCGCTGAAGAGCGCACCCGAAATTGTTCTACTAGATAACATGTCAATCGAAGATACTAAAACCGCAGTTTCTCTCGCTAACGGAAGTAGAACGCGGCTGGAATCCTCGGGTGGGTTAACGCTCGAGACGGTACGAAGCTATGCCGAATGCGGCGTGGCTTACCTTGCAGTTGGAGCTATAACTCATTCGGCCCCAATTTTAGATATTGGATTGGATTTTTAAATGTTACTTACAATTGATATCGGAAACACAAATACCGTTCTTGGCGTTTTTGATGGTGATGAATTAGTTGATAGCTGGCGAGTCAAGACCGATGCGCGAGATACCGCCGATGAGTTATGGATTCTCTGGCGCTAACTATTTTCGGAGTACACCATAACCGGACTTTCCATATGTTCCACCGTTCCGGCCGTTTTACGGGAAGCGCGATCGATGGTCGATACATATTTTCG
>JBJTUU010000015.1:0-5811 GCA_046080845.1 Actinomycetales bacterium | reverse complement strand
TGGGCCTGGCGGGTATCGCGCGGTGAATCACTCGCAAATTTAAAGGCCTTCGAACACCTTATAAGTTGATTAAATAAAGCCTAGGAAATTAAAGAAATAGAAGAAGAGCGCACTACATAGCGCAGCTGCCGGCAAGGTAATTATCCAAGCAGTAAGGATGCTGCCAACTAGATTCCATTTAACAAATTTTCTACCGCGCGTAGCACCGGCTCCTAATATTGAGGAGGTTATGGTGTGAGTGGTGCTAATTGGTGCTTGGTAGCCAATAGCTAACACATACAAAACGCTAGAGGCAACAGTCTGGGAGGCAAAGCCGCGAACCGGATCGATTTCAACCATTCGTTTTCCAAGCGTTTTCATAATGCGCCAACCGCCAGCATATGTACCCAAACTAATTGCCAACGCTGCGGAAATCTTTACCCAATTTGGAATTGAATCTCCAGAATGAAATCCGCCAACAACTAGCGCCAGGGTCATCACGCCCATAGTTTTCTGAGCATCTTGCAGACCGTGACCAACTGACATCGCAGTAGCCGACAGAACTTGGCCCGTTTTAAATCCGCGTCCGGCGTTATGACGTTTCGCATTTCGAAATAGCCACTGCAAACCGAGCGCTAGTAAATAAGAAAGAGAGAAGCCGATTAGTGGTGAGATCACCATTGGGATTGCAACTTTTTGAACCACGCCATTCCAATGCACAATTTCACTTGCAGCTAGCGCGCCACCAACTAAGCCACCGATTAGCGCGTGCGATGAAGATGAAGGAATACCAAACCACCAGGTAAAGAGATTCCATGAGATCGCGCCAAGCAGAGCGGCTAAGACCGTATAGAGACCGGCCGTGGAAGGCTCTACATCAATAATTCCTTTGCCAACTGTCTTAGCAACGCCTTCGCTTATGAAGGCTCCGATGAGATTTCCAAAAGCGGCAACTAGAAGCGCAGTTCGAGCTCGCATCGCTTTGGTTGCGATGGAAGTTGCAATTGCATTAGCAGCATCATGAAAACCATTGGTGTAATCAAAGAAAAGAGCAACTGCAATAATTATTGCAACTAAGAGGAAAGCGCTCTCCACTCTTAATTTTCCTTAAGCGAGATGGTTCTAATTACGCGAGCCACCTTTGCCATATGGTCGAGGGATTCCTCAAATTGATCGATAGTCCCAATCACCCGCAAAATCGTCATAGCATCAACGGTGCCGTCATAGAGCTGGGCGGTGATGCGACGATGGATTCGGTCTCCTTCATCTTCCAGACGATCTACCTCAACGTAGAAGTGTTCTAACTCCTTGAGGTTTTTGAGTCTTGGCATAGAAGATGCTGTGAGCTCAGCGCATTTACGGACGGTATCAACTAAATCACTTGCTAACGTCGGAAAATTTTCAACTCGGTGCAAGACTGCAACGTCGGTCGCTTCTTCGATCGCATCCATCGCATCATCGAGAGCGTTTGCCAGATCTTGTAGATCGCCGCGATCGTAAGGAGTAATAAACATGTCATCAATACGACGAACAATTTTTCCCAGCAACTCATCGGCTTCAGATTCGATATTTCCAATTCGCTTGGCCAACTCGCGGCGTGAGTCGCTCGGTGCTGCTACTAATTCGACAGCGGAACGCGCTGCAGCTGCGAGACGTTCGGCAAGTGATGTGTAGAGATCAAATAGAACTGCATCTTTTGGCGTGAATGCCATGGCTCGCTCCTTTATTTACCCTAGGGGGACTCTAGGGGGAATTTGGCGCCGATAAACCCCACTCTGAGAGGATGTCGTCGTGACGCTCAACCTAATACTCCTTCGCCACGGTGAGAGTGAGTGGAATGCCAAGAATCTCTTTACCGGCTGGGTAGATGTCTCCCTCTCGGCGAAAGGTGAAAACGAGGCTAAGCGCGGCGGTGAATTACTTAGAGAGCGCAACCTGCTTCCTGATTTAGTTCATACCTCGCTACTTCGCAGAGCGATTCAAACCGCAAATATTGCACTTAATGCCTGTGATCGACATTGGATTCCAGTGAAAAGAAGTTGGCGACTAAATGAACGCCACTACGGCGCGTTGCAGGGAAAAGATAAGGCTCAAACTTTGGCGCAATATGGTGAAGCGCAATTTAAATTATGGCGCCGCTCTTTTGATGTCCCACCGCCACCAATTGATGATGGCGATGAATTTAGCCAAGCGTTAGATCCGAGATATAGGGACCTTGGTAAGGAAATGCCAAAGACTGAATGCTTAAAAGATGTAGTCACAAGAATGTTGCCCTATTGGGAGAGTTCAATCGCTCCTGATTTAAAGGGGGGCGCTACGGTTTTAGTAGCGGCTCACGGTAATTCGTTGCGTGCGTTAGTTAAGCATCTAGATGGCATCTCGGATTCGGATATCGCGGAACTAAATATTCCAACTGGCATTCCACTTTATTACGCACTCGACGCTAACTTAAAGCCGTTGCGCCCTGGTGAATATCTAGACCCGGAAGCTGCCAGAGCTGCAATTGATGCCGTTGCCAATCAAGGCAAACGTTAGTTAGAAGAGAATTTTCCAGTAACTAAGTAATAAACCCGGCGCGCTACCGATACAGCGTGATCGGCAAAGCGTTCGTAATACCGGCCAATCAAAGTAATATCGATAGCGGTCTCGGTGCCATGTTTCCAATCATCAGCTAGCAAGGTGGTGAACAATTTGCGATGTAATTTATCCATCTCATCATCATCTCGCTCTAATTCCAAAGCTTTATCAATATCGCGCGAGGCAATTACCGCGCCAGCCTTATCGGCAATAGTCTTTGCGACTTTGCCCATCTCTTCAATCGTCAAGAGAAGTTCTGATGGAACTGCGGCGCTAGGATGGCGCAGCCGGGTAATTTTTGCCACGTGATGGGCCATATCTCCCATTCGCTCTAAATCAGCGCTCATTCGAAGTGCAGTAACTAGCGCACGTAGATCAGAGGCAACTGGTTGCTGCCGAGCAATAATGTCGATGATGCGAGCATCCAATTCATGTTGCAAATTATCTACGCGATCATCCGCGGCAATTACAGCTTCAGCTTCAGATAAGTTAGCAGTTAGCAAAGCATGAGTCGCGCGATCAATTGCATCAGAAACAATTGAAGATAGTTCTACTAAGGTAGAAGTGACGCCATCTAACTCATCTTGAAAGGCGCTACGGAGCCATGTCATAGGAGAACGGTAATCGTTCCTTGAGAAACCGGAAATTTCTCTAGTAAACGGAGCCTAGATTGAAAGTGAACAGTTGGTTAATCGCCTAAAAGTGACCGCTTACGAGGATTTTCGTACCATTACGCCATGCGATTCCGCAAAGATGCCAGCGATCTGGATGAGCGGATTGAGATTCCAGAGCTATTAATCAAAACCTTGCGGTCGTTGGAATCGGAATCCCTACTCACGTTACCTGGCGAAGTAATTGTCTTTGAAAGCGATGGTCTTGCGGCGTTTGGTTTAGTTAGAGATAACCGAATTGTTAGTGAAGAGTTGATAGCTCTGATTCGAGTTGTGCGCCGAACTGGCGAGACACATCGAGGCGCGTTTGAAATCGCTCGCGGACCGATTGGTGAAGGCAAACGAGAATTAACGGTTTCAGTGACACCGCTTACTGAGGATGGTTTGATCCTTGTTCTAGTTTCGGATGAAAGTGAGGGCCGCCGAATTGATGCGGTTAGACGTGACTTTGTGGCCAACGTTTCTCACGAATTAAAAACGCCAATTGGTGCGCTCGGACTGTTGAGCGAGGCAATTTTGGGTGCGAAGAATCAACCAGAAGAAGTGGTGCGATTTGCAACCAAGATGCAGAATGAAGCGAAACGTCTTACCGAACTAGTTCAAGAGATCATTGATCTCTCGCGGCTACAAAGCAGCGACCCACTCCAACAGGCTTTTCCAGTAGAGATAGAAGATGTAATTCGCGAAGCGATTAGCCAAGCCCAAATAAGTTCGGAATCTCGTGGTATTTATGTCGAAACTGGAACTGTGGAACCAGCTACAGTTATTGGCGATCGAGATCAATTGATTGCTGCGCTTCATAATCTGATTGAGAACGCGATCAATTACTCACCAGAGAACACTAAGGTGTCTGTAACTTCAACAGTTAAAGATGAACTAGTTGAAGTTTCGGTGAGCGATCAAGGTATCGGAATTGCCGAGACTGAGTTAGCTCGAATCTTTGAACGTTTCTATCGAGTCGATCCGGCACGCTCTAGAGAAACTGGTGGTACCGGGCTTGGTCTATCCATTGTTAAGCATGTGGCGTTAAATCACGGCGGCGATGTAAAAGTTTGGAGCAAAGAGGGAGTCGGCAGCACCTTCACGATAATTCTTCCCATAGCAAAACTAGATGGTGGCTTATGACTCGAATTTTGATTGTTGAGGATGAGAGCTCATTCTCCGAAGCGCTCGGGTTTCTCCTTGGGAAAGAAGGTTTTTCCGTAGTTATCGCTGAAACAGGCACTGAGGCGTTGAAGAAGTTCGAGCAAGGCGGTATCGATTTAGTTTTATTAGATCTAATGATTCCGGAAATCTCTGGAACGGAAGTTTGTCGCCAGATTCGGACTAAATCGAAAGTACCGATAATCATGTTGACTGCGAAAGATTCTGAGGTAGATAAGGTAGTTGGTCTTGAGATTGGTGCCGATGATTACGTAACCAAGCCATATTCGGCACGCGAGTTAGTGGCGCGCATTAACGCAGTATTACGTCGAAACATTGGTGATGGCGTAACGGGCGACCCTGGTGTGATGACCGTACAAGGAATTCGAATGGATATCGATCGCCATCAAGTCTCGGTAAATGGCATCCCGGTATCGCTACCGTTAAAGGAGTTTGAGTTGTTGGAGTTTTTGATGCGAAATGCGGGAAGAGTGCTGACCCGAATTCAATTAATTGATCGAGTTTGGGGAAGTGATTACGTCGGAGATACGAAGACGTTAGATGTTCACATTAAGCGAATTCGCGCCAAAATCGAGAGCGACCCGGCCGACCCAAAGATTATTCAGACGGTACGTGGACTTGGCTACAAGATGGAGCTATAGATACCGGTATTTGCAACAACTAGCGCATCTAGCTCAAGTTTTCCGGATTTAGTGAAATAGAGAACGACTGGTACTCGATAGCCGGCCTTGGCATCAAGTAATTGCACTTTGGCTTTTGCGTTCGCTAATTCACCTTCAAAGATAACTGGTTGGTTACGCTTTAAATCACCACTTCCTTGAAGGATCGCGGTTTTGTTATTTACCGAAATATTTACGAGCTGATCGGCGGTATCGCTCTGGTTTACCACGAACCCAACTAGCGTTGCCGAGCCATCTGGGAGCACAACCACTTTAATATTTCGCACCTTGATAGAACCAAGATCTTTCTCAACGCCATCAGTAACTTGGCGGATATTGCGCGTTTCTGCAGTTCCGCCAGCGGCACATCCAGTTAAAACCGGAGTAGCTAATCCGAGAGATGTCAAGAGGAGTGCAATTGCGCGAAGTTTCATGGGTGAATAATGGCAGAAAGCGCGATTTTTCTCGGACGGCGATCTCTGATAAAATTGTCGTCTAGCGAAAGGCAAAATCCCCACGATGACATTCAAGGTCGGCGAAACCGTTGTATATCCACATCACGGAGCGGCTCTAATCGAAGCGATTGAGACGCGGACCATTAAGGGCGAAGAGAAGATTTACCTAGTTTTGAAGGTCGCACAAGGCGATCTCACAGTTCGGGTACCAGCTGAGAATGTTGATTTAGTTGGAGTTCGCGATGTCGTTGATTCAAAGGGACTTGATCGCGTATTCGGCGTACTTCGCCAGCCTTACACAGAAGA
>JBJTUU010000014.1:0-4034 GCA_046080845.1 Actinomycetales bacterium | reverse complement strand
GCCTCAAAAGCAGGTATCACTATTCGATCTGGAGAACGAATCGTGGATAATTCTAGAAAGGCGCTCTTAAGTGAATTAGATCGAACGCTGTCGCGATTAAATACCGAATACCTAGATATTTGGCAGATTCACACGTGGGATAAACAGACCCCACTAGAAGAAACTTTGGGTGCGTTAGATACCGCGGTATCAAGTGGAAAGACAAGATACGTTGGAATTTCAAACTTTCTTGGTTGGCAAACTGCTCGTGCGGTAACGCTGCAGAACCCAATCTTTGGTAAAGCGGTGATTAGTTCTTCTCAAAATGAATTCTCACTTCTCAATCGAAGTGCGGAACGGGAAGTACTAGCTGCAGCAAGAGAGCTAGCGTTTGGCTTCTTCGCCTGGTCACCATTAGGTAGAGGAGTTCTTACTGGGAAATATCGCCGTGGCCTGCCTTCAGATTCTCGCGGCGCCAGTCCCCATTTCTCAAATTTCATCGAGCCCTACCTAACTGATCGAAGTTCGCGAATTGTGGAGGCGGTACTAGTTGCCGCGGATGGGCTTGGCCTATCCCCAATTGAAATCTCCCTGGCTTGGGTCCGCGATTTTCCTGGGGTTACCGCTGCGCTGATTGGGGCGCGAACCGGCGCCCAACTCAAAGGAATTTTGACTAGCGAATCTGTGGTGCTACCGATTCCGGTACGAGAGGCTCTAGATGAAGTTTCGATACTTGTTTCTGATCTAGATTCGAATTAGGAATCGGTACAAAGTTCGCGCCCCAAAATATAGAGAATCTACTGGAACCCGTTCATCGACCCCGTGAAAGAGCGCCATAAAATCAATCTCCGGTGGAAGTTTCAGCGGACTAAATCCGTATCCCTTAATTCCCAATTTGGCCAGAGCTTTATTGTCGGTGCCACCACTCAAAACATAAGGAACCGGAATGCCAACTGGGTCTTCCGCTTTTAGAGAATCAACCATAAATGAGATTAACTCTCCAGAAAACTCTTCTTCTAACGGTATATCGGAGATGAGTTTCTCAATTGCAATCTCCTCGCCCACAATCTCCCGCAACGTCTCCATCAATTCACCCTCAAAACCGGGGATGGTTCTGCCGTCAACGGTTGCTGTTGCAGTTTGTGGAATCACATTAGCTTTGTAACCACCTTCCAACATCGTTGGGTTGATGGTGTTGGTCAGGGTTGCGCCAATCATTTTGGCAGCTGGGCCAAGTTCAGCCAACAGCGGTGCCAGGTTGGATTCGTCATATTTCTTGCCGGTCAACTCCGCTAGCTTTTGGAAGAGTACTCGGTTCGTTCTTGTCAGACGTTGTGGCCATCGGTAATTACCAATCTTTGCTACTGCTTCAGAGATTCTAGTTATTGCATTTTGCGGATTTAGCAAAGAGCCATGGCTAGCGACTCCCTTGGCCGTCAACTTCAACCATTCGATGCCTTTTTGTGAAGTTTCAATGAGATAGATTCGATTTCCAGAATTCAGTGTGACTGAGAACCCGCCAACTTCAGAGATGGATTCGGTGCACCCTGTAAAAATCTCTGGATGATGTTCGGTTAGCCATCGAGAACCATATAAGCCGCCGGCCTCTTCGTCACCGAAGAAAACTAAGACAATTGGACGAACCGGTTTATAGTCGTGCCTAGCCCAAAGTCTAAATACGCCAAGCATCATGGCATCCATATCTTTCATATCAACTGCGCCACGACCCCAAATGCAACCGTCTTTCACCAGCCCGGAGAATGGATCTACTTGCCAATCCGCGGCATTTGCTGGGACGACATCAAGATGGCCATTTACAACTAAACCTGGTGAATTGGGGGAACGGCCTTCAATTCGTGCAACTACGCTGCAGCGTTTCGGTGCACTTTCGTAAATTCTTGAAGCGATTCCCACCTCATCTAATTTGCTTTTCACGTAAAGCGCAATTGCTTCCTCGTCACCTTTTCCTTCACCAAAATTCACGCTGGGAATACGAATCATTTCCTGGCAAATTTGCATTACATCTTCTTCCAACTCACGTTGTAATGCTGGCGTCAATTCCATGGGCTAAAGTATGCCTGTTAATGTCCGGGTGGCGGAATTGGCAGACGCGCTAGCTTGAGGTGCTAGTTCTCGAAAGAGATTAGGGGTTCAAGTCCCCTTTCGGACACAAGTTAAGTTTCACGAGGCTATGCTCTAACCATGGCTGATCAGAATTTAAAAAGAGCCCTCTCCTTGATTGCCGATGTGCCGGATTACCCAAAGCCCGGCATCTTATTTAAAGATATAACTCCTCTGCTAGCCGATGGCGCTGCCTTTGGCGTAGTTGTTGATGCGCTGGCGGCTTCAATTTTGAAACTTCCCAAGAAAGTGGATGCGATAGTCGCAATCGAGAGTCGTGGCTTTATTTTAGGCGGAGCGCTCTGTCGCGCGCTAAATATTGGTTTTGTGACGGTTCGAAAACCTGGAAAACTTCCACGTGATGTTCATCGCAAGGATTATCAGTTGGAATATGGCTTCGATGCGTTAGAGATGCATAAAGGCTTGCTCTCTAGCGATAAGACGGTAGTAATTGTGGATGATGTCTTGGCAACCGGTGGCACAGTGCTTGCCTGCCAGGAGTTAGTGGACATGTCAGGAGCCCAGACTGCGGCCCATCTTTTTCTACTTGAGATAGCGCCACTTGCCGGACGCTCTGCAATTCTTAGGCAGAAACCAAATGTCGAGATAATCTCACTGCTTCAGACATGAGAGTTAGATGATGGCCGAACTTGTTTTTTACTGTGGCACCATGGACAGTGGTAAATCAACCCTTGCTCTACAAACTGCTCACAACCATCAGAGTCGGGGCCGAAGCGGGTTGCTCTTTACCAATCGAGATCGCGCTGGCTCCGGAAAGATATCCTCTCGCCTTGGCTTAACCTCGGAGGCTTTTGAAGTTGGTGAAGAGTTAGATATCCATCGATTTGTAGTGGAACAGCTCTCTCGAGGAGCCAAAATCGACTATGTAATCTGCGATGAATCTCAGTTTTATTCACCACCACAGATCGAACAATTAGCCAAAATTGCAGATGGTCTTGGAATTGATGTCTATGCCTTTGGAATTCTTACCGACTTTCGCACAAAACTTTTTCCGGGTTCGGCGCGACTAGTGGAATTAGCTGACCGGGTTCAAACTCTCCAGGTTGAAGCGCTCTGCTGGTGCGGTGAGCGAGCTACTCATAACGCAAGAACTGTGGCCGGAATTATGGTCACGGAGGGAGAACAAGTTCTAGTGGGCGACACTGGCGGTCAAGATGCGATTGCTTACGAAGTTCTCTGTCGGCGCCATCATATGCGAAATGTCACGGCTCGGGCCTCTGGTCAGGCGCACCAATCCATCGACCCACTTCCATTCTCCTAAGTCAAGACCAAATAGACAACACCAAATAGAATCGCGTGATGAAAACTAACGGGTACGCAGCGCTGGCAAGTCATAAACCATTGGAACCATTTGAGTTTGAGCGGCGCGAAGTTGGTGATCTAGATATTGGATTCACCGTGAAATATGCCGGAATCTGTCATTCCGATATCCACCAAGCCAGAGAAGAGTGGGGTCCGGCGCTCTTTCCGATGGTTCCCGGTCACGAGATTGTCGGCATCGTTACTCAAGTTGGAGATAAAGTAAAAAAATTCAAGATTGGTGATCGAATCGGCGTCGGTGTTTTCATTGATTCTTGTAAAACTTGCGACAACTGCCTTCGTGGTTTTGAGCATTTCTGCCGAGAGGGAATGACTGCCGCACGGGTTGTCGCTGGTTCGATTCCTGCCGGGCGCGCTCTTTGGTAGGTAAACTCGTGCGGAATTTAAAATCATAACAAATCAAACGGCCCCTTGAAGATGAACCTGCAAGGGGCCGAGAGATTTTAAGAGCGTTTAGGAAAAGTCGCGAGTAAGCGCATCGTTCTTGCTCTTAGATAGCGATGCGACAACTAATCCAACTAACAACGCGATAAACGGAGATAGCACCAGGAACCATCCCAGCGAGGAGAGTTTCCAAGCACTTTCCGGCAAGG
>JBJTUU010000013.1:0-14367 GCA_046080845.1 Actinomycetales bacterium | reverse complement strand
TTTCATTTCGAACAAATCCGTAAACCATTTCACCTGCAAATTGAAGTCTTGACGGCACAATCGCCGCTTTGCGTGAAGATGCAATAAATAACGACGCGACAAGAAATACTGAAAAGAAAACTAGAATGACGGGTTTAGTCGCCAGAATTGAATCTCCAAATATCGGTGGCAAAACAAAATCGCCTGCATCAGGTGGGTTAAAGCCCTCTCCCTTTGCTAAGTTAACTGCATAGAAATGCACATCCGACTCCTTGAAGCGAAAACGGGTAGACCTCTTGGGAAGACGGCGTAACCCTATTGGGTTCGTCGCTAGAGTGAGAAATCGAAACTACAAATCTGGCACTTTCAAAGGGTTAGCTGTCGGATATCACCAATTGAAGAGCTTCGTATCGGGACTCTTGACGTTCGGGAACTTTCGGAATTGGTCCAGACTAACTTTTCCCAAACCGAAGCCAGATTAAATAGAGAGCCGAACCCATTCCTAACAAAAGACCGCCAAGCAGGAACAAATTGGTGTTTAGCCAGTAATCAAGCCCCCAACCTATTCCACCCCAAATCACCAGTCCAGAGAGGATATAGCCAAATATGGTCCAAAATGCATTATCTTCACTTCGCGTTTTTGGGGGATCATCGCTCATGTAGATCTCTCCTTTTCGATTTTTGCAGGACTAGGCATGGATAACTCTAGCCTTAATCTTAAAAAGGCACGAACTTCCCCTGTTAGCCATCCTACGATTATAAAAATTGCAGACAAACCAAATATATTGCGATCAAAAAATCTTTCATCTGCATAACGGATTACGATGATTAAGAATCCAGCAATGACTAAGAGTTTTGTGAAGTAAGAAATCAAGGCTACTGCCAAAGTCTTGACGGGATCTACGTTTTTAGTAAGCCTCCCAACTAATAATGAAATTGAGAAATAAATTACTACCGTGAAAGTTGCTAGGGAGCTGGCAATGAAACCTGATGTTCCTTCAATAGCGGTGGATATTGTTAATGCAATTATTCCAAATGAAATAGAGAAAATTAGCGCACCCCGCAACATAGCTTTATTCGAGATTTCGGTATCCATCAAATCTTAACCTCCTTATCTTTCTTCACTATAAAAATAGTAATCACAAAAAGAAAGCCACCAAGGGTAAATGCAATCCACAAACTTGTAAAAGCTGACAACATTGCCGGCATGGCAAGCGTGGCCGTAATAAAATACAAAATTACTGTAGTTCGAGCTTGCGAATTACCTAATTCCATCAATTTGTGATGGAGATGCTCTTTATCAGGGGCAAATGGGGATTTTCCTTTTCGAATCCGGCGCAAGACAGCCAACGCAAAATCCAGAAGCGGAACCGCAAGAACTGCGAATGGAAGTAGTAAGGGAAGAGCAGCCGGACCAATTTCTTCCGCGAAAACCGCATTGGCATCGATCTGTCCCATCAGCGTAATTGCCGACGCTGCCAATAAAAGACCAAGAAACATCGATCCGGAGTCGCCCATAAAGATCCGCGCTGGGTACATATTGTGAGGCAAGAATCCAATGCAGATACCGATCATTACCGCTGAAATCAAAGATGGCGCGCCAGCTCGACTAAAGCCATTTTCGATCGCTAACAGATATGAAAAGCCAAAGAAGGCAGCCGCGGAAATCGAAACAATTCCAGTGGCTAATCCATCTAATCCGTCGACAAAATTCACCGCATTAATAATCACAATAACAATCAATACGGTAAGGAATTGTCCGACATTGGTGGGCAGAATTATGATGCCATTTATCGGAAGCCATAGCAGTTGAATCCCAAAAATTAGCAAAATACCCGCCGCTAACCCTTGGCCGGCAAGTTTGGTAACCGCGTCTAATTCAAATCGATCATCTAACGCCCCAATTAAGAGAACGAAACTTCCAGCGAGAAAGATTCCGAGTAACTCACGCCCATATGCCTTTCCCACCAGATTTAGGTTGTGAATTGCTATCAGGGTTGCACCAGCCGCAATCCACATAGCAACACCGCCCCATCGAGCGGTAGCTTCTTGATGAATATCGCGCTCTCGCACACTTGCGACTGCGTGAAACTTTATGGCGAGATTTCGAATGAGCGGCGTCAACATATAAGTGAGCGCAGCAGCTATTAATAAAGCTAGCGAGTACTCGCGCATTACCTTGGATATGCCGGGAATCTAGAAGTCAATGCGCTGACATCAGATTTGATCGCGGCAGCTTTTGCTTCATCTTCGCCATCTCTAATTGCCCTGGCAATCAAAGCGGCGATTTCCGGCATTTCACTAGTTTTCATACCTTGGGTAGTAACTGCAGGTGTACCAACGCGAATTCCACTTGTGACTGCTGGAGTCTGAGGGTCATAAGGAATCGCATTCTTGTTTAAAGTAATGCCAGATTTGCCGCATCTCTCATCGGCTACTTTTCCGGTAACTCCAGCACTTCGCACATCGATTAACGCAAGATGGGTATCAGTTCCGCCAGAAACGGCGCGCATGCCCTCTTTTTCAAGTGCGCCAGCCAGCGCCCGGGCATTTTCGATTACCTGTTTTGCATATGCCTGATAGGCAGGTTGGAGACATTCTTTAAGTGCAACTGCTTTGGCGGCGACCGCGCTCATGATTGGGCCGCCTTGCATACCTGGAAAGACCGCTTTATCAACTGCGGCAGCATGTTCGGCTTTGGAGAGAATCATTCCGCCTCTTGGGCCACGAAGGACTTTATGGGTGGTAAATGAAACGACATCTGCGTAAGGAACTGGCGATGGAATTGCTTTTCCAGCAACTAACCCGATGAAATGAGCTGCATCAACCCACATAATCGCTCCAACTTCATCGCAAATTTCGCGGATCTTCTTAAAGTCAATCAACCTTGGATACGCGGTAGCGCCAGAGCAGATCATTCGAGGCCGAACCCGTTTCGCAGTTTCGCGAAGCTCGTCGTAATCGATTAATTCATCTTCACTTCTAACGCCGTAAGACTCAATGTTGAACCATTTACCCGAAAAGTTAACTTTCGACCCGTGGGTTAGATGGCCGCCATGTGGCAGCGACATCGCAAGCACGGTATCTCCTGGTTTTGTGAAGGCAAGGTAAACCGCAACATTTGCACTTGCGCCAGAGTGGGGTTGGAGATTTGCATGTTCGGCACCAAATAATTCTTTAGCTCGTTCAATACCAATTACTTCAACTTTGTCTACCTCTTCACAACCTCCGTAGTAACGCTTTCCTGGGTAGCCCTCGGCATATTTATTGGAAAGCGTAGAACCCATGGCGGCTAGTACCGCTGGTGACGTTAAATTTTCACTGGCGATTAATTGAAGATTCGTTCTTAATCTCTTCAGTTCCGATAGCAGAACGCTTGCAATATCTGGATCTTGGTGAGTTAGCGCAGCAAAATCGGGCCCGTAAAACTCGGTCATATTGGAATCCTATGCCGGAACTGCGATATTCGGTGTAATAGTTCGAAGTTCTTCCAAGGTGATCGCGCCTTTACGTACCAAGGTAAGCCCATCTGATTTCACTGAGATGACCGTGCTGGTTGGCCCATCAGGCAACTCCCCGGCATCGAAGAAAAATGCATAGTCCGCATCTAGCGCAGGAAATAACCGTCCCTTTCGATTCGGTGGCGCTCCAGTTCTACTTGCGGATGCAATTGCAAGTGGCCCGGTGGTGAGTGCAACTTCTCTTAAGAAATTCACGGCAGGAACTCGAAGTGCAATCGCTTCGAGCGAACGCTCATCCCCTAAATCCCAGACTAATCCTTGCGCTGGAGCAATTTTTAGAGTTAGTAGACCAGGCCAGAACCTCTCGCATACTTTTCGGGTCATTTCACCGAATTCATTTGTGACACCAGTTGCGGTTTTGAGGTCTCCAACTATCACCTGAGCGGCAACCCCTCGATCATCCCCACGCATAATATGCATCTTCTTTACGGCTCCGTGATTAAAAGCATCAGCTACGAATACATATCCATGTTCTAGCGGCGCAATAATTAAGCGTCCTTCGCGAAGTGCATCGCTCGCACTTGAGATATGAGAATCAATTATCTCTTCAGCTAACTTGATTGTCTCCGCCATCAGTTTCTACTTTCCCGCTTCCTTGCGGAAATCCAACGGGGACGTTGGTTTAAATCTTGCAGCGACTTTAGCTCAGTAAATTCTGCTGACAGCTCGGCTGAAAGCGAAGCTACTTGTGATTCATGGTGTTCCAGCAATAACAGACCTCGGCCTTTAAGAATTCGTGCTGCCGCATTTATAAATAGATACGGAATATCAAGTCCGGCTTCACCACCGAAGAGCGCAGAACTTGGCTCGAAACCTAACTCAATCGGCAAATCGCTACCTATCTTTAGATTACTTGGAATATATGGTGGATTTGCTACCACTAAATCGCACTTCACATCAAGGAGCGCATCCTCGACCCTGCCTTCAATAACCCGGACATCTACCTGGTGCTTGGCAATATTTCGGGTTAACCAAGTTATCGCAGGAATTTCACTTTCTACCGCCACAATTTGTACCGGCAGCTGGCGTTGGAGCGCTTCGTGGGCAATTGAAATTGCAATAGCACCACTGCCCGACCCCAGATCTACAATTGAAGTTGGCTGATGATTCCAAGTTGGAGCTGCTTGGATGCGTTCTATTTCAACTAGAGCTGCATCCACTAAAAGTTCTGTTTCCGGCCTAGGTATCAAAACTCCGAAACCAACTTCGAAATCTAAATAGCGGAATGGCGCAATTCCAGTTAGATATTGCAACGGCGCACCGTTAAGCCGCTGTTCAAGTAAATCTTCAAACTCGCTCTCTTGTTCAGAACTCAATTCAAATTCACGGGCATGGAGTTGCATTCGCTCAACTCCCAAGATGAAAGCCGCAATGTGTTCGGCATCTGATGTAGGTATCGCTACGCTCTGCAATTTCTCGCGCGCAGTTCGAAGTTGCTCTCTGAGCATCTTAAGCCTCTGCTGCCGCCAACTTCTCGGACTTATCAGCCTCAAGAAGAGCGCCAATAACTTCATCTAATTCACCGTTTAGCACCGCATCGAGATTATTTGCTTTGAAATTTACTCGGTGATCGGTCAGACGATTCTCCGGGAAGTTATAAGTTCTAATTCTTTCGGAGCGATCAACGGTACGTACCTGGCTCTTTCGAGTTGCAGCCGCTTCCGCATCGGCTGCTTCTTGTGCCGCTGCCAACAATCTGGCGCGAAGAATACGTAGCGCAGATTCCTTATTCTGTAATTGGCTTTTCTCGTTCTGGCATGAAACCACAATTCCAGTTGGTAGATGAGTAATCCGAACTGCTGAGTCTGTTGTATTCACGCTCTGTCCGCCCGGGCCAGAAGATCTATAGACGTCAATTCTTAACTCATTCATATTTATCTGGACATCAATTTCTTCAGCCTCTGGCAAGACTAGGACACCAGCTGCGGAGGTATGGATTCTTCCTTGGGATTCGGTTTCTGGAACACGTTGTACGCGATGTACGCCGCCTTCAAATTTTAATTTCGCAAATGGTGCACTTGCGGGATTGGAGTTTCCGCGAGATTTAACGGCGACTGAGACGTCCTTGTAACCACCCAGATCGCTCTCCGTTGCGTCGATAATCTCGGTTTTCCACCCCTGGCGTTCGGCAAAGCGCAGGTACATTCTTAACAAATCGCCAGCGAATAGTGCTGACTCATCACCACCAGCACCAGCTTTAATTTCTAGGATTACATCACGGTCGTCATTTGGATCTTTTGGCAATAACAATTCCTCAAGTTCACTTGCAGCGGCTTGTAGTTCTGCTTGTAGCACAGGAATCTCAGATGCAAAATCAGGATCATCTGACAATTCTTCGGCCGCTTTCAAATCATCTTCACATTTCTTGAATTTACGATAGCCCGCAATAATCGGACCAAGCTGCGCGTAACGCTTACCTAATTGGCGAGCTTTACCTTGGTCGGCATGAATCGCTGGATCGGCCATTTGAGATTCGAGATTTTCATACTCTCTAAGAATCTCCGGCATGCTGGCAAACCGCTCTCGCTTTGTCATCTTCACCTCCTCGAAAAATTTCAGCAAAAGTATTGGGAAATAAAAGAAGACCGGTGCCCAAAGATTGGGCGCGCGGTCTTCTAGTTAAAAGCTACTTTTTGGTGGTTTTAGTACTTGCTTTGGTGAGCCGCTCTTGGAACTTAGCTACTCGACCACCGGTATCAAGGATGCGTTGCTTGCCGGTG
Source organism: Actinomycetales bacterium (assembly GCA_046080845.1). GTDB lineage: Bacteria > Actinomycetota > Actinomycetes > Nanopelagicales > Nanopelagicaceae > MAG-120802. The sequence goes on along the minus strand of JBJTUU010000013.1, from coordinate 8,147 downwards.
TAGAACGGGTGGCAGACCGAGCAGACTTCAACGAATAGCGAGCCAGATTCAATCGTGGAACGAGTTTGAAAAGTTTCACCGCAACCGCAAGTAACGGTTGTGTTTCCATAATTTGGGTGGATCTCGTTCTTCATTTAATTCTCCTTATAGTTTTGCTGGGCCGGCGAGCCGGTGAACCAGCGGCGATAGATTACCTAACCGAGTTAGAAAGGGCTAATTCCCGTTCTGGTCTGGCCCCACCGTGGTTTTCTGGACTTGCATCAAGAACTCTACGTTCGACTTGGTTCCCTTCATTTTCTCAAGCAATAGCTCAAGGGCTTGCTGTGAATCCAAGGCGTGTAATACTCGACGTAACTTCCAGACGATATTTAATTCTTCTGGTCCCATCAAAATTTCTTCTTTTCGAGTTCCAGAAGCATCGACATCGACGGCTGGGAAAATTCGCTTGTCAGCAAACTTTCGATCGAGCTTTAACTCCATATTTCCAGTTCCCTTAAATTCTTCGAAGATAACTTCATCCATTTTGGATCCAGTTTCGACAAGCGCAGTTGCCAAGATGGTTAAGGAACCGCCATCTTCAATATTTCGAGCAGCGCCAAAGAATTTCTTTGGCGGATAGAGGGCAGCGGAATCAACGCCACCCGAGAGAATTCGTCCAGAGGCCGGAGCTGCGATGTTATAGGCGCGGCCCAGACGGGTAATCGAATCGAGTAAAACTACGACATCATGGCCGAGTTCTACGAGACGTTTGGCTCGCTCAATCGCCAATTCAGCAACTGAAGTGTGATCATCTGCAGGTCGATCAAATGTTGAAGCAATAACTTCGCCCTTAACCGATCGTTGCATATCGGTAACTTCTTCAGGTCGTTCATCAACGAGAACTACCATCAAATGACATTCTGGATTATTTGTGGTGATGGCGTTGGCAATTGCTTGTAGCACCATCGTCTTTCCAGCTTTAGGTGGAGAAACAATCAAACCGCGTTGCCCCTTACCGATTGGGGAAATTAAGTCGATAACTCGGGTGGTGAGAACATTCGGTTCGGTTTCAAGCCGTAATCGCTCTTGCGGATAAAGTGGAACTAATTTAGAAAACTCAACTCGATCCTTGGCGGTCTCTGGTTCCATGCCATTTACGGTGTCGACGCGTACCAGCGCATTAAATTTTTCACGGCGCTCACCTTCTCGAGGTTGGCGAACTTGTCCGGTTACGACATCGCCTTTGCGAAGCCCATATCTACGGACTTGGTGTAACGAGACATAAACATCATTCGGTCCTGGTAAATATCCACCAGTGCGAATGAAGGCATAATTTTCAAGAATGTCCAAGAGACCTGCAACTGGAATTAGTACATCATCTTCAGATAAAACGATTTCTCGATCTCGCTCGCGTCCGCGATCGCGGTGCCGATCTCGACCTCGATTTCGATCACGACGCCAATCCCGGTCGCCGCGCTCTTCTCGATTCTCCGAACTTTCAGCTCCTTCATTGGAGTTTTCGTTCTGGTCATCTTTCATTTCTTCATCCTCTTCTGAATTCTTGCGACGCTGGTTACGTGCGGCGCGGCGAGCTTCGCGCTCTGCGCGGGCAGCTTCTCGGTTGGCCGCTTGCAGATCTGAGATTGCCTGCACTAAATCAGGCTTCTTTAAATCACTTGCGCCTTCAATTCCAAGATTGGTTGCAATTTTCCGCAATTCCGGAAGCAACATTGCCGAAAGATCTCCGGCTTCTCTACGGGCGCGGGTGTTGGTATCTGCCATCTTCTTACTTGCTACTTTCTTATTCTGGTTTATTGGTCTTGGGCTTAATTTCTAAGCTTTGAGATTTGAGCCTCTGCTCTTTTGGACTAAAGATTTGGGAATCAGAGGATTTTTGATCCGGCTCAATTACCGCCGTACTCCCAAAAGGTATCAGCATCCCCCGAGCCCTTCCAAATCGAGGAATTAAGCGTTTGTGGCCAGCGCTCCCTGGGGTGAAATCTCTACATCAATTGGCTGGAAACCATCCCCGGCACTTCGCACGATGTCATCGTGCTCGGCAGAGGTACTGTTGTGAAGAACTAAGACGGAAGGTCCAGCGCCTGAAATAACCGCTGCGACTCCGGCTGCACGTAATTTCGTTACCAGATCGACGGATTTGGGCATTGCTTCTCTTCGATAATTTTGGTGAAGGTAATCTTGCGTTGCTGCAAATAAAAGATCCGGGCGAATCGATAATGCATGCACCAAAAGCGCTGCCCTTCCAGTATTTCTAGCGGCATCTAGGTGTGAGATTGTTTCCGGTAATAACTTCCGGGCTTTCCCAGTTGAAAGTTGATTGTTGGGAACTAGTAAGAGCGCGCGAATCGAAGCAGCTACGGAAAATCGTGCTGCACAACCGGTTGGGACTCCAACCCGTTCTTCAATCCAAGAAATTGTGGCGCCACCTAGAGCAGCAGCAGCGACATTATCGGGATGGCCTTCTAAATCAGTGGCAAGTGCAATTAGATCTTCATCGCTCATTAACGAAGCACCGGATAGAACAAGTGATCTAGCCAAATTCAAGCCGCCAACAATCGCGGCAGCCGATGACCCCAGACCTTTTCCATGGGGAATCTGATTGAGTGCGCGTAGCGCAATACCTCGTGGTTTACCACCCATGAATTCAAAACCGCGCATCATTGATTTAATAACTAAATGTTTGCCATCGCGTTTGATCTCATCGGCACCTTCACCAGTTACATCAACATCAAAGACTTCTTCATCAAGAATCTGGGCGATGTAAACATCGCGCAATTCCAGTGCGAGCGCCAAAGCGTCGAAGCCTGGTCCTAAATTCGCCGCGGAGGCAGGCACGGTTACTTGGATTGGTGTTGCCTTGTAAGTAAGGCGATCTTTAAAGCCCCTTGCCATTAAGCCAATCCAATCACTTCAGCGGCGCGCTTCACATCAACTGGAACTACTAATGGCGCCGGCGCACCATCTAGCACCCACTGCACATCTTTCAATCCATTTCCGGTCACTGTTATAACAATGCGCTGGTTTCTGGGGAGGCGTCCGGCCGCTTTATATTTCAAGAGTCCAGCAATTCCTGCGGCGCTGGATGGCTCCACGAAGACTCCCTCTTTCGCCGAAACCAAGCGATATGCGCCAAGAATCTCGTCATCGGTGACCATATCTATTAGACCTTTTGATTCATCGCGAGCCGCTATCGCCGAATCCCAGGAAGCGGGATTGCCGATTCGAATTGCAGTTGCGATGGTCTCTGGATTCTTTACCGGAGCGCCAAGCACAATCGGCGCTGCGCCAGCTGCCTGAAAACCCCACATCGCGGGAAGTGATTTGGATCTTCCGATTTTCTTATATTCAACATAACCCTTCCAATACGCGGTGATATTTCCGGCATTACCAACTGGGAGTACATGAATATCGGGAGCGCCACCAAGGGCATCAATCACTTCAAAAGCAGCAGTCTTTTGACCTTCAATCCGAAATGGATTTACTGAATTTACCAGCGAGACCGGATACTTTTCCGATAGTTCTCTAGCTAACGTTAAACAATTATCAAAATTGCCATCGACTTGTAGTAATTTTGCGCCATGCGCAATTGCTTGCGCTAACTTTCCCATAGCAATTTTTCCTTGTGGCACTAGAACTACCGGTGTCATTCCAGCTTTGACGGCATAGGCGGCCGCGCTGGCGCTGGTATTTCCAGTTGAAGCGCAGATAACTGCCTTTGCGCCAGCTTCGGCCGCTTTGGAAATTGCCATGGTCATGCCGCGATCTTTGAAAGATCCCGTGGGATTGGTGCCTTCTACTTTTAGCCAGATTTCGTTATCTAGCATCTCCGATAATTGACAGGCAGCAACTAACGGGGTGCCACCTTCCAGCAAAGTGACAATCGGCGTTTTTTTCGAAACTGGTAATTGAGATCGGTACTCCTCAACTACCCCGAGCCACTGGTGAGCGCCGCGACCTCCAAATAACTTCATCGAGAGCTGCCTTCAACCCGAATAACACTCTCCACTCGCTTTACAACTTCACTCTTATCAAGCGCCGACACCGTCGCTGCCAGGGAACCTTCATTTCCTTGGTGGGTCATCACAATTAATTCTGCGCTATCACCGTGGCCAGATTGGCGGACGGTCTCAATCGATACTTCATTGGAGGCAAAGATTTGTGCGATTGCTGCCAAAACACCTGGTTTATCGGCAACATCCATCCGGATTAAGTATCTAGTCGGTACTTTTCCGCGATCGGCAAATCGCAATTGCGCGTAATCACTCTCTCCATGGCCCTCGCCACCGCGCGTCTTATTTCTTGCTATCGCGATCAAATCGCCAAGTACTGCGCTCGCAGTTGGAGCGCCACCTGCGCCACGACCATAGAACATTAACTCACCAGCAGATTCAGCTTCAACGAAGATCGCATTAAAGGAGCCACGGACTGCAGCAAGGGGGTGTTGGCGTGGAATCAAAGTCGGTTGTACTCGCACGCTAATTTCGTCATTTCGATTTATCTCAGCAATAGCAAGCAACTTGATGACGTGATCTATATCGTGAGCTACCGCGATATCTCGCGCCGTTATTTTCGTAATGCCTTCGCAGGAAACATCTTTAATACTAACTCTGGTGTGAAATGCCAGCCCCGCAAGAATTGCAGCTTTCGCTGCTGCGTCATGGCCGGCAACATCGGCAGTTGGATCGGCTTCCGCAAATCCCAACTCTTGTGCCTCGCGAAGCGCAGTTGCAAAATCACTTCCAGATTCATCCATTTTGGTGAGGATGAAATTTGTGGTTCCGTTTACGATTCCCATAATTCGATGTACATGATCGCCAACGATTGATTCTCGTAATGGGCGAAGGATTGGGATCGCGCCACCGACCGCCGCTTCATAATAAAGATCTACCCCATTCTTATCTGCGGCTTCAAAGAGCTCGGCGCCATGGTGCGCAAGTAACGCTTTATTGGCGGTTATAACTGACTTGCCATTTCCAATCGCAGTTAAGAGCAGAGTTCGAGCTGGCTCGAGTCCGCCCATAACCTCAATCACAATATCTATTTTGGGATCTTTGACTACAGATTCGGCATCTGAGGTAAGTAATTCGACAGGAACATCTGCACGCTTAGTTTTAAGGTCGCGCACCGCGATTTTGGAGAGAATTAATTTTGCACCCGAGCGCGCCGCGAAATCTCCTGAATCTTCACGAAGCAAACGAACAACTTGAGAGCCGACAATGCCGCAACCCAGCATTCCGATTACCAGTTCTTTCTTGGATTGGCTCAAGACCGCTCTCCTATCGGCTCTGCACTTTCTTCAACATCCAAGGCTAGGAGGTCGGCTGTTGTTTCGCTGCGAATTATGGTCCGCGCCTTACCGGAATGGACTGCAATCACACCGGGCCGAGGTACATGGTTGTAATTGCTCGCCATGCTTCTTCCATATGCTCCCGTCGCAGCCACCATCAGTAAATCTCCAGGTTTGATATCACTTGGCAGCATTGCGCTTTGAATAATGACATCGCCACTTTCACAATGCTTTCCAACAATTCGACATTCTCGTTCGGTGGCACCTGAATTTCGATTAGCTAGTCTTACTGTGTATTCAGCTCCGTATAGAGAAGTGCGAATGTTGTCACTCATTCCGCCATCTACTGAAACATATAGTCGCTTCATTCCCGTTTCTAACGCGACTTCCTTAGTGGTGCCAACGGTATAAAGCGTCACCATCGCAGGTCCAACTATCGCGCGACCTGGCTCAATTGACACTTTGGGAATCGAAAGGCCCGAAAGTTTGCAGTTTTCTATGACAACTTGATTTATCTGAGATAGCAAAGTGGCAATTTCAATGGAATCATCACCTTCCACATAAGTGATGCCAAAGCCCCCACCAATTATCAAGTCTGGCAGCTCCGCGTTAAATTCATCGCGATAACGCTTCATAAATTCCAGCAATTTAACAGCGGTGGCATCAAAAGCAGCGCTCGTGAAGATTTGTGAACCAATGTGAGAGTGGACGCCAACTAACTTGAGATTTGGCGACTTCAATATTAATTGAACTGCTTCCCAAGAAGCGCCACTTGCGATCGAAAATCCAAATTTCACATCTTCTATTGCCGTGGTTATGTATTCATGGGTGTGAGCTTCTACTCCAGGATTTAAACGGATCAATACCTTCTGAGTTAGATTTCTCGCTTTCGCGAGCCGGGCAACTCGTTCGATTTCATGTAAGGAATCAAGAACGATTGTGGCTATTCCATATTCCAGCGCTGCCTCAATTTCTTTCTCTGACTTGTTGTTGCCATGCATTTCGATCCGCGCAGGTGGAAACTTAGCCGCAACCGCAACCGCTAATTCCCCGCCAGTGCAGACATCTAAATTCAAACCTAGTTTGGCAATTGCTTTTGCAATTTCCACTGAGAGAAATGCTTTGCCGGCATAAAAAACCGAACCAGCATTTTCCTGGAACGTAGCCCGTAGACCCAATAGCCAATTCTCTGCTCGAGCCGCAAAATCACTCTCGTCCAATACAAAAATGGGTGTTCCGTACTTAGCAGCGAGCGCGGTTGCAGCACAATCTCCGATAGATATCTCACCGTTTTCTCGCTTGGCGCTACTTGGCCAAATCTTTGGATTTAAATCGCTCATCACTACATCCGTTCAGGCGCGCTAACGCCCAAAAGAGCTAGGCCATTCTTAATAGTTTGCTTGGTAGCAGCGCATAGTGCCGCCCGCGCATTATGAAGATCGGTTGCTTTCTCTTCGCCCATTGGAAGCACTCGACAATCGTTATAGAAGCCATGATACAAAGTTGCTAATTCTTCAATGTAACGCGAGATTCGATGTGGCTGTCGAAGCGCCGCGGCGCCGGCAACAATCTCTGGGTACTCGGCTAATCCACCTAGAAGTTCACGCTCTCGTTCATGAATGAGTAATTCTGGATTATAAGAATTTAAATCAAATTTAACTCCAAATTCTTCAGCATTGCGAAGTAGCGCAGTGATTCGGGCATGCGCATATTGCACGTAATAAACCGGATTTTCATTGGTTCGTCGCTTGAGTAGATCCAAATCCATCACCATGGGGGTATCGGTTGGATAACGAATCAAGGTATATCGAGCGGCATCAACGCCAACTTTCTCGACCAATTCTTCCAAAGTGATTATGGTGCCGGCGCGCTTAGATAATTTAACTTCTTCGCCACCTTCAATAATTTTCACCATTTGGCCAATTGAGACTTCGATCTGTTTTTCTGGGTTATCACCAGCACAAGCCGCGGTAGTTTTTAACCTTGCTACATAGCCGTGGTGATCTGAGCCGAGCATGTAAATACAGATATCAAATCCCCGCGCTCTCTTATTTAGGTAGTAAGCAGTATCTGATGCAAAATAGGTTAGTTCGCCACCCGATTTAACTAGCACGCGATCTTTATCATCACCAAAATCTGTGGTGCGCAACCAGATCGCGCCCTCAGCCTCAAATACATGCCCTTGGGACTTTAATTTTCTTAGTGATTTTTCCCAGTCATCTCCGGCATGGAGCGAACGTTCCGAAAACCAGATCTCAAAATGTGTGCCAAAAGTTTCCAGGACATCTTTCTGTTCTTGTAGCTGCAGCGCATAGCCTGCCTCTCGATATGCGGCGATCGCCTCTGATTCTGGGAGTTTCTTGAATTCCGGATGTTGCGCATCTATTAGTTTGCCAAGAGCTTCAATGTAATTTCCATGGTAGCCATCCTCTGGTCTTGGAATTCCCAATACCGCCGCCCGAATTGAGGCGCCAAATAAATCCATTTGAGTGCCGCGATCATTTATATAAAACTCCCTAACCACTGAAGCGCCAGCTGCCGTTAAGACCCGTGCCAACGCGTCACCGACTGCGGCCCATCTGGTGTGGCCAAGATGTAACGGTCCGGTCGGATTGGCGCTGATAAATTCTAAATTAATTGATAGTCCAGCAAGAGATTGAGACTTACCAAAGTTATCTCCTTCAGTAAGAATTCGATTAACAATTAAACCTTGGCTAGCCGTTTTAAGAGTTATATTTATAAAGCCTGGACCGGCAACTTCAACCTTTGCTATCTCGCTATTTCCCTTGAGATCTTGGCAGAGAATTTCCGCAATTTCTCGAGGCGCCTTTCCTTCACTCTTTGCCAGCGTTAACGCAAC
>JBJTUU010000012.1:0-2709 GCA_046080845.1 Actinomycetales bacterium | reverse complement strand
CCCTTTCGCTACCCGGATATTTGGCGGCCGAGTCGGTCTACTCTTTTCTTGGTTTAGGAATACAACCTCCAGCATCGACTTGGGGAATTCTGTTATCAAACGCATCACGATTTGTTACCGCAATGCCTAGTTTCTTCATGATTGTTGCCGGTTCGTTGGTAGTCGTTGTTCTTGCCTTCAATTTGGTGGGCGATGCGCTTCGTGACGCGCTTGATCCCCGTACCGAACGCTGAAACAACCCCCGCCATCGCTTAACACGCCCGAGAAAGCGTGGTTGACTATCCCTAGGTCTTTATGGGCCTTTACCCATCTCTGTTGAAAGGAGTACAGAATGAGCAGATTCCCTGCTCGTCGTGCCCTAGCAATCGCTGCTTCTGCAGCGCTGGCTATTTCGGGAGTAATTGTTGTTAGCACACCAGCGCAAGCAGCGACTCCAAAGCCAGGCGGAATTTTGTACTTGCTAGAGCATGAACCACGACTTGATCACTTGGATCCAACTCGTATCTATACGGGTCGAGATCTAGCGTTCATGAATTCGTTCCACACCAGAACTTTGGTTGCATACAACCCAGTCCCAGGTGAAGCCGGAGCAAATATTGTTCCTGACTTAGCAACGAATACTGGCGTGCCAAGCAAGCAAGCAAAGGTATGGAGCTTCACGCTCCGTCCCGGCACCAAGTTCGAAGACGGCACACCAATTAACTGCGAACATGTTCGTTATGGTGTTTCGCGAGTCTTCGCACAAGATGTTCTACCTGGTGGACCAACTTATCTGATTACTTGGTTAGACATTCCGAAGGATGCAGATGGCAACTCCATCTACACCGGTCCATATCAGAACACACCTGAAGGTGTAAAGGCATTCAATAAAGCTGTTGCTTGTTCAAAAGACAACCGCACCATTACTTTCACCTTGAATAAGTCGATTGCGGACTTTAACTATCTTGCAACTTATGGCGTCATCTCACCTGTTCAAAAGAGCAAGGACAATGGCGATAAGTATGACTTGAATCCACAATCAACTGGCCCATACAAGATCGTTGAGAATAGCGATACCCAACTTCGTATGGTCCGTAACAAGAACTGGTCCAAGGCCTCTGACCCAGTCAGAACTCCTTATCCAGATGAAGTAATTATTCTTTACGGTCTAGATGAAGAAGTTATCGACCAGATGATGCTTGAGGACACACTTCCTTCAGCTATCAACTTCGGCGGCCCACTTCCAACTAACCGCGACAAGTTCTTTGATAATGCAAAGTACAAGAACCGTCGTATGAATAACTCTGACCCATATGCTCGTTACTACGCATTCAACCTAAAGACGATGCCATGTCTCGAAGTACGTCAGGCTATTTATTACGCATGGCCAATCAAGGCTCTCCTTGATTACGCAGGTGGCGAGAAGTACGCAGGTTCATATGCAACCGGCGCAATTAGCCCACTTGTAGCTCTTGATTACGCTGCATCGAAGGTCGTTGGTCCAGGAAGTGCTGACTTCAAGCCAGAAGGCAATATTGAGAAGTCAAAGGCCCTTCTAGAGTCTGCAAAGACAAAGTGTCCTGATAACTATGCGAAGGCGACATCAACTGGTTTCACTATTGACGTTCGTCAATCCGCAGCTCTTAATGACACTATTCCAATCGTTGAAGCTTCCTTCGCTAAGGCTGGCTTGAAAGTTAAGTGGAATGTGATTTCAGTTGCTTACTACTCAACCGTTATGAACCCCGCTAAGCAGAAAGACATGTCTGCATCAGGTTGGGGCGCGGACTGGGCAAATGCATCAACTGTTATCCCAGAACTCTTCACCACTTCAGGTGGCTTTAACTTGACACAGAATGACGCAGACCCTAACTACAAGGCATTCGAGGGTCGCGTCAATGCTGCGATGAAGCAGACTGATCGTAAGAAGCAAGCCGCTCTATGGAAGGCGTTGGATAAGGAATCTGCTGGATATTTCTGGCACATGCCAACTCTCTTCGGTAAAGCTCAAGAAGTTTGGGGTTCTTCACTTCAGAACGTCTTCTTCTGGGTACCACAGGGCAACCCTGCTTACGGAAAGATCTGGGTCAAGCAGTAAAACTGCTTAATTCTTGATCATTAATTGAAGTACGGAGTCCTTGGGGCAGAAATGCTCCAAGGACTTCTCTTAGTTGGTTGTTAGTTTGGAATAGTTCTAAGGGAGTGAGAAATTGCTGACTTACGCGCTTCGTCGAATCGCAATCTCGCTTATTACCCTTCTAGTAGTTTCCTTCACAGTCTATGTAATTTTCGCAATTCTACCCTTTGATCCAGCTGCTCTCACTTGTGGTCAGAAATGTAATGACATAATCATTGAGGCTAATCGCATTCGACTCGGCTATGACAAACCACTTCTAACTCAATACTGGCTCTTCCTATCTGGAATTTTTGTTGGACGAACTTATGGCGCGGGACAGGCTGCTTTTGAATGTCCGGCTCCTAGCTTTGGTTATTCCTTTAATGAGAATGCCTGTGTAACTGATCTTCTAAAAGACTCACTACCTATCACCATCACCCTAGCCCTCGGCGCTCTAATTATTTGGATGCTGGTTGGCGTAACGCTCGGAATTTTGGCAGCCAACTTCCGCGGTAAAACTCCAGATACGTTAAGTTCGGTATTTGTTCTTTTGGGAACCTCGCTTCCAACTTTCGTAACTGGATTAGTTTTGCTGATTTGGATTTCAATCAAAT
>JBJTUU010000011.1:0-11677 GCA_046080845.1 Actinomycetales bacterium | reverse complement strand
GAGATGGTGGCGATGTTGGAATCATTTGCGCCAGCCGGCCGACTTGGCGACCCAGAAGAGTTGGCCGCAACTTTGATCTGGTTGGTTAGCGATGCCTCGTGTTACGTAACTGGAATTACCGTGCCAGTTGATGGCGGATTGGTGATGCCTTAACCGCGAATTAACGCGTGTAGGCCAACCTCGACCATATCGTTCAAGGTTCGCTCCCGCGCTTCGGAATCCATTGCTTCATGGGTAAAGACGTGATCTGAGATAGTCATAATGGCAAGCGCGCGGCGATTTTTGCGGGCCGCAATTGAGTAGAGCTGGTTGGCCTCCATTTCAAGGGCTAGCACGCCGTGTTGTTGTAACTTCTTAGCCGAATCAGTTTCGTCATAGAAGAAGTCCATTGATGAGACGCCACCGACATGAACTCGTTCAAATTTCTTACTAGCTTCATAGGCTGCTTGTAGAAGATGGAAGTCACAGTGCGGAGCAAAATCTAGACCATTAGTAAATCTACGGTTGATATTGGAATCAGTAGAAGCAGTCATCGCAAGAATTAAATCGCCGACCTTTGTTTTATCTTGGATACCGCCAGCGGTTCCAATTCGAATCGCGACTTGGACATCGTAATCATTAAACAATTCAGTTACGTAAATCGAGGCAGAAGGAAGTCCCATGCCAGTGCCTTGTACCGAGACGCGTTCACCTTTATAGGTTCCGGTAAATCCGAACATATTTCTTACCGAGTTATATTGCTTTACATTCTCAAAGTAATTCTCAGCCACCCATTTAGCTCGGAGTGGATCACCCGGAAGCAGTATGCGTTCTGCAATCTCACCTTTTTGGGCACCAATATGTACGCTCATAGTTAGCGAAGGATAACAACAACGGCAGCGATGAAATGTGAAACAAAAGCGGCCGCGGTCAGCGCATGAAATAGCTCATGGAAGCCAAACCAATTAATGGAGAAGTTTGGGCGCTTAATCGCATAGATAATTGCGCCTGCCGAATAGAGCACCCCACCTAAAGCAATCAAAATAAATACCAAGAGCCCACCGCTGCGATAAAAATCAGGAAAATAGAAGAATGCGGCCCAGCCAAGACCGAGATAGATAGGTACATATAACCAGCGCGGAGCGGTTAGCCAGAAAACCCGAAATACTCCAGAAAGAATCGCGCCTATCCAAACTACCGAAAGCAAAATAACGGCTTGATTCCGTTCCAGTAAGAAGATGGAGAACGGGGTGTAAGTTCCGGCAATAAGAAGCGGAATATTTGCGTGGTCGATGCGGCGCCACACTGCTTTTGCAGCGGGGCTCCAAGGCACTCGATGGTAAATCGCGCTACAAGTAAATAACGAGACTGCGGTTAAGGTAAAGATCGTTAGCGTGATGCGACCGCGAAGTTCGGATGTAATTGTGATGAGAGTAAGACCAGCAACTAGGGCTAGCGGAGACATTATTAAATGAATAACACCACGAAGCTTGGGTCTACTTAATACGTTCATACACCGCTTTCATACTCTTATCAAAGGTCAGCAAATCTGACTTCTCTCGTAGCGCAGTCGCAATAATTAGCGCATCTGATAAGGCTATCTTGTTATTGCTCCGAATCTCAGCCCCCAAGATGGCAGATTCGGTATCTATAGAGAGAATTGAGGGAAAGGCAGAACGCAACTCCTTGATTGAAGTCGGTAAATCTGCCGCATAGAAACCAACTAATAATTCCGCAAATGCCAATGCGGAGATTGAAGGTGGGCTAGTGAGCTCTTCAAAATCGCGGAGCGCCTTTGTGTGGTGAGAATCCTCTGGATCAAGTAGCGCGATCAACCACGAAGTGTCTGCGTGGCTTTTCTGTCCCACTCTTGACGCTCCTTTTTGTAATCAAAGTTCTTTCCAAGTTGCGGCATCGTGCCGGCTAGCTTCCGTAGCGACTTTTTCCACTCTTGTTCAGCTGAGGGCGCAAGCACAATTCGCTCTTCTTTATCAATCATGAACTCAATCTGATCGCCCGGTTTCAAATTCACCTCACGAAGTACTTCGACTGGGATGGTTATCTGGTTTTTGGAACTTATCCGAGATGAAGTTGCGCGGCCGCGACGAGTTCGAGCAGTTGTGGATTTTTTAACTGCCCGCTTAACCTTTACTTTGGTAGCCATAAGTAAAGGCTAACCCCTTTTTTCCCGGCGTGTTGACTCTCAAAAAACGGCGTGTTTGGCTCACTTACCCGTTTTGACCGTCCCGCCTGGCTTCCTATAGCCTCGCGCCCTTGTGTCCAAAGGGGCGACACACCCGACCGCGTGGGTCGGAGCTTATTGAGATGGAGAATGATGCCAACAATTCAGCAGTTGGTCCGTAAGGGTCGCGTTGATAAGTCAGATAAGACAACAACGCCAGCCTTAAAAGGTAGTCCACAACGTCGTGGCGTTTGCACACGCGTTTATACAACTACTCCTAAGAAGCCGAACTCTGCGTTACGTAAAGTGGCACGTGTTCGTCTCACCAGCGGCATGGAAGTTACTGCATACATTCCTGGCGAAGGCCACAATCTCCAAGAGCACTCCATTGTTTTAGTTCGTGGTGGTCGCGTTAAAGATCTTCCTGGCGTTCGTTACAAAATTGTTCGTGGTTCTCTAGATACCCAAGGCGTAAAAGATCGCAAGCAAGCGCGATCCCGCTACGGAGCGAAGAAGGAGAAGAAGTAATGCCACGTAAAGGTCCCGCTCCGAAATCACCGGTTATCGCAGATCCGGTCTATAACTCACCAGTTGTTACTGCGCTAATTAATAAAGTGTTATCTCACGGTAAGCGTTCTACCGCTGAGCGAATTGTTTATGACGCACTTGAGAATTGCCGCACTAAGACTGAAGTTGATCCCGTAATTACTTTGAAGCGCGCGCTCGATAATGTGAAGCCAGCTGTTGAAGTTCGTTCACGTCGAGTCGGTGGCGCTACCTACCAAGTCCCAGTTGAAGTTAAAGCTGCTCGTTCCACAACTCTTGGCCTTCGTTGGTTAGTAGATAACGCTCTCCTGCGTCGCGAGAAGTCAATGGCAGATCGTCTTGCTAACGAGATGATTGATGCCTCAAATGGATTAGGCGCTGCAGTTAAGAAGCGAGAAGACACCCACAAGATGGCTGAAGCAAACAAGGCGTTTGCTCATTACAGGTGGTAATGATGACAACTGCGACTGCTCTTGATCTAGCCAAGGTGCGCAATATCGGCATCATGGCTCACATCGACGCCGGTAAGACAACTACTACCGAGCGCATCCTTTTCTACACCGGTATCAACTACAAGATCGGTGAAGTCCACGAAGGCGCAGCCACCATGGACTGGATGGAACAGGAACAAGAGCGCGGCATCACTATTACTTCTGCGGCAACTACCTGCCAGTGGAAGAACCACACTATTAATATCATCGATACCCCGGGCCACGTTGACTTCACCGTTGAAGTAGAGCGCTCTCTTCGCGTTCTCGATGGCGCAGTAACAGTTTTCGATGGCGTGGCTGGTGTTGAGCCACAATCTGAAACCGTCTGGCGCCAAGCAGATAAGTACAACGTGCCCCGAATTTGCTTTGTTAATAAATTAGATAGAACTGGCGCAAACTTTGATCGCTGCGTTGAAATGATTGGTTCCCGGCTTGGCGCAAAGGCGCTAGTGCTACAAGTTCCAATTGGCGTTGAAGCAGATTTCATCGGCGTTGTCGATTTAATTTCTATGAAGGCTTTAACTTGGCGCGGTGAAACCCAAAAGGGTGAAGATTATGTAGTCGAAGAGATTCCAGCAGATCTCAAGACTAAGTGCGACGAAGCTCGCCATACAATGATTGAAACTCTTGCAGATTGCGATGACGCAATCATGGAGAAATACCTGGGCGGCGAAGAGTTGAGCGAAGATGAAATTATCGCTGGTATCCGCCGAGCAACACTCGCATACAAATTGACTCCAGTTTTAACCGGTTCTGCATTTAAGAACAAAGGTGTCCAACCAATGCTGGATGCAGTAACTCGTTACTTGCCTTCACCACTCGATGTCGATGCAATCGTCGGCACCAAGATGGGAAATAAGGAAGTTGAGATTGCACGTAAGCCAGATCCTTCGGAACCTTATTCATCACTTGCCTTCAAGATCATGAGCGATCCCCATCTTGGAAAATTGACCTTCGTTCGAATTTATTCGGGCGTTCTTGAAGCAGGAACCGGAGTTTTGAATTCAACTAAAGATCGTAAAGAAAGAATCGGAAAGATTTATCGAATGCACGCAAATAAGCGTGAAGAAATCCCACAAGCCTCAGCCGGAGACATCATCGCGGTGATGGGTCTTAAGGACACCACAACCGGCGACACTCTCTGCGATATCGATAATCCAGTAATCCTCGAATCAATGGATTTCCCAGATCCAGTTATCCACGTTGCGATTGAACCAAAGACCAAGGGCGACCAGGAAAAACTTGGCGTTGCGATTCAACGTCTTGCGGAAGAAGATCCAACTTTCCACGTTCGCACCGATGAAGAAACTGGCCAGACAATTATCGGAGGAATGGGCGAGCTCCATCTGGAAATCTTGGTAGATCGCATGAAGCGTGAATTTAAAGTCGAAGCAAATGTTGGTAAGCCACAAGTTGCTTATCGCGAAACCCTTCGCAAGCCAGTTGATCGTTATGACTACACCCACAAAAAACAGACCGGTGGTTCTGGACAGTTCGCAAAAATCCAGATCGCACTCGAGCCACTTGCAGTCGGTGCAGTTGAGGGTGGATATGAGTTCGTCAATAAAATTACCGGCGGACGTATCCCTAAGGAGTACATCCCATCAGTTGATGATGGTTGCCAAGAAGCTATGGCAAGCGGACCACTCGCTGGTTATCCGCTAACTGATGTACGTGTAAGTCTTCTTGATGGCGCGTACCACGATGTTGACTCATCGGAGTTGGCCTTCAAGATTGCTGGAATCGCGGCGTTCAAGGAAGCAGCAAGACTTGCTGGCCCTGTTCTCCTCGAGCCAATGATGTCCGTTGAAGTCACTACCCCTGAAGATTTCATGGGCGACGTCATCGGCGATCTAAATAGCCGTCGTGGCCAAATCCAGGCCATGGATGAGCGAGCCGGTGCTCGCATTGTCAGGGCTCTTGTTCCGCTATCAGAGATGTTCGGCTATGTCGGAGATCTTCGAAGCAGAACTCAGGGTCGGGCGAGTTACAGCATGCAATTCGATTCCTACGCAGAAGTTCCTGCGGCGGTTTCGAAAGAAATCATCGCGAAGATTCGCGGCGAGTAGTAACCCAAGCAGAAGATAAAGAAAGAAAAAAAGGAGTAACACAGTGGCAAAGGCAAAGTTCGAGCGGACAAAGCCGCACGCAAACATCGGCACCATTGGTCACATCGACCACGGTAAGACCACTCTTACTGCTGCGATTTCCAAGGTGCTTCACGACAAGTATCCGGATGTAAATCCATTTACCCCATTCGATCAGATTGATAAAGCGCCAGAAGAAAAGGCGCGTGGTATCACCATCTCAATCGCACATATCGAATACCAGACAGAGAAGCGTCACTACGCACACGTTGACTGCCCAGGTCACGCTGACTACATCAAGAACATGATCACCGGCGCCGCCCAAATGGATGGCGCGATCCTTGTTGTAGCTGCAACTGACGGCCCAATGCCACAGACCAAGGAGCACGTTCTCCTTGCACGTCAGGTTGGCGTTCCATCAATCGTCGTAGCGCTAAATAAGTCTGACATGGTCGATGACGAAGAAATTCTTGCTCTAGTTGAGGAAGAAGTTCGCGACCTACTTAATAAGTATGAATTCCCAGGTAAGGACACACCAATCGTCCGTATCTCAGCGCTTAAGGCTCTCGAAGGAGATGCTGCTTGGGCCGAGAAGATTATGGAGCTCATGAACGCTGTCGATACCTTTATTCCACAGCCAACTCGTGAAGTTGATAAGCCATTCTTGATGCCAGTTGAAGACGTATTCACGATTACTGGTCGTGGAACTGTTGTAACTGGTCGTATCGAGCGCGGTATCGTCAAGGTCAACGAAGAAGTTGAAATCGTTGGTATCCGTCCAGATTCACAGAAGACCGTTATTACTGGCGTTGAAATGTTCCGCAAGCTTCTTGATGAGGGACAAGCTGGTGAGAACGTCGGTCTACTTCTCCGCGGACTAAAGCGCGAAGATGTTGAGCGTGGCCAGGTCGTCTGCAAGCCAGGATCTGTAACACCTCACACCGAGTTCGATGCATCTGCTTACATCCTTTCAAAGGATGAAGGCGGACGTCACACTCCATTCTTTAATAACTACCGTCCACAGTTCTACTTCCGTACAACTGACGTGACCGGTGTTGTAACACTTCCATCCGGAACTGAAATGGTTATGCCTGGCGACAACACTTCAATGGCTGTCACCTTGATCCAACCAGTTGCTATGGAAGAAGGTCTTCGTTTCGCTATCCGTGAAGGTGGCCGCACCGTTGGTGCAGGTCGCGTAACCAAGATCAAGAAGTAAATAAATTGAATTAAGTGGAGCGGGGAGACTCGCTCCACTTAATAAAACTTAATAACAAGCAGTTTAGAGAGCGAGAGGAAGAAAATGGCGGGACAGAAGATCCGCATCAGGCTCAAGGCCTATGACCATGAGGTGATCGATACCTCGGCGAAGAAAATCGTCGAAACTGTCGAGCGCACAGGTGCAACGGTCGCGGGCCCAGTTCCGCTGCCTACTGAGAAGAACACTTATTGTGTTATTCGCTCTCCTCATAAATATAAGGACAGCCGCGAACATTTTGAGATGCGCACCCACAAACGTTTGATCGACATCATCGATCCAACTCCAAAGACTGTGGATTCATTGATGCGCCTCGATCTTCCTGCTGGCGTCGATATTGAGATAAAGCTCTAAGGGGACCTGACGATGACTACTACACAATCAAAGGGAAGCGCGATCAAGGGAATCCTTGGCGTAAAGCTCGGTATGACCCAGGCCTTCGATGAGAACAATCGAGTTGTTCCGGTAACTGTCGTACAAGCAGGTCCATGTGTTGTGACCCAAGTACGCACGCTTGAGAAAGATGGCTACGAAGCGGTGCAACTTGCTTTCGGCGCAATTGATCCAAAGAAAGTTACTAAGCCACTAGTTGGACAATTTGCAAAGGCGGGCGTAACGCCACGTCGCTATGTTGGCGAGATCCGCACTGGCGCTGCCGCAAATTACACAGTGGGACAAGAAGTTAAAGCAGATTTATTTACAGCTGGTGAAGTAATTGATGCGCAAGGCACCTCAATCGGAAAAGGAACTGCTGGTGTTATGAAGCGCCACAACTTCCGCGGTTTTGGCGATGGCCATGGTGTTGAGCGAAAGCACCGCACCTCAGGCTCTATCGGTAACCGTACAACTCCAGGTCGCGTATTCAAAGGTAAGCGCATGAGCGGTCGGATGGGTATCGACACTGTAACCATGCAGAATCTAACGATCCATTCAGTTGATGCGGAAAAGAATTTGATTCTCGTTAAAGGATCAATTCCTGGCATCAACGGTTCACGCGTAATGATTCGCACCGCTTCGAAGAGCGTGGCTAGCGAAGTTATGAAGAAGGCGGGTGCGTAATGTCATTGACCGTTGAGATTAAAGATGCGAAAGGCGCTAAGGCCGGATCCATCGATCTACCCGCAGAAATCTTCGATGTTCAAGTGAACATTCCGTTGATCCACCAAGTTGTGACTGCACAATTAAATGCAGCTCGCCAAGGAACTCATAAAGCAAAGAACCGTGGCGAAGTTAGCGGTGGCGGTAAGAAACCTTTCAAGCAGAAAGGAACTGGTCGCGCACGTCAGGGTTCGACTCGTTCCCCAAATCAGCGCCATGGTGGCGTGGCTCAAGGTCCAGTTCCTCGCAAGTATGACGAGCGGACTCCAAAGAAGATGATTAAGGCAGCGCTCCGTGGCGTTCTCTCAGATCGTCAACGCAATGAGCGCATTCACGTTATCTCTGAAATTGCCGGAGAGTTAAAGACCAAGGCAGCCATTAAGGCGGTTCGCCAATTCTCAGCTCGCGAGCGATTGTTGGTTGTGCTTGCCCACGGTGAAGAGAGCGCCTGGCTTTCACTTCGTAATGAATCCGATCTTCACTTAATCCGTCAAGATCAATTAAATGCATATGACGTAGTCGTTGCTGATGATGTTGTCTTCTCAAAGAAAGCGCTTACCGAGTTTGTCGCAGGTCCTGCTAAAGGAACTTCCACAAAAGCGGTCGGCCGGGAATCTGAGTTAGGAGTCTCCGCATGAAAGAACATCGCGAAGTACTAATTGCACCGGTCGTATCTGAGAAGTCTTACAGCATGCTTGATGAGAATAAGTACACCTTCTTGGTTGCCCCAACTGCAAATAAGACTGAAATCAAGATTGCAGTTGAAAAGATTTTCAAAGTTCGCGTATTGAAAGTTAATACGATGAATCGTGAAGGAAAGCGAAAGCTCTCCCGTTTCGGTAATGGAAAGCGTAGCGACACCAAGCGCGCAATCGTTCAGATTGCACCTGGCGAGCGAATTGACATCTTCGGAGGCCCAGTCTCTTAAATCTATTGATTGAGACCGGGAGATAAGGAACAGATATGGCACTTCGTAAACTCAGGCCAGTAACGCCGAGCTCGCGCGGACGCATCGTCGCCGACTTCGCAGAAGTTACTCGCAGCACGCCAGAGAAGTCATTGATCCGCCCCATTAATTCCAAGGGCGGCCGTAATGCGGCTGGTCGAATCACAACTCGCCACCAAGGTGGCGGCCACAAGCGCGCCTATCGCGTTGTTGATTTTCTACGTAACGATAAAGATGGCGTTCCCGCAACCGTGGCACATATTGAATACGATCCAAATCGTTCTGCTCGAATCGCGCTAATTCATTTTGCTGATGGCGAGAAGCGTTACATCATCGCACCAGATGGAATTTCACAAGGCACCAAGATTGAAAATGGTCCAGCTGCCGATATCAAGCCTGGCAATAACTTGCCACTTCGCAATATCCCAGTCGGAACCATGATTCACGCAATTGAAACTCGACCTGGTGGCGGTGCCCGAATCGCACGTTCGGCTGGCGCTGCAGTTCAGTTAGTTGCAAAAGATGGTCCTTACGCACAACTCCGTATGCCATCTGGCGAAATTAGAAATGTTGATGTTCGTTGCCGCGCCACAGTTGGAACTGTTGGTAATGCCGAACAATCAAATATCAGCTCCGGAAAAGCTGGTCGCTCCCGTTGGAAGGGACGTCGCCCAACTGTTCGTGGTGTTGTTATGAACCCAGTAGATCACCCACATGGTGGTGGTGAAGGAAAGACCTCCGGCGGTCGCCATCCAGTATCACCTTGGGGTAAACCTGAAGCGCGCACTCGTAAGAAGAAAGCAAGCAATCAGTTAATTGTCCGACGTCGTCCAGCAAACAAGAGCCGATAGGAGCACCGTGCCACGTAGTCTGAAGAAGGGTCCATTCGTGGATCATCACCTCGAAAAGAAGGTGGATGAACAGAACGGCGCCAGCACTAAGAATGTTATTAAGACTTGGTCACGTCGCTCAATGATCACTCCTTCGATGATCGGCCACACCATCGCGGTACACGATGGTCGTAAGCATGTTCCGGTTTATGTAACTGAGGCGATGATTGGTCACAAGCTTGGCGAGTTCGCTCCAACTCGTACTTTCCGTGGCCACGTCAAACAAGAAGATCGGACGGTGACCCGTGCCGAGTAATACACCTTTAATTGCAAAAGCCAAGCTACGCAATATCCGAGTAACCCCACAGAAAGCGCGCCGCGTTGTAAATATGATCCGCGGACAGCGCGCTGATGAAGCAATTCGTATTGCCAAGTTCTCTCGCCAAATGGCGGTCTCCCAAGAGGTTTACACACTTCTTAATTCGGCGGTCGCTAATGCCAAGCAGAAGAATCCTGCGATCCGCGATGCCTCTGAACTTTGGGTAACTGAAGCGTTGGTAGATGAGGGCTTCACTATGAAGCGTTATCGCCCACGCGCCCAAGGTCGTGGATATGAAATCTTGAAACGTTCTTCACAAATTTCGGTAACCCTCTCTGATGATAAGAACTATCGTCCGATCTCAAAGGAAGCGCAACGCAAACTTGCGAAGTTAGCGCCAACTGAAGTTACCGAAACCGCGACTGAAACTGCTGCTGAAGCGAAGCCAGCTAAGAAGGCGACCGCGAAGAAGGCAACGGCAAAGAAAGCTGCAACTAAGAAAGCAGCGCCTAAAGCGAAGAAGGAGGCCAAGTAAATGGGTCAAAAAATAAATCCACACGGCTTCCGCCTTGGAATCACAACGGAATTTAAATCACGTTGGTATGCCGAGAAACTTTATAAGGATTATGTAAAAGAAGATGTTGAAATTCGACGCCTCATGGAAGCGAAGATGGAGCGCGCTGGTGTATCTCGAATTGAAATCGAGCGTACCCGTGAGCGTGTTCGCATCGATCTCCATACCGCACGCCCCGGAATTGTGATTGGTCGTCGCGGAACTGAAGCGGATCGCCTCCGCCTTGATCTCGAGAAGATGACTGGAAAGCAAGTTCAGTTAAATATTCTTGAAGTAAAGAACCCAGAAATTGATGCGCAACTCGTCGCCCAAGGAATCGCAGAACAGCTAGCTGCTCGTGTCTCTTTCCGTCGCGCAATGCGCAAAGCGATGCAGACTGCATTTAAAGCTGGTGCAAAGGGAATCCGTGTCCAATGCGGTGGTCGACTTGGTGGCGCTGAAATGTCACGCTCTGAGTTCTATCGTGAAGGACGCGTTCCACTACACACGCTCCGCGCCGATATTGATTATGGCTTCCATGAAGCACATACAACATTCGGTCGCATCGGTGTAAAGGTTTGGATTTATAAGGGTGAAGTAATCGAATCCCGCGCCGAGCGCGAAGCTGCGGCACTTGCGGCTGCGAAAGCGGCAAAGGCAGAGAAGCCACGTCGCGCACCACGAGCACCTCGCGGCGAAGTTACAACAACTTCAGTTGAAGAGCGCGCCGCTGAAACTCCAACAACTGAAACTCCAACAAGTAGCGAAGGAGGCGAGGCGTAATGTTGATTCCACGTCGCGTTAAATTCCGTAAGCAACACCGTCCATCTCGATCTGGAAATGCAAAGGGTGGAACTGCGGTGGCTTTCGGCGATTTCGGTCTACAAGCAACTGAGGGTGGTTATGTAACTAACCGCCAAATTGAAGCTGCTCGTATTGCCATGACTCGTTACATCAAGCGTGGTGGAAAGGTTTGGATCAATATCTATCCAGATCGTCCACTAACTAAGAAGCCTGCTGAAACTCGTATGGGTTCCGGTAAGGGCTCACCTGAATTTTGGATTGCAAACGTCAAGCCAGGTCGAGTTCTCTTTGAGATCTCTGGCGTCACTCTTGATATTGCAAATGCTGCGCTCTCTCGCGCCGCCCACAAACTTCCCGTCAAGTCCCGTGTTGTTTTGCGTGAGGAGGCATAATGTCAAAAGTAACTGGCGCAGATGAGTTCCGTGGCAAGACCACTGATGAACTTCAACTAAATCTGCAAGAGTTAAAAGAAGAGCTCTTTAATCTACGTTTCCAAGCAGCCACTGGCCAATTGGAGAGCCACGGTCGATTGACCGCGGTCCGTAAAGAGATTGCGCGCATCTACACGATTATTCGTGAGCGCG
>JBJTUU010000010.1:0-7116 GCA_046080845.1 Actinomycetales bacterium | reverse complement strand
GGCATCTAGAAGTTCTTTCCTCCCCCAGAGCACTCCAATTCCCGTTGGCCCAAGAGCTTTATGTCCAGAGAAGGTTAGGAAGTCACAACCGAGCTCTTTCACGTTTATCGGAAGATGTGGTGCAGATTGACACGCATCGATTAGTAACCGCGCTCCGGCTGCTTTAGTTCGCTTAGAGATTTCATCAAATGTATTGATAGTTCCAAGGACGTTTGATTGGTGAGTTAGAGCGACGATTCGAGTTCGATTCGTAATTAATTCATCTAAATTACTTAAATCCAATCGTCCGTTATCCGTAACCTTGAACCAACGTAATTTGGCACCGCTGCGGTTAGCCAACTCCTGCCACGGAACCAGATTTGCATGGTGCTCCATCTCAGAGACCACAATCTCATCGCCAACTCCGATATGAAACCTCGAACCTTGCGGAGCATTTCCCAGTGAGTAAGCAACTAAGTTGATGCTTTCGGTTGCGGATTTGGTGAAGATAATTTCTTCTATTGAGCTCCAAGGAAATTTGCCACGGTCAAGCGGGCCTTCTCGTAGGCCTCGGTCGCTTCTTCGGCAAGCAGATGAGCCCCCCGATGGGCAGCCGCATTGTGTTGCGTATAGAAATTACGCTCGGCATCGAGTACTGCGTTTGGCTTCTGTGACGTGGCAGCGCTATCTAGGTATATCAAACGATTCCCGCGAATCTTCCGTTCAAAGATCGGGAAATCTCTTCGTAGCGTTGCTACATCTAAGATCTTGGTCACGCTATGCCTTCACGTATTCTGAGTAGCCCTTCTCCTCTAAGCGCTCGGCTAACTCAGGACCGCCTTCTTCTACAATCTTTCCGCCGGCAAAAACATGAACAAAATCAGGTTTTATGTAGCGCAAAATGCGGGTGTAATGGGTAATCAACATAATTCCAAGATTTTGGTCTTGTTTGACTCGATTTACACCCTCCGAGACAACGCGCAAGGCGTCAACATCAAGCCCGGAATCAGTTTCATCAAGAATTGCGATTTTAGGTTTTAGTAGTTCCAACTGGAGAATTTCATGGCGCTTCTTCTCGCCACCAGAGAAGCCCTCATTAACACTTCGCTCGGCGAAAGCAGGATCCATAGCAAGTTTGCTCATCGCCTCTTTTACTTCTCCCACCCAAGTTCTTACTTTAGGAGCCTCACCTCGTAGCGCAGTCGCCGCTGTTCTCAAGAAATTTGCAACTGAAACTCCTGGAACTTCGACTGGATATTGCATCGCAAGGAAAAGTCCGGCCTTGGCGCGCTCATCCACGCTCATCTCGAGAATATCGACTCCGTCCAGTGTCACAGTTCCGCCTGTGATTGAATACTTTGGATGACCAGCGATTGAGTATGCCAAAGTTGATTTTCCAGATCCGTTTGGACCCATGATGGCATGCACTTCACCTGAATTGATAGTTAAATCAACGCCCTTGAGAATCGGGGTAAGCCCGGCTTCGGTTTCAACGCCAACCTGTAAATTCTTAATTTCTAGTTTTGACACGCCTTCTCCTACCGAACTGGTTCATTTATCGTGACGGAATCTCCGTCACGCGATACTTGATATTGGATAAGTGGCACTGTGGCTGGCGGTGTTACCGCTTCCCCACTTCGCAAATCGAATTCTGCTCCGTGGAGCCAACATTCGATTTTGAATTCTGTGACTTCGCCTTCCGACAACGATGCTTCGGCATGAGAGCAAGTATCAGAGACTGCAAACACCTCATCATTTACTCGAACAACGCAGACGTCGGTGTTATCCAATGAAACTTTTACCGGTTTGCCGGACACCAACTCGGAAAACTTCAAGTTTGCTGGCATCAGGCACCGACCTTCGCTAACTGCGAATCAATCCGGTCCATCAAGCGTTCTTCCACTGCGTCGATTCCGATTCGGCTAACAATTTCACCAAAGAAGCCACGGATAACGAGTTTGCGGGCTTCCTCCATTGGGATACCTCGTGACATTAGGTAGAACAATTGTTCATCATCAAATCGCCCCGTGGTGCTGGCGTGTCCGGCGCCGATTATTTGACCGGTTTCGATCTCTAGATTTGGTACCGAATCGGCTCGAGCGCCATCTGTGAGTAAAAGATTCTTATTCAATTCATAAGTGTCGGTGCCCTCGGCATTTCCGCGAATGAAAACATCGCCAATCCATACCGTTCTTGCTTCGGCACCAGCCAGGATTCCCTTGTAGGTTACGCGCGACTTTCCATTTGGGATTCCGTGCTCTACATGCACTCTATGTTCTAAATGCTGTCCATCAGTTGCAAAATACAATCCTAGAAGCTCGGCGTTGCCACCTTGGTCTGAGTATTCAACAGTAGGCAATAACCGCACCAGGGAACCGCCAATCGTGATTGTGATGGAGTTGAAATTAGCATCTCGGCCAACGATTGCGTGATGTCGGCCCAAGTGAACTGATTGGCCGCTCCACTCTTGCAGTGAGATAAAAGTTAAATTCGCACCAGCTTCTAATCTGATTTCAATCTCTTCTCCGATTACACCGGTACCACTATTTTCAACAACGACAGTTGCCTTCGAATGCGGGCTCGCAGTTATCACGGTACGAGAAAACTCCTTAGAACCAGAGGTAGCGCGTTGCAAGAAGATGGGTTCAGCAACTATCGCTTCCTTCTCTATCTTTAAATGCGTAACTTGGGAAACTTCGCTACGAATTCGTTGCACAACAACATCGTCGCTCTTTGAAATCGGTGCTAATTCAGATGCTGAGACGGTCTCAACTTTAAATCCAGGTCTTGCATTTCCGACCAGAGATATCGAGATTCGGTCAGTTACCGGAATCGTTTTATCGTGAAGTCCGGCTAACCGTTTTAGCGGGGTAAATCGCCAAGCCTCTTCACGACCTGTTGGAGTCAGATAGTTTGTAGGAAGGGAATTCATTAACCGACCGCGCCTTCCATCTGCAATTCAATTAATCGGTTTAGCTCCAGCGCATACTCCATCGGAAGTTCGCGAGCGATCGGCTCAATAAAGCCACGAACAATCATCGCCATAGCTTCATCTTCGGTTAAACCACGGGACATCAGATAGAAAAGTTGATCGTCGCTGATTTTCGAAACTGTTGCTTCGTGACCCATCGCGACGTCATCTTCCCTTACATCTACATACGGGTACGTATCTGATCTTGAAATTGTGTCTACTAGAAGCGCATCGCACTTTACGGTGCTCTTAGAATTGTGGGCTCCCTCTTGAATCTGTACTAACCCGCGGTAAGAAGTTCTGCCACCACCGCGCGCTACTGATTTGGAAATGATTGTTGAAGATGTGTGTGGCGCGGCGTGAACCATCTTCGCGCCGGCATCTTGATGTTGGCCTTCGCCGGCAAAAGCAATTGAGAGGGTTTCTCCTTTTGCATGTGGACCCATCATAAAAACCGCTGGATACTTCATGGTTACTTTGGAGCCGATATTTCCATCTATCCATTCCATAGTTGCACCCTCAGCGCAAGTTGCGCGTTTCGTTACAAGGTTATAAACATTGTTAGACCAATTTTGGATTGTGGTGTATCGAACTCTTGCATTTTTCTTGACAATGATTTCAACCACTGCAGAGTGGAGCGAATCTGTTGAATAAATCGGAGCAGTACAACCTTCTACGTAGTGAACGTAAGAACCTTCGTCCGCAATAATCAAGGTTCGTTCGAACTGGCCCATATTCTCGGTGTTGATGCGGAAATAAGCCTGGAGCGGTATCTCAACATGAACGCCCTTCGGAACGTAGATAAAAGATCCGCCGGACCAGACCGCGGTGTTTAAGGCGGCAAACTTGTTATCGCCAACCGGGATTACGGTGCCGAAATACTCCTTAAAAAGCTCCTCATGTTCTTTCAACCCGCTATCTGTGTCGAGAAACAACACGCCCTGCGCCTCTAGATCTTCTCGAATTGAATGGTAGACAACTTCGGATTCATATTGGGCGGCGACACCGGCTACTAGCCGTTGGCGCTCTGCTTCTGGAATACCTAATTTGTCGTAAGTGTTTTTAATGTCTTCCGGTAAATCTTCCCAAGATTTTGCCTGCTTCTCAGTAGAACGAACAAAGTATTTAATGTTGTCGAAGTCGATAGTTGATAAATCAGATCCCCAATTTGGCATTGGTTTTTTATCAAAAAGCGCTAATCCTTTAAGACGTAGATCCAACATCCATTGCGGTTCACTCTTCTTTGATGAGATATCTCTAACGACATCTTCGTTGAGTCCGCGTTTGCTCTTCTCGCCAGCTACATCGCGATCGGCCCAGCCGTACTGATATTTTCCGATTCCTTCAAGTTCTGGATGTGCAGTCTGGGTCATTATTTTCCTTTTCTATTTTCTCGTTTAACTTTTGAGTTTAACTTCTCTGGCTCTGGAATAAATGTGGTACAGACGCCATCGCCGTGGGCAATGGTGGCCAATCTCTGGACGTGCGAGCCGAGTAATTGAGAGAAAGCTTTGGTCTCCTCATCGCATAGCTGAGGAAACTCCGCAGCGACATGGGCAATCGGACAATGGTGCTGGCACAGCTCAACCCCAATTCCATGGGAATGAGTACTAGCCGCATAACCTTCTTGGCTTAAAAATTTTGCAAGTTGTTTAGATTTTTCTCGAGGCGCTGAACTTTTCTTTACCAATGGTTGTCCGCGCCGCACCATCTCTTCACTTCGTTGCTTAGCAAATCCATTAACAAGATGATCTCCGCCCGTGGTTGCTAGATATTTCAAAGCCGACACAGCTAGATCATCGTAGGAATGCTCAAATCGCTCCCGACCTTTATCACTCATCACAAAAACTTTGGAGGGGCGACCGCGGGTGCGGGTACTTCTGCTATGTGGCTCGCGCTCCTCCAATAATCCCTCCTCGATCAAGGTGTCGAGATGGCGACGGATTCCTGCTGGGGTTAGCTTGAGTCGACTAGCCAGAACTACAGCGGTCGAGGGACCGGATTCCAAGATGGTGCGCGCGACCTGATCTCGCGTTCGCTCATCCGGATTTCGAGTGGCTGTTTTCACAACGTTATTGTTGCGTAAATCCCTCGCCCCCGCCACTCGGCTGGCGACCTTCTCCGTAGGCTCTCCCTGTGACGAGCGGGAACTCAACAGATAAGAGCCCTGGGTTCTTGGGAGTGATTGCCACTTTGATGGTGATCACACAATCTGCGATTGTGATTACCGGCGCGGCTGTTCGATTAACCGGATCTGGTTTAGGTTGCTCAACTTGGCCGGAATGCACTCCAGGTTCATACACACCTACAGCAGACCAACCAGAAGCCCCGTTACATGCGTGGATTGAATTCGGAAATCGACTACTTACATTTCTTCTTCTATTAAATGCGCTGGTCCTGGTTGCCACGATCCTCAAAAGAAATCGAAGCTTGTTAAAACTCGGCTCCATTCAAATGCTTGGCATCGTTGCCCAGGCGCTCCTTGGGGGTATTACAGTCTTAACTGGTTTAAATCCAGCAACCGTCGCCGGACATTTCATTCTCTCAATCCTTTTAATCGCAGCGGCAGCCTCACTCAGGGCAAGAATTTTCCGAAACTCTGCCGAAGTTCTTCAGTTAAAGACGCTAACCAAACGTTTGATTCGAATTATGGTGATCTTGACCTTCATAGTCCTTACTGCAGGAACGATTGTTACAGGTAGCGGACCGCATGCTGGTGATGCGACCGCCGAACGCTTTCCCTTTGATGCCAAGACGGTTTCCTGGATTCACGCTGATTTGGTGATAGCACTCTTTGGAGTTGCCATCTCACTTCTAATAGCGATCTCGGTTGGTGAATCCGAACCTGTAAAAGAACTGCTGGGTCGAAGAGTACGAATCTTTCTCGTTGCCGCGATAGCGCAGGGTGGCATCGGCTACCTTCAATACTTCACTGGGTTACCAGAACTGGTGGTAGCGCTCCATATTTTGGGTTCGGTACTGGTGTGGCTCGCAGCTTGGAATCTCGCGGTAACGGGTAGGGTAAGGATTATCCGATGAGCCCGAAGTTACCCAATCCGCCAGCATGGCAGCAGTTAGATGATCAGGCGGTTGCCGTCGCGCGAGCGTTGGCCATGGATGCAGTCCAGAAAGTTGGCAATGGGCATCCCGGTACTGCGATGTCTCTGGCGCCGGTTGCTTACACCTTGTTTCAAAGATTCCTGCGCCATGACCCAAGAGATCCAGATTGGATTGGTCGAGATCGCTTTGTACTCTCTTGTGGGCATTCATCCCTGACGCTCTACATACAACTCTTATTTAGTAATTACGGATTGAGAATTGAAGATCTCAAAGCCTTTCGAACCTGGGGTTCGTTAACTCCAGGCCACCCTGAGTTTGGCCATACCGCTGGCGTAGAAACCACCACTGGTCCGCTTGGCCAAGGAATTGCAAATGCAGTTGGACTGGCAATGGCCGCTAGATACAAACGTGGACTATTTGATCCGGCCGCCGCACCAGGAACCAGTCCATTTGACCACAACATCTGGGTGATCTGTAGCGACGGTGACATTCAAGAAGGCGTCAGCGCCGAAGCATCATCACTTGCGGGCACACAACGACTTGGCTCGCTAAAAGTTATCTATGACGATAACCGAATCTCGATAGATGGCGATACTCACCATGCGTTCACCGAAGATGTTAGCGCTAGATACTTAGCATATGGTTGGAAAGTTTTTGAAGTAGCGACATTACCTGACGGAAATGTAGATCGCGGCGCGCTAGATAACGCCATGCAATCTGCCGCATCAGAATCGGAACAACCAACCTTAATCCGACTCAAATCAGTTATTGCATGGCCAGCTCCAAGCGCTCGTAATACCGCAAAATCTCATGGCTCAGCCCTTGGCGCAGATGAGGTAAAAGCAACTAAAGAAATCCTTGGGCTGCCGTTAGATGATTTCAATTATCCTGATTCGGTAAAGCAACACGTCGAAGCGGTAGCGATGCGCAATCAAGAGATTAAGAAGTGCTGGTCGGAGCAATTTCAACTTTGGCGAAGCGCTAACCCAGAGCGGGCTGCGCTCTTGGATCGCCTCCAAAAACAAGAAATCCCTGAAGACATATTTAAGTCGCTCAAAGAATTTCCCATAGATAAGGAGATTGCAACTCGAAAAGCTTCGGGCGAT
>JBJTUU010000009.1:0-3279 GCA_046080845.1 Actinomycetales bacterium | reverse complement strand
GAGGAGATAGAGAACCGGTTCGATAAAGCCGGTTGCGATTGGTACCCAGGTAGATGAACGAAATGCGATAAACCCGCGCTCCAAGATGGCACGGGCGCGACCGGCATAAAGTTGGTAGCCAAGTTTTTCGGATCGCGCATCGGCGATTTGGACGGCGTTGCTCATCGCTCGAGCCGCCTGGTGAATTGTCGACCAGCTAATTCCATTCCGATGAGAGTTACCAATATCAAATAAGTTAGATGGATAAAAATCATCAAGCTAGATAACGGATAGCCATAAGCGAAGTGACGACTTAGTTCTGCGGAATGCCAGAGTGGTGAAATCCATCCCAGCGGTTGGATAAAACTCGGCATACTCGAAAGCGGAAAGAAGGTTCCAGAGAATAAAAAGAGCGGAGTAACCACCAGCCGACTAAAAATAGACATAAATAGATCATCGTTCTGTACTCGGCCAACTACCCCAATTACAACCGCGCCAAATGCCGCACCGCCAAAAAGTGCGATGAATGGCAATCGCCAACTTGAAAAATCCAGAATGCCAAAAACCAGCAATATAACCCAGTAAATGAAGACGCTAAATATGACCCGGGCCATCGCGGCGAGAAACACGCCCTGTGCAATCTGTCTTCCAGTTAACGGGGCAGAATTTGCAGCATAGAAAGTCTTACGCCATTTAAAACCTTCCAAAACCGGAAACATAGTTTCATCAATCGCAGAGGTAATCGCGGTCGAAGCTACTAAAGCCGGCGCGAGAAAAGTCAGGTAAGAAACCCCACCGGTTCCAGAGGTCCCAGAATTTTCCGTAACTAAAACTCCAATCCCAATTCCGACTGCAACTAAATAGAAAAGCGGATTAGCAAAATCCAACATTCCAATGATTAATTTCCACTTGCTCATAACGCGGATTCGGTGCTCCGCAAGATAAAAGGCGCCAAGCCGAGTGATTTGGGCGGAATCTATTTCAGAGTTCATTCCACCAAAGTTCTTCCGGTGAGCCGTAGGAATACATCTTCTAATGAGCTACGTCGAACCAATGAGGTATTGGGATGCAATTTCTTTGCGGCAATCTCTTCCAAAAGGGCTTCGCCATCATCGACATATAAAAGTAGGCGATCTGGGAGTTCTTCCATTCGCTCGCAGAGGCTCTTCAGTTGCGGCGCAACTTCTTTATTTCGCTCCGAACCAAACCGAACTTCAAGCACTTCCCGGGTTGAAAAACGTTTAATTAAATCCGCAGGTGATCCCTCCGCCATAATTCGACCACGATCCATAACAATCAATCGATCGCAGAGTTGTTCCGCCTCATCCATGAAATGGGTGGTAATAATCAGCGTCACACCATCTTCTTTTAATCTAAAGAGTCGATCCCAGAGAATATGTCGAGCCTGTGGATCTAAACCAGTTGTGGGCTCATCTAGCATCAAAATATCGGGTTCGCTCACTAGCGCTCGCGCGATCGTCAAACGACGCTTCATGCCACCGCTTAAGGCATCAACTTTTACATCGCGCTTATCTTCGAGTTGCGCAAAGGCAAGGAGCTCATCGACTTTACTTTCAACAAATTTTTTACTCAATCCGAAGTAACGGCCATAAATAAAAAGGTTTTCCGCAACCGTTAATTCGGTATCTAAATTATCTTGCTGCGGAACAACGCCAAGATGGGCGCGTACTTGTGGACCTCGTTCTTCCGGATCCAAACCCAATATTGAGATCTCACCTGAAGTTCGCTTCGAAGTTGCCGCAATTATGCGCATGGTGGTTGATTTCCCAGCGCCATTTGGACCAAGTAATCCAAAGGATTCTCCAGTAGCTACTTCAAAGTCGATTCCGGCGACTGCTTCGAAATCTCCAAATTTCTTCCGCAAGCCACGCGCGATTATGAGTGGAGCGGGCATTGATTCATCCTACCTGCGGTGATAGGTCTAGACTCTCGATACGTGCGATTGCTCCATCAGCCAAATCACGATCTGACTTACGACGATGTGTTTATGGTTCCCTCACGTTCCAACATCACAAGTCGAATGGATGTTGATTTAAGAACTAGCGATGGCTCCGGCGCAACCATTCCATTAGTAGTTGCAAATATGACTGCCATATCGGGCCGACGCATGGCCGAAACCGTGGCTAGACGCGGAGCGCTTTCGGTAATTCCACAAGACATTCCAATCCCCGTAGTTGCCGATGTGATTTCTTGGATGAAAGATCGCCATGTTCTCTTTGATACTCCAATTACTTTGCAGCCAACTAATACCGTCGCAGACGCTGCTTCACTGATTCATAAGCGCTCCCACGGTGCCATCATCGTTGTGGAAAACGAGAAGCCAGTTGGAATTCTTACCGAAGCTGATTGGGAAGGCGCAGATCGATTTACTCAAGTACAACGAATCATGGTCAAGGATTTAATGGTCATTCCGGACACGGTCGATGCCAAGAGCGCATTTCAAATTCTTCACGAGAAGAATCGCAAACTTGCACCTGTTGTAGATAAACAAGGCAAATTAGTCGGAATTCTTACACGCACCAGCGCGCTACGAGCCACGCTTTATCAGCCAGCGCTCGATAAGAGTGGCAAATTAAGAGTTGCAGCCGCAGTAGGTGTTAACGGCGACGTTAAAGAGAAAGTCTCTGGGCTAATCGCTGCTGGAGTTGATTTATTAGTTGTTGATACTGCGCATGGCCACCAAGAGAAAATGTTGGAGGCCTTAAAAGCCATTCGCGAAATTGCCAATGTTCCAATTGTGGCTGGCAATGTGGTCACCGCTGAAGGCGTTCGCGATCTAGTTAACGCAGGTGCCGATATCGTAAAAGTTGGAGTTGGCCCAGGCGCAATGTGCACCACTCGAATGCAGACCGGAGTTGGTCGACCACAATTTTCAGCAGTTATGGAGTGCGCTGCCGAAGCGAAAAAACTCAAGAAATATATCTGGGCCGATGGCGGAGTTCGTCATCCAAGAGATGTTGCGCTAGCACTAGCGGCCGGCGCTTCATCAGTAATGATTGGTTCTTGGTTTGCCGGAACTTATGAATCACCAAGTGATCTTCGCGTTGATGTCGAAGGTCGTTTATATAAAGAATCTTTTGGCATGGCCTCAGCGCGCGCGGTTGCAGCTCGTACTTCAAGTGAAGATGCCTTTGATCGGGCTCGCAAATCTCTCTTTGAAGAAGGCATCTCTTCATCACGAATGTACTTAGACCCAGTTCGCCCCGGAGTTGAAGATTTAATCGATGACATCATCGCCGGAGTTCGTTCATCTTGTACTTACGCAGGCGCGAAAAATCT
>JBJTUU010000008.1:0-4102 GCA_046080845.1 Actinomycetales bacterium | reverse complement strand
GATTGTCGCTTCCGGCCGTCAACCTTGCCTCTTCTGTGGCGGTCCGATTAATGTCGACGGTCATCTCTGCCCGAGGGCTAATGGGTATCGCAGACAATCATGAGCGCTCAAATAGAGTTAGAACTCCAAATTGGCGAGATTGAAGTCACTGGTCGATTAGTAGATGCATCCAATGCCACACTTTTTGGAAAAGTTGATTCAAGAGAGGTCGTCTATAAGCCGATAGCCGGCGAACGACCACTTTGGGATTTTCCCGATGGAAATTTGGCGTCGCGAGAAGTAGCTGCATATCAAATAAGTAAAGATCGATTTGACGTGGTTCCACCAACTATTCTTCGAGATGGTCCGTTTGGGACCGGAGCAGTCCAATTGTGGATTGATTGCCCAAGTGATTTTGATCCGATTTCGTTGGCAACCTCAGATGATCCAAGAGTCAGAGAACTCGCCCTCTTTGACATCGTCATAAATAACACTGATCGGAAATTTGGCCACATACTTTTGGATGAATCGGGGAAACTCTATGGCTGTGATCACGGGGTTTCGTTACATCAAGATTGGAAATTGCGCACCGTAATTTGGCAGTTCGCTGGGTTGCCATTGAACCTCGAAGAGGACGAGAAATTGTTGGGTCTTCTCAAAGATCTCGAATCTGGGGAGTTGGAATTAGATGACCTCTTAACAGTTTCTGAGATTGCTGCGATCAAAGAGCGAGTCAGAGAGATACTAGAAGTTGGAAAATTTCCCGAGCCAGACCAAGAATGGCCAGCAATTCCATGGCCTCCGGTTTAAGCAAATCTAGAAAATATTATGATTAGGCTAACCTCATGTTAAGTTGGGCGCCAACCTTCCTGCCTGCCATCAAGGTAGATTTACCAAGACTAAATCTCATCGACAGTTACTCTAAAGAGCGTCAGAAGATTGGTACCGGTGGGCTCTACGTTTGCGGGATCACTCCATACGACGCTACCCATCTTGGTCACGCCGCCACCTATCTCACCTTTGACCTAGTTAATCGATACTTAACTCTTTTAGGCGATGGCAATAATTACACTCAGAATGTCACTGATATCGATGAACCGCTCTTTGAAAGGGCTCGGCGAGATGAAGTTGATTGGAAGACGCTTGGCGATAACCAAGTTCAACTTTACCGTGATGATATGACAGCGTTAAGAGTGCTGCCACCAACTAATTTCCTTGGCGTAGTTGAGAATATGGAACTCATCATTGAATATGTTGAAAGACTTGTCGCAACCGGGAAAACTTACAATATCGCCTCAGATATCTATTTAGATATTGCGCAGGTTGATGGTGCGCTAACGAATCTGCCGCTACCCATCCAAGAAGCAGTGCAAATATTTCGAGAGCGGGGAGGCGATCCGGATCGAGCAGGTAAACGTCATCCGTTAGACCCATTACTCTGGGTAACAAAACGAGAGAACGAGCCAGTCTGGAAAAGTTCCTTGGGAGACGGACGGCCGGGTTGGCATATTGAATGCGTTGCTCTCGCATTAAGTTCTTTAGATGGAGCTTCGGCTGGTGGCGAAACTTCTTGTATCGCGATTCAAGGTGGCGGTGAAGATTTGAAGTTCCCGCATCACTATATGTCTGGTGTGCAAGCTAAAGCGCTCACCGGACGGGAATTTGCGTCTTGCTATGTGCATAGCGGGATGATTGGGCTGGCGGGCGAGAAAATGAGTAAGAGCAAAGGCAATCTCGTCTTTGTTTCTAGTTTGATTAAACAAGGAATAGATCCAATGGCTATCCGGATTGCCTTGTTAAATCGCCACTATCGAAGTGATTTAATGTGGTCCGATTCCATATTGATAGCGGCTCAGAATTTCTTACTACGGTTACGCGAAAATCTAGCAAGACAAGAAGTGGCTCCAACCGGTTCGCTAGTTCTGGCACTGGCTACTTCGTTGAGTGATGATCTCAATACTCCGCAGATATTCCAAGAGATTGATGATTGGTGTACCGCTACTGAAAGTGGAGTAACCGGCGGCAACCCAGGTGAGTTAGCTCGAGTTTTGGATGCGCTACTTGGGATTGCTCTTTAACTATCGGATTTCTGGGTTGTCTCGGAGATAGCGTTCAACTTCACGGGCAATCGAATCGCCAGTAGCAATTGGTATTTCGGCTTCATCTTTGCTGCGCTCAAGCTCTCGTACATAGTCGCCAACTTCAGAGTCATCGGCGGCCAACTTGTCCACTTGGAGCTCCCAGCTCTGCGATTTCTCCGAAAGGTCGCCGTGGGGGATGGTGATATTTAAAAAATCCTCCAATGAGTTGATTAGCGCCAGAGTTGCCTTAGGACATGGTGGAGTAGAAACATAATGTGGTACCGAAGCCCAGAGCGAAACCGCATCTATATCTCGGCGAAATGCGGCATCTTGAAGGACTCCGATAATTCCAGTCGGACCTTCATATCGGGAAATTTCAACGCCTAACCGCTTTGCGACATCCGGATGTGCGCCACTTCCGGTTACGACTATGGGTCTTGTATGCGGCACATCTGCCAGAAGCGCTCCCAGGGCTATCGACATGCTGACTTCATAATCATCAGCTAAGTCAAGAATTTCTCGAGCAAATGAACGCCACCTCATTGATGGTTCAATGCCTTTTACAAGAAGAAAGTCATGCGCCAGATGTGGAGTAGCAACTTCGAAGACAATTGTGTTGGGCCATACGATCTCTCGTACTACTTTCGCATCCAACGAAATTGTTGGTCGATTTACTTGAAAATCGTAATACTCCTCAGAATCAAGACTGGCTAATTTGTGGTGTGACCAAGTTGTTAATAAGTGCTCTATCGCTGCAGTTGCTGATTCACCGGCATCATTCCAGCCTGAGAAACCAGAGATCATGATCGGGCTTCGAAGCGGAAATCGACCTTCGTAAAGATGCACGATGTAACCCTACGATAAACTCACCTCAATGAGCGCGCCGAAACCTGAAGTAAACCTTGGCGCAACCACCTTGCGCCAAGCGCTAGCCACGAGAACAGTGGTCGCAGATGGCGCTATGGGAACCATGATTCAAGCCGCGGCGCCAACGCTGGAGGATTTTCAGGGCCATGAGGGTTGTAATGAGATTCTTAATGTAACTCGACCGGAGATTATTGAAGGTATTCACCGCGCATATCTCGACATTGGCGTGGATTGCATCGAAACCAACACCTTCGGAGCCAATATTGGAAATCTTGGCGAGTATGGAATCATCGAACGAACTTACGAACTCGCTCGCGCGGGCGCTGAGATTGCTCGGCGGGCGGCTGATAGTTACCCGGATAAGAGGTGGGTACTAGGTTCGTTAGGCCCCGGCACAAAATTACCTACGCTTGGTCATATCGAATTTGCGGATCTAGTTTCGTCATATCGAACCGCATCGGAAGGTTTGATAGATGGCGGAGTCGATGCGTTACTGATCGAAACCAGTCAAGACCTACTGCAAGCAAAAGCTGCGATTATTGGCGCCAAAGAAGCGATCAAAGATCAAGACGTCCTTCTTATCGCTCAAGTCACGATTGAAACTAATGGAACTATGTTGGTCGGTTCAGAAATAGGAGCAGCTCTAAATTCATTGGAAAATCTGGGGATCGACTTGATTGGATTGAATTGCGCTACTGGCCCGTTGGAGATGAGCGAACACCTTCGGTATCTATCGCAAAATTCTAAAATTGGAATCTCCTGTATGCCAAACGCCGGATTACCAGTTTTGAAGGATGGTGGAGCTTCCTATCCACTATCGCCAGGAGAACTTGCCGATTCCCTGGAGAAATTTGTAGCTCAATACGGAGTGAGATTAGTTGGTGGCTGTTGCGGAACTACCCCAGGTCACTTAAGAGAAGTTGTTAACCGTCTAAAATCGAAAGAGATCTCACCGCAAGAAACGAAGACCAAAAGTATTTCTGGCGCATCTTCTATCTATCAATTCGTACCATTCCAGCAAGATAAAACTTATTTAGCGATTGGGGAGCGAGCTAACGCAAATGGCAGCCGCGCCTTTCGAGACTGTCTCTTACTTGAAGATTGGGATGGCTGTATTGAAATTGCTAAGGAACAGATTCGAGATGGGGCACATTTACTTGATCTATCCGTTGATT
>JBJTUU010000007.1:0-2752 GCA_046080845.1 Actinomycetales bacterium | reverse complement strand
GCACGACTTTCTTCTTACCCCAAAGATATTCCGCGGTGCCGATGCCATCGATAGTTCGTTCCATCGTCATTTCGAAGAGGATCGCGCCAATTACGCGATTGCCATTTAAGGCTGAGGATTTAATCAAGCGGGAGCGCATCTCGTGGATGCGGTCGAACATCTCGGATTCATTTGAATAAGCGCTCGCATCAAGACCATATTGCAATAGAGCTTTCGGGGTGCTGCCGCCGCTCTGATCGAGGGCTGCAATAAATCCCTTACCGGTGCGCATCTGTTGGAGCATTTCGTTATTCATATTTCTCCTTGATTAATTGTCCCGCGCGGATTCTAGTCGGCGATTTTCCAGAGCGAAAATCCGCGCGGTACGGTAGCCCCATGGCAGATAGCAGTTTCGATATCGTCTCAAAAATTGATCGAATGGAGCTCGATAACGCTCTCAATCAAGCCGCTCGTGAGGTGGCAACTCGATTTGATTTCAAAGATACCGGAGTGAAGATTGAACTATCGGGTGAGAAAATTTTGGTAGAGGCCGAAACCGAAGAGCGAGCCAATGTAGCGCTAGAAGTATTAAAAGAAAAAATGGTGAAACGAAATGTCTCGCTAAAACATCTTGAAATTAAGGATCCGGAACAGAGCGGTAAAGTATTTAAGATTTTTGCCCCAATAAAAGAGGGAATCTCAACGGAAAATGCGAAGAAAATCACCAAGTTGTTAAAGGATGAAGCGCCCAAATCAGTGAAGGCTACGATCCAAGGCGATGCCGTTCGAGTTGCCAGCAAGAGTAAAGATGATTTACAGAACGCGATTGCGTTAGTGAAAGGGGCGAAGTTGGACTTTGCGGTCCAATTCACCAACTATCGATGAGCCGTTACACAACTGGTTTGCTGTACGGACTTGGCGCGTACCTGCTTTGGGGTTTGCTTCCGCTTTATTGGAAGTTAGTGGAGGCTGCTGGTCCATTTGAGATTCTCGCTCATCGCGGAATCTGGTCGTTACTTCTCTGTATTTTCTTACTTGCAATCAGAAAACAATTGAAGAGCGCTTATGAAATGGTGAAGGCGAAGCGAACTCTGGCGATCCTTTTTCTTGCATCTGGAATGTTGATGTTGAACTGGAGCGTCTTTATCTGGGCTGTTACCGAAGACCGAGTTGTTGAAGCCGCGCTTGGTTATTACATAACACCACTTATTAATGTGACCATCGGAGTCTTTTTACTGCGCGAGCGGCTCCGAAACTTACAGAAAATTGCGGTTGGGCTTGCTTCCATGGGAGTACTAGTCCTAACGATTGGTTATGGCGCACTACCTTGGGTAGCGCTTGTCTTATCTACTTCTTGGGCTTGCTATAGCGTAATTAAGAAGAAATTAAATCTTGGTGCGCTAGAAACGCTTTCGGTAGAGGCGCTCTTTGCCTTTCTACCTAATCTAATTTATTTGATAACGATTGAACGTGCCGGTGATGCCACCTTTGGCAATGATCCATATCTGTCGATTCTGCTCTTTGGCGCGGGGGCTGCCACGGTAGCTCCGCTTTTGTTATTCAATGGTGCCACCACACGACTGCCACTAAGTACCGTGGGTTTGCTACAGTACACAACCCCAACGATGATGTTCTTAATTGGCGTATTTATTAATAATGAAGATATGGCTCCAACTAAATTACTTGGCTTTGCCTTTATCTGGAGCGCGCTAGCCTTCTTAAGTCGCGATTTGTTGCGCTCAAACCGTACGGTCGACGATGGCGTCGCAAAGGCGCTCTAACGTCTGACGCGCCAAGTTATCTGGAAGTTCAACCAACATCGCTTTGCTCTCATTAGCGAGGTTATGTAGATAGCTCTTCGCCTCCGCAAATGCGCGATGGGCTCTAAGTTCCTTTATTACAGCGCTGATTTCAGCCTCTGGAATTGGGGCAGCTAACTTCTCTCTTAGCGCTTTATCCGCAGGGTTGGTGGAATTTAAGATTTGGATGGTAACTAAAGTTGGTACGCCCTCTTTCAAATCTGTACCGGGAGTTTTACCGGATTGTGTCGCATCACTTGCGATATCGATTACATCATCAGCTAACTGAAATGCGATCCCGATCTTCTCGCCGAATTTAGTTAATATTTCAACGGCATCCTTTGGGGCGCCACCAAAGAGCGCACCAAATCTTGCGCTAGTTGCAATTAGTGATCCAGTTTTCTCTGCGACTACTCTTAAATAATGTTGTAATGGATCGGCGGTCGCGCCTTGGGTCTCTTCAATCTGGCCAATAACTAATCGCTCAAAGGTTTTTGCTTGTAGTCGAACCGCTTCAGGTCCTAGGTCTGCAAGTAAATCCGAGGCTTTAGAGAACAAATAGTCTCCGGTAAGAATGGCAACCGTGTTTCCCCATTTTGCATTAGCGCTAGTAACGCCACGGCGCAACGGCGCTTCATCCATCACATCATCGTGATAGAGCGTCGCTACATGGGTAAGTTCACAGACAACGGCCGCTTCAATAACTTTTCGGTTCTGGCCCTGACCAAAGTAGGAAGCAATCAGCGCCAGCATCGGGCGAAACCGCTTGCCACCTGCTTCTACTAGATGTCGTGAAGTTTCAACAACTAACGGATAGTCACCTTTAATATGGCTAGCGAGCAAAGTCTCAACTTCTACAAGTCCGCTCTCAATCTTGGCAGCGAATTCGGAATCAACTCCAGGGATACCTAAACTCATTAGCGCACAAATGTTGCAAGCGATGCGATCGCATCAAGGACTGGAGTTGGGAAGAC
>JBJTUU010000006.1:0-4882 GCA_046080845.1 Actinomycetales bacterium | reverse complement strand
CGTGCACCCAACAAGGAAAACTTACCTTTGCTGCCTTCCAGCCCTGGAGGATTTAGCATCCTGCTGCCGCACGAGGAATCTCCCAGAAGTCTAGATGTAGTCACCGACTACACTCATGCCGTCTCGACGCCTTGGCTCAGGCCATTGGCAGCGGACTTGGAGGATTCGCATAGCGGCCGAGTGCGCACGCTTGGAAAGCGTGTATAGGGAAACCTATCGAGGGTTCAAATCCCTCATCCTCCGCACCTAAATCTCCACCCCGATGTATTTAGTCTGAAGGAATTCATGGATGCCATCGAAGCCGCCTTCGCGGCCCAAACCGGATTGCTTATTGCCACCAAAGGGTGCGGCAGGATCTGAGATAACTCCGCGATTAATTGCGACCATTCCAGAGTCGATTGCTTCGGCGACGCGAATCGCTCTTCCGAGTTCACCGGAATAGACATAACTGATTAATCCGAAGTCGCTCTCGTTAGCAAGTTTGATGGCTTCATCATCGGAATCAAAGGTGACGATTGGAGCAACTGGGCCAAAGACTTCGTGTTTTAATATTTCATTATCTTTTGCAACGGTAAGTACGGTTGGTGGATAGAAAGCGCCAGGACCTTCGGGAAGGACGCCGCCGGTTTCTACCTTCGCGCCGCCTTTAATTGAGGCTGAAACTAACTCCGCGATCTTGTCTCGCTCTTTCTTTGAAACGCTCGCGCCAAGTTGGGCGCCAGGCTCTCGCCCTGGGGCCATGCGGAGTTCCGACATCGCTTTAGCGAATTTATTGGTGAATTCAGATGCGATTTTCTTAGCAACATAAATTCGATTAGCGGCGGTACAAGCTGCGCCACCATTTCGCATTTTGGCAATCATTAAACCTTTAACGGCTTCATCGATATTTGCATCATCGAGAACTACAAATGGCGCATTGCCTCCAAGTTCCATGGAGCAACGAATTACGCGATCCGAGGCTTCTTTAAGGAGGATGCGACCGACTTCAGTTGAGCCGGTGAAGGAAAGGTTCATAACGCGTGGGTCGTGCAATATTCGGCTGACCATCGGTCCAGCCGGAGTTGGCATGACAACATTTACAACACCTTTTGGCAGTCCAGCGCGCTCCAAGATATCTACGATTGCAAGTGCGGTAAGTGGAGTCTCGATTGCTGGCTTCAAAATAACGGTGCAACCGGCGCCAATTGCTGGACCAATTTTTCGGGTTGCCATTCCAGCAGGGAAATTCCAAGGAGTTATTAGAAGTGAGACGCCAATTGGTTGGTGGGTTACGACAATTCGCTTATCGCCGCTGGGAGATTTCCGGAAATCACCTTGCACTCGAACGGTTTCTTCAGAGAACCACCGGAAGAATTCCGCGGCATAGAGAATCTCCCCTTTTGCATCTGAGAGAACTTTCCCATTTTCTCTTGAGACGATTTCGGCGAGTGAATCTGCTTCCGCAATCATAATTTCAAAGGCTTTACGAAGAATTTCGGCGCGGAAACGTGGCGCTGTTTTCGCCCATTCTGGAAATGCGCGATAAGCAGCATCCACGGCGGCATCGCATTCTTTTTCAGTTGCAACTTGTACTTCTGCAATAACGCTGTCATCACTCGGGTCGCGAACCGGCACAGTAGTTGTGCCTTTTACCCACTTACCATCTATATATAGTTCGGTTTTCAGCGCCATACGCAGAGCATACGCGTCAAATAAAGAGGCGTAGAATCGGGTACTACCGTGGCTAAATCGTGGACCGATGATGCGCCCTCACCAAAGGCGCTCTCTGAACATACCCATCTACCCGATCCGCTGACTTACCGAATTAAAAAGTTCTTTCTCGGAGCGCCACTAAATAGACATTCCCTGGGAGAACAACGATTATCGAAACGGAACGCATTTGGAATCCTGTCTTCCGACTGCATCTCTTCATCAGCTTATGGCGGAGAACAGATCTTGGTGGCACTTATACCGGCGTTTGGACTGGCCGCATTTTGGCTATTTACGCCATTGATAGCAATCATACTTTTTATGTTATTGATTATTGCTCTTTCATATCGAGATGTCATTAGCACATACACTAAAACAGGTGGTGCTTATGTAGTGGCTCGGGAAAACTTTGGAATTAACACTTCACTTATTGCCGCAATAGAGTTGATGTTTGGTTACATCATAACGGTTGCAATTCAGACTGCAGCTGGTGTGGCTGCGGTAATTTCGGCTTTTCCTCGATTAAGTGATGGAAAAGTATGGATAACTTTAGCTGTAATTTTAGTTTTGACTTATGTGAATCTTCGCGGTGTGAAAGAAGCAGGTGTATTTTTTGTTCTTCCTTCTTACCTGTTCATTTTCTCTATGTTGACGGTTTTCATATTTGGAGCTTATCGAGCATTAAATGGATCCCTGGAAACCTTTGATTCTTCCACTCCAGGACTATTGAAAATTGGTGAGGAGCAAGGTCTCATAACGTTTGCTGCAATTTTGATGATTTTAAAAGCATTCGCAAATGGAAGTGCGTCTCTTACTGGCCTTGAAGCAGTCTCGGATAGCGTGCCACTCTTTAAATCACCTGAACACATAAATGCACGTCGAACATTTTCCGTAATGGCATTGACTCTTGCTGTGCTTGTTGTGGGAATCGGCTGGCTT
This sequence comes from Actinomycetales bacterium, assembly GCA_046080845.1. Taxonomy (GTDB): domain Bacteria; phylum Actinomycetota; class Actinomycetes; order Nanopelagicales; family Nanopelagicaceae; genus MAG-120802. The sequence goes on along the minus strand of JBJTUU010000006.1, from coordinate 2,254 downwards.
GCGTATCTAACAAAAGTGATTCCTTATGCCGAGGGAACACCAACAGTAATTTCGCTAGTTGCCAAAGCTTCCCTTGGAGACGCATTTATATCGCCAATAATGTACCTGGTGGTTCAAGCTGGAACCATGTTAATTCTTTTTGCTGGTGCTAATACCTGTTACAGCGCATTTCCAAATATGGTACGAATAGTTGCCAACGATGGTTATCTACCTCGATGGCTCACAGCTCGAGGTCACAAACTTGCTTTTTCAAATGGAATACTCTTTATTGCGCTTTTTGCCTCTGTATTGGTGATTGTTTCTAGAGCGAGCATCACAACACTTGCTGCAATCTATGCGTTAGCTGTATTTATGGGCTTCACAATCACTGGTTTAGGTATGGCTAAAAAGGTTAAAGGTGAGAGCTTGAAGCGGTTTTCTCTACACTTAACTTCCGGCATTATTTCCCTGCTTACGGTGTCGGTTCTTGCCATCGTTAAATTTACAGATGGAACATGGTTAGTTGTTGTTGGCACTCCGATTGTTCTTATGCTCATGAAGAACTTTAATCGAAGGTACAGTTTGGAACAGCAAGCATTAGAGGTTCCAAAAGCAGAAAACCGTGCTACCTCAATTTCTCGTCATCACGTTGCAGTTTTGGTCGACCAGGTTGACCTAGCCACCATCGGCGCGGTCCGTTACGCGCGAAGTTTGAATCCAAGAAATCTTCATGCCGTTCATTTTGTTTTGGATGATCGAAAAGCCGAACAGATTCAGAAGGCTTGGATGAGTAATCATGCAGTCGATGATGTGCCCATAGAATTTATTGATTGTCCAGATCGCAGACTTCCTAACGCGGCAGTTGATTACTCGCTTCGAATTACAGAACAACCTGATGTGGAATTAACGCTCTTACTTCCCCGTCGCGCATATCGCGGTTTCTTAGGTCGATTACTTCACGACCAAACCGCAGAAGAGATTGCCCGTCCGATTTCGCAGTTACCTCGAGTGGTCGCAACCATCGTGCCCTTTGATATCGATCGACTTCTCTCCGGTGAGATAACACCACCTGTAAAAGATGAATTTGAAGTAATGAAACCAAGCGAACCGATTCGCGCTAACAGTGAATGGCGGACAACTGGCGAAAAAGTCAGTCATTATCAAGAGAAGATGATGCCGATTGGAAAAATCCAATGGCGCAAACGAGCCCATGTTGTCGGCAAAGTAACTGCTATTCGGCCGGCATCGATGAATTCTGCTCCCACGCTAGAGATTGAGATTTGGGATGAATCAGGTGGCGTAACTCTGCAATTCTTGGGTCGACGCGAAATTGCGGGACTTGAAGTTGGAACCACGCTCGTGGCCGAAGGCATGGTTGGCGAACGAGATGGTGCGCTTACTATCTTAAATCCTTCTTACGAAATCCAAGTTTAATTTTTCTCCACCATGCAGCAGTTAGTGATAATTCCTACCTATAACGAGGTAGAAAGTATCGAGATTCTCTTAACAAGTATTCTCAAACACATTAGGAATGTGGATCTATTGATAGTTGATGGTGGTTCCAGCGATGGCACTTCTGAAGCGGTCGCTCGGATTGAAAAACTCCAACCAAGAGTCAATCTAATTTCGGAGGGTGCTAAGCGAGGTTTGGGTAAAGCTTATCTTGTTGGATTTTCTTGGGGGCTTGAGCGGGATTACCAGAGAATTATCGAGATGGATGCTGATCTATCCCACCGGGTTCGCGATCTATCTAAATTGTTAGAAATCGATTCAGATATGGTGATCGGAAGTCGGTGGATTGTTGGCGGTGGTATTGAAAACTGGTCAAGATTTCGTGAATTACTCTCTCGATTTGCCAATAAATATGTGCAATTTATGCTCCGTTTAAATGTCTCAGATACGACAAGTGGGTTTCGCACTTTTAGCTCTGGACTGCTTCGCCGGATTGACCTTGATTCAATCAGGAGTGAGGGATATACCTTTCAGATAGAGATGGTGCGAGCGGCGCGGAAAGTTGGTGCTGAAATAATCGAAGTGCCGATTACTTTCCGAGAACGAAAATTTGGCAAAAGTAAAATTTCTCGAGCAATTGTTTTGGAGGCGTTTTTTAGAGTTACTTACTGGGGATTGAGAAGAATTGGCGGTGGCGGTGGGATTTGAACCCACGGTTGAGTTTCCCCAACACGCGCTTTCGAGGCGCGCTCCTTAGGCCGCTCGGACACGCCACCGTGGGCGACTATACGCGAGGGCGTTGTGCGGAAAAGAATTCAGTTAA
>JBJTUU010000005.1:0-2870 GCA_046080845.1 Actinomycetales bacterium | reverse complement strand
CGTTCTCTTACCTGCGGCTCGACGCTCATATCGCTCTCAAAGAGGAGTCGAAATGCTTCCCCCTCACCTTCAATAAAACCAAAGTAGGCATCGATTGTGGCTTTAACGCGATTCTTGTTTTCGCGAGTAGATGCAATCGCCCTTTGAATACCAAAAACTAATGAATCGATATGAAGATCGAGCACTGCAAGGTAGAGATCTAATTTTGAGGGAAAATGTTGATACAAGACCGGTTTGCTCACATTGGCACGCTCTGCAATTTCATCCATTGATGCGGCGTGATAGCCCGAAGTTGTAAAACTTTCTAAGGCGGCGGTTAGAAGTTGCGCGCGGCGCTCATCTCTTGGAAGTCTTGAGCGACTTTCACTCTTTACATCGGTGGTGCTCATCACCTACATACTAGGGGGTACTGCTATCCATAGACCAGCACAGAAGTAGGTACGATTTGCCTCGGATGATCGATAAGAAATTGCGGATGCTCTTGGTGCATGCCCACCCTGATGATGAGAGTATAAATAATGGTGCCACCATGGCGTATTACGTTGCACAAGGCGCACATGTAACGCTGGTGACCTGCACTCGTGGCGAAGAGGGTGAAATATTAGTTCCAGAATTAACCCATCTCGCAAGTGATAAGGAAGACAAACTTGGTGAACATCGAATCGGTGAATTGGCAGATGCAATGCGAGAACTCGGAGTAACCGATCATCGCTTTCTTGGCGCCGATAAGACTATGTGGAGAGATAGCGGCATGATGGGAACACCGCAAAATGCCCGCCCCGATGTCTTTTGGAATGCAGATTTAGACGAAGCCGCAAAATTACTTCTAGAAGTGATTCTAGAAATCAAGCCTCAAGTCATGATTACCTACGATGAAAATGGTGGTTATGGGCATCCCGATCACATCAAGGCCCATCAAGTTGCGATGCGAGCCGCTGAACTCTCGCGCACCGCAGGTTGGGAAATCTCCAAGATTTACTGGAACACGATTCCTATCTCGGTAATTGAAGAGGGAATCAAGGCGCTTGAAGGCACCGGATCTGATTTCTTCGGGGTGGAGAAAGCTGAGGACTTTCCATTTGCCGCTCCCGATGAGTTGGTTTCTTCAGTAATCACTGCAGAAGAGCATGTCCCACAAAAAATGGCTGCGATGAAAGCACACCCCACTCAGATATCAGTCGCTGGACCATTCTTTGCGCTCTCAGACAATCTGGGATTTAAGGTATGGGGAAGAGAGTTCTATCGGCTCGTCTCCGGTAATAAAGCTGGGCCGTTTGATGATGCCGGCAGAGAGAATGATTTGTTTGCCGGAATTAGAGATTATGTTTCGTAATCTGTTTAGCCTATTTTTTGGAATTGCGATTGGAATTTCTGGAGTTTTCTTACACAATGCTTACCAGCCAGTTGGCCTGATAGTTTCTGGAATCGCCTTGATATTAGCAACTTATCTGCTGCGGGAAATGTATAGATCGCGCACTAGTTTTCTATTGTTTGCTGCCGGATGGCTCTTCATAGTTATAAGAGGTGCGACTACCGGCAATGGCGATGAACTATTAGTAGAAGGTAACTTTTACGGAACCTGGCTGTTATTGGGCGGCATCGCATGGTTACTGGTTGCGTTTGTCCGCAGTTCAAAATTCGACTGACCAACTCCATTCTTGCCCGTTCGATGAATCTTGAATCGTAATACCCATTTTAAGCAACTCATCACGCAATTTATCGCTAAGCACAAAATCCTTGGTCGCTCTTGCTGCCACCCGTTCTTCCAGGAGTTTTACGGCAAGAGCCGGAAGAGGTCGCTCCGTTCGAGCTGATACCAAATCGAGGCCAAGGAGCGGATCTAGACCTTCGATAATTGATCTTCGTTCACCATCGCTCGCCTCAAACTTTTCGATAGAACGTAGCTTTATCATCGCTTTTGGAGTATCTAAATCATTATGAAAATCAGCAGCAACGGCTGAAATAAAGTCATCAACTAATTCTGAATTCAAGGCGGGGCTATTTGACCAATCGCGATAAGACTTACGTATCTTGGCAAGTAAATTGTGAGCTGCGCGAAGCGATTCCCAAGAGAGATCCATCTGGCTGCGATAGCGGTTCTCCATAAAACAGAAGCGCAGCGCCAGCGGATCAATGCCTTTTGCCACAAGATCCTTGATTAGAATCACATTGCCGGAACTTTTTGACATCTTTCGACCTTCAAATAAAAGATGCTCGCCATGTAACCAAAGGGAAACTGCCTCGCCATTGACGATCGGATTTGATTGGGCGCGCTCATTTTCATGGTGCGGAAACCGAAGGTCGATACCACCAATATGTAGATCTACATGTCCAGCGAGATATTCCAGTGACATAGCTGAACATTCGATATGCCAACCTGGAAAACCTAACCCCCAAGGAGTTTGCCAAACCATCTCACTTCTATTACCTGCTGCTTTCCAAAGCGCCCAATCTGCATGAAAACGTTTTGCACCCTCTTCAGTGAATTCGTATCTATGCCCAGGCTTCAAGGCATCTAACCGATTGCCACTCAACGCGCCATACTCGTGGGCTTTTGTCGCATCAAAATAAACTGAACCATCACTGCCTTGATAGGCCAATCCTTGATCCATAAGTCTGGAAATTATTTTTACCATCAATTCGATACATTCACTCGCTCGCGGATAAAGTCGAGCCTTTGTGATTAAGAGCGATGCGCAATCTCTATGGAAATGAGTTTCGTATTCTCGGGCTATCTCATAAGGATCGCGCTTTTCGCTGCGCGATTGCGCCAACATTTTGTCTTCTTCAAAATCCTCAGACATATGCCCTACATCTGTGATGTTCTGTACTAAATCAACTTGGTGACCGCTAAATTGCAGGGTTCTCAC
>JBJTUU010000004.1:0-19111 GCA_046080845.1 Actinomycetales bacterium | reverse complement strand
GCGGCAGTTAGAACTTCACTCACTTTCCATCGTTCATTAATTGGCACTAAAGTGTCACGAAGTTCGTCATCTGGGGTGTGTAGCGATACCGCTAGCGTCACTGGGATGGATTCATTAATTAATTTTTCGATTCCACTAACGATCCCGACGGTTGAAAGCGTAACCGAGCGGGCTCCGATACCTATGCCATCCGGAGGCGGCATCGTTATATTTCGAATGCTCTGCAATACTGCGTTGTAATTAGCCAAAGGTTCGCCCATTCCCATAAAGACCACGTTGGATAATCGAATTGGACCATCTGCCATTTCACCAGATTCGCAAGCCTTAGCAGCCGCAATAACTTGCGCTGTTATTTCTCCAGCGGTGAGATTTCTGGTGAGACCAGCCTGTCCCGTTGCACAGAACGGACAATTCATACCGCAACCTGCTTGGGATGAGATACAAACTGTGGCTCGATCCGGGTATTTCATAAGGACTGATTCAACTAATACACCATCATGAAGTCGCCAGAGATCTTTTCGAGTTTTCCTGCCATCACAAGTAATCGACCTGACTGGAGTAAGAAGTTTGGGAAGAATCTTCTCGCTTACTAGCTGTCGCGCACTCGCAGGAAAATCACTCCAGGTCTCTGGGTCATCGTTGTGATGTTGAAAATAATGGGTAGCTATTTGATTCGCACGAAAAGCCGGTAGCCCTAATTCTTGAATCCAATCACGCCGCTCTTTGAGCGTAAGGTCTGCAAAATGTTGTGGAGTCTTTGCGCGACTCATCCGACACGTTTCAGGATCTCTATAAAGCACCAGAGAATAGGAGCCACAAATAGCACGGAGTCCAGTCGATCTAGCATGCCGCCGTGGCCAGGCAAAAGCTTGCCCATATCTTTCAATGCCAGATCTCGCTTAATTGCACTTTCAACCAGATCGCCAATAGTTGCGGCCAAAACTCCACCAATCGCAGTTAACGCACCAAGTGCAGGGCTGTATTCCAAGAGATAATTGAAGGCAAGCGCAGTTCCGATTGCAGCAAAAACCAAACCACCAATCACACCTTCCCAGCTTTTCTTCGGAGAAACTTGGGGCGCCAATGGATGTTTACCAATCAGAATTCCAGTTAAATATGCAAAGGTATCGTTGCAACCAACAAGAACTACGAGTGTGGCAATATATTCAAAACCGTCTCCTGATCTAGCCAGTAAAAAGATAAAACCTGAGATAAATCCTGGATATATGAGTGCAAAAGTGCCGCCTGTGGCATTTGCTACGAAACCTGCTGGACCTTTAAGAAGTGCAGTTATCAAGATTGCAATCACGGCCAGAATGATTGAGACCGAGAGCCCGGGAAGACCAGCAAACCACGCGCTCGCAATTACACCGGTAGTTGCCAGCGCTAATTGTAGAAAGCTAACCGCGATCCCTTTTATCTTGAAGGCATCAGTCAATTCTCGGAGCGCCAACAAAATTGCGGTTAGGACAAAAAGTGCAAAAAGAATCGGTAACAATTTCATTGTAGAGAAAATCACAGCTAATAATCCAAGGCCTACTAAAACTGAAGGAATCAAGCGACGGCCAGCGCGCTTATTTATCGCTTCATTAATCGAGTGGAAGTCGCTCATTTGGCGCTCTCGATCAAACTTCGAGAAGTTCACTCTCTTTATGTTTTAGGATTTCATCAATTTTGCCAACGTGATCAGAGGTAACTTTTTCCAGTTCCTTCTCACCACGAGTTAATTCATCTTTGCTTACCTGGCCGTCTTTCTCGAGCTTTTCCATGGTTTCTTTTGCGTTTCGTCGAATCGCTCTAATTGAGACTCTCGATTCTTCAGCTTTAGATTTAGCGACTTTGATAAATTCTTTTCTACGTTCCTCGGTTAATTGCGGGAAATTCACTCGAATGACATTGCCATCGCCACCAGGATTAACTCCTAAATCAGATTCCCGGATTGCTTTTTCAATGGAAGCGGTTGCGCCTTTGTCATAAGGTGTTACGAGCGCCATTCTTGCCTCGGGTACTTGTACCGTCGCCAATTGTGAGAGCGGCGTTGCGGTTCCGTAATAGTCAACCATTATTTTCGCAAACATTGAGGGGTGGGCTCGACCAGTTCTGATCGCCGCAAAATCTTCTTTGGCAACCTCAACGGCTTTATCCATCTTGCTGCTCGCGTCAGCTAGAACGCTCTGGATTGTCATGTTTCTCCTTTAGCCCTAGTTGACCAGGGTGCCAATCTTCTCACCGCGGACGGCACGCGCAATATTTCCCTTTTCCAGCAAGTTGAAGACGATTATCGGGAGTCGATTTTCTCGGCAGAGGCTAAAAGCAGCCGCATCTGCTACTGCCAGTGACTTTGATAGAACTTCATCGTAAGAAATCTCATCGTATTTCTTAGCATCCTTATCGCGGCGGGGATCAGATGAATAGACGCCATCAACTCCACTCTTGGCAAGGAGAAGCGCCTCGACTCCAATTTCAAGCGCCCGCTGTGCTGCAACGGTATCGGTCGTGAAAAAAGGCATACCAGCACCGGCACCAAAGATTACAACGCGACCTTTTTCTAGATGGCGAATTGAGCGCCGTGGGATGTAAGGCTCAGCAACCTGTCCCATAGTTATCGCAGTCTGAACGCGAGTATCAATTCCCTCTTTCTCTAGAAAATCTTGGAGAGCGAGACAGTTCATTACAGTTCCCAACATTCCCATGTAGTCGGCGCGCGCTCTATCCATTCCTCGTTGTTGTAATTCAGCGCCACGGAAATAGTTTCCGCCGCCAACGACTACCGCAACCTGTACGCCAGATCGCACTACATCAGCTATCTGTTTAGCAACATCATTTACAACATCCGGATCTACGCCAAGACCCTTTTCGCCGCCAAATACTTCACCCGAGAGCTTTAAGAGAACTCGTTTGAAGTTCTTTCGCTCCTTAGCCATGGTAGTTATTGGCCCACTCGGAATCGGTAAAACTTCGAGAGTGAATTTCCGGCATCTTTTAGGACCTGGTCTACGGTCTTCTTCTGGTCTTTAGCAAATGCCTGCTCAAGTAATGAAACTTCTTTTACAAAGCCAGTTACTCGTCCATCAACGACTTTGGCGATTGCGGCATCTGGCTTGCCTTCATTTCGAGCAGTCTCTTCTGCGAGTCGGCGCTCATTTGCAATTACTTCAGAGGGAATCTCGTCACGATTTAGATATTGTGGAGCGAAGGCGGCAATGTGTTGCGCAATATCCTTACCGGTAACGTCATCATTCTTTGCAAGAGCTACGAGAACTCCGACTTGAGGAGGAAGGTCTGGGCTGGTCTTGTGTAGATAGAGGGAATTTGCTCCTTCTATTACCGCCAATCTTCGCAGTTCAACCTTTTCACCTAAAGTTGCATTTGCCTCATCAATTGCGGCTTGGACTGTTTTTCCAGATTCCAAGTTAGAGGCCAGAAATGCAGGTATCTCTGAGATCTTTGATTTAAAGAGGTGTGCGAGTAATTCGTCAGCAATTGCTTGGAATCGATCACCTTTGGCAACAAAGTCTGTTTCACAATTTAACTCAAGCATCACCGCGGTAACGCTTTCCGCTTTACCGGCAATCAAGCCATTTGAGGTCGCGCGACCCTCTCGCTTGGTTACTCCTTTAAGTCCCTTAACTCGAATAACTTCAATTGCTTTATCAAAATCGCCGCCGGTTTCATCGAGAGCTTTCTTGCAATCCAGCATTCCTGCCGCGGTGACTTCACGTAGCCGCTTTACATCATCTGCGGTGTAAGCCACTTATGAACCTGCGCTTTCAGTAGCGGTCCCAGTTGTGCCGAGTAATTCTTTCTCCCAGTCAGCAAGAGGTTCACCAGCACCGACTTCCTCGGTTCCAGCTTTTGCAGCATTTGCAGCTTCTTTAGCTACATTTGCGGACCGAGCCTGCAAACCAGCGGCAACTGCATCGGCTATAACTCTGGTGAGCAAAGTTACCGAGCGAATCGCATCATCATTTCCTGGAATCTTGAAGTCAACTTCATCAGGGTCACAATTTGTATCAAGAATGGCAATTACTGGAATCCCGAGTTTTTTCGCTTCGGCGACAACGAGGTGTTCCAATTTAGTATCAACTACCCATACCGCTGACGGCAACTTAGTCATATTTCTAATGCCATCTAGATTCTTGTGTAGCTTCTCTCGTTCGCGGCGTAGTAAGAGGAGCTCTTTCTTAGTCAAAACTTGATCGTTAGATGCTTCTAGCGCCTCTAATTCTTTGAGTCGCAGAATTCGCTTATAAACAGTGGGAAAATTGGTGAGCATTCCGCCTAGCCAGCGCTCCGTTACAAATGGCATGCCAACACGCTTGGCTTGAGATTGAATTGGTTCTTGGGCTTGCTTCTTTGTTCCTACGAAGAGAATGTGTCCACCCTTGGCAACGACATCCTTAACGAAGTCATATGCCTTATCGATTAAGGCCAGAGATTGCTGGATATCGATGATGTAGATGCCATTGCGCTCTGTGAAGATAAAGCGCTTCATTTTTGGATTCCAACGACGGGTTTGATGTCCAAAATGGACTCCGCTATCGAGGAGTTCTCGCATTGTTACTACCGCCATGGCGGCACGCTCCTTTGTGCGAATCAATGTTCGCATCGGTTAATGGACTGACTATTTGTCTGTCCGCTAGCGTCTAGAGACCGACCGGCTTTCACCGGACCGAAATGGTTTCCCGTTTCACTCGCGAGCAGCGAGAGAGCGGTAGACGCGTGAAGTCACAGAGGTCTTCTGTGCGAGCCGAATCCTACCTGAGCAAATTGGCCTCAATTAACCACTTAGGCGCGGGGATGGGCCTGCTCGTACGCTTTCTTGATTCGCTCTTCGGTCACATGGGTGTAAATCTGGGTAGTTGATAAAGATGAATGTCCGAGTATTTCTTGAACTGTCCGCAGATCAGCGCCACCTTCTAATAGATGGGTTGCCGCGGAATGACGTAGCGCATGCGGGCCAAGTCGAGAATTTGTACCAATTGCTGCGGTGGCTTCGTAAACAACTTCCCTAACGATTCGTTGATCAATTCGCTTGCCACGGCCACCGAGAAAGAGTGCAGAATTTGATTGCTCCGCTGTTAAATGAGGTCTTCCCAAATCAAGATATTCGGTGAGCGCACGCATCGCTGGCACTCCAATTGGAACGATTCGCTCCTTGCCACCTTTGCCAAGAACTCGAATCGTCCGTCTTTCATAATCGATATCTTCAGTATTTAACCCAACTAGTTCTGAAACTCGAATCGCCGTTCCATATAGAACTTCTACTATTGCCAGGTCTCTATAAGAAATTGGGGTGGGTTGTTCAGAAACTCGTGTAGATAAAGATGAAATTGCTAGAGCGGCACTTTCAATATCTAAGATCTCCGGAAGGTTCCGAGTTGGCTTCGGAGCAACTAACTCTCGGCCGATATCCTCAGCAAGCCACCCATGTTTTGCACCCCAATATGTGAAAGCTCTTATAGATACTACTCGTCGCGAGATTGAGGCACGGGCAGCGCCCCTGCTCTGCAAATTTGCAAGCCAAGATCGAATCTGATTGAGATTTAACTCCGAGAAACTTGTTATGCCCATGAGATTTAAGTGGGAGATCAACGACTCAAGATCTGCCAAATATGCACGAATCGAGTTCTCAGAAAGGTTTCTCTCGTTACGCAGGTGGTCCGAATAAGCGGATTCGAGTCCTTGGTCTAGCGCCATAGTTCAAGGTTACTCAGCGCTGAGCGATAAATCTCATTTCCAATCATTAGACACAGCGTTGCTAATACGCAACACTTTACCTGTTTCGCATCGCCTTACCTGTGGAGCACTTGGCATAACTGTCACTTGCTGATGCAGTAATACGAGCTGACGAGAGGGGTTTGGCGTTGCTTGAATTAATCGTTAATGAGAATTGCTTAGTGCCTGAGATCAAAAATGAAGGCGATCGCATCAGCGTGATTATCGGTTTGATGCATGACTTTGACAACATCTTGGATTTATGTGGCGGAGTACTTTCCAACGATCAGATTGCGCTAATTCACCGACTCTGGGCAGATGATGATTTCCCGCGAACCTTCACCCGCGAAGGCGAATCACTAATAATTCGAGCCCGCGACTAGCGTTGTCTGCGCTCAATTGCGCCTAGCGCAATCAGAATTGCTTCTGGTGATACCGCAAGCGCTTTACACATAGGTGCAACTACATCAACTCCAGGATTTCGTTCCTGTCTAAAGTATCTTGAAATTGAACCTTTATCGATACCGCTAATGAGCTGTAACTCGTCTAACCCTGAAATTCCCAGTTGCGCCATTCTCAGGCGTAGCCATTCAGTGCTCTCTTCTGGGGTAAATCTGACGTCTCGTTTGGTTGCCGTCACTGCAGTTTCTCCTACTCCGTACTTACACCTTTCCGAAGTAGCCCATAGGTTAGAGCATCTGCCAACGCCATGGCAGATGCGGCTATGACATTTTCATGAACTCCGACTGTGCTCCACTCACCAGTCCCATCGCTAGTCTCAACTAGGACTCTGGTTATCGCTCCCGTGCCCAATCGACCTTCTAAGATTCGGACCTTATAGTCGGTTAATTCCAAATCTCTTAACTCTGGGAAAATATTGGCTAAGCCGTTACGCAGCGCATTGTCAATCGCATTAACTGGACCGTTACCGCTACCGTTCGATTCAATTCGATTCCCTTTTGCAAATACGACTACGTTGGCTCTGGAGGTAACAGTGCCGTCCGGATTGCGATCTACCGTGGTCTCCCATGTTTCAATTTCAAAATATTTCGGGCGCTTGCCATCAACTTCTTCGCGAAGGAGAAGTTCAAATGAGGCATCCGCGGCTTCAAAGGTGAAACCCTTTGACTCTAAATCTTTTACTCGATCCACAATTCTTGATGAGATTGTTTTATCTTTTCCTAAATCAATTCCTAATTCCTGCGATTTCAATTCAATCGAAGCGCGACCTGCCATATCCGATACCAGCATTCTCATATCGTTTCCGACTCGCTCTGGATCTTCATGTTGATAAAGCGCAGGATCTACTTTAATCGCCGAGGCATGTAGACCTGCCTTGTGGGCGAAGGCAGATACTCCAACATAGGGCTGGCGTGCGCTGGGTGAAACATTTGTTACTTCAGCAACCGCGTGTGAAATGCGAAACGCCTCTTCCAACTTACCGGTCGGCAGAACCTGCTTATTTCGTTTCAATTGTAAATTTGCAATTATCGATACCAAATCAGCGTTTCCAGTGCGTTCGCCATAACCATTTATCGTTCCCTGAACATGGGTCGCACCGGCTGAAACTGCAGCTAAAGAATTCGCAATCGCGCATCCGGTGTCATTGTGGCAATGGATTCCAAGTCGTGCGGCACTCTTCCCTAGAACTTCGTGCACAACTTGGGAAAGTTCATCTGGCAACATGCCCCCGTTGGTATCGCAAAGTGCAACCACATCCGCCCCTGCTTCAGCCGCAACCCGAACTACTTCAAGGGCATAGTTTGGATTAGATCGGTATCCATCAAAGAAATGCTCAGCATCAAGAAATACCCGTTGCCCACCATCTCGTAGAAACTTTATTGAGTCTCGAATCATCGCTAGATTTTCATCTAGCGTTGTTTTCAAAGCTAAATCCACATGGCGATCATGAGATTTTGCGACAAGCGTTACGGCCGGTGCACCCGAATCTTGGAGTGCGCGTAGCAAGCTGTCATCCGATGCCGCAACATTTGGACGCCGCGTTGCCCCAAACGCCACAAAAGTTGCGTTCTTTAACTGCAACTCGGACTTTGCGAGTTTAAAGAATTCGGTATCTTTGGGATTAGCTCCGGGCCACCCGCCTTCAATAAAACCCACGCCTAAATCATCAAGGTGTCTCGCAATAGTTAATTTATCGTGAACCGAAAGATTTAGCCCTTCTTGCTGAGCACCATCTCGCAAAGTGGTGTCATAAACGTGAAACGAATCAGAGATCATCATCAGACTTTCTTCATCCAATTGTGCGAATCCGGGATTGTTCCGTGTTGGATTCCTAATAAATGATTTCTAATCTGCATCGTAATTTCGCCAGGACTTCCATCTCCGGTGGTCCAAGTACCTTGGGCGCTCTTTGCAGCGCCAATTGGGGCAATTACTGCGGCGGTGCCACACGCAAAGATTTCTGAGATTTTTCCAGAGGCTACTTCATCGCGCCACTCTTCAATGCTGATCATTCCCTCTTCGGTCCGATAACCGAGATCCTTAGCGACCGTTAGTATTGAGTCGCGAGTAATCCCTGGTAATAAAGTTCCAGTTAATTTAGGTGTGAAGATCGTGGCATCTTTGCCTTTGCCGCGCACGAAATAGAGATTCATGCCGCCCATCTCTTCAATCCAACGACGTTCCTTGGCATCGAGCCAAACCACTTGATCGCAACCTTGTTTTGCTGCTTCTTGTTGCGCCAACAATGATGCCGCGTAGTTTCCACCGCATTTAGCCTCGCCTGTGCCGCCTTGAGCTGCTCGGACATATTCCGTTGAAATCCAAACCGTTACAGCCTTTGCGGCATTGAAATAGGCAGCAGCGGGAGTTGCAATAATTGCAAACATAGCTTTATTTGAGGGGCGAACTCCTAGTCCAACTTCAGTAGCGATCATGAAGGGGCGCAAATAAAGAGATTCACCAACTTTGCTTGGCACCCATTTTGATTCCAGCTTCACCAACTCTTCAACACAATTAACAAAATCAATTACAGGTAGTTCTGGCAATGTTATTCGTGCCGCACTTCGCATAAAGCGAGCGCCATTTGCATCTGGCCGAAAAAGTGCGACCGAGCCATCGGGCTGTCGGTAAGCCTTCATTCCTTCAAAAATTTCTTGTCCGTAGTGAAATACCATCGCGGCAGGATCTAGAGAGATTGGACCATAACTCTTAATCGTTGCATCAGCCCATCCGCTATCTTGATTCCATTCGGCAACCAGCATGTGGTCCGTGAAGTATTTCCCAAAACCAGGCTCTGCAACGAATTTCTCTCTATCAGAATCTTTAACTGGATTTGGATTCGCCTCAATCTTTATCTTCATTTGATGGCCTCCAGAATTGCGCTTCCAATATCAGAAGTGCTGCGTTTCTTATCTCCCCGAATACTTAAATCATTTGCGACAGCTCTCTCAACATCGTTAGCTGCGTCTTCATGTCCCAAATGACGGAGCATCATTGCTACCGACATTACGGTCGCAGTTGGGTCGGCTATCCCTTTACCGGCTATATCTGGAGCTGAACCATGAACCGGCTCAAACATTGATGGAAATTTCCGTTCGGGATTTATATTTCCTGATGCAGCAAGTCCGATACCACCACAGATAGCGGCCGCTATATCCGTCAAAATATCGCCGAACAAATTATCCGTCACAACAACATCAAAGCGATCTGGATTAGTCACAAAAAACATAGAGGCGGCATCCACATGTAGATAATCTGTCTTTACTTGAGGAAACTCTTTAGCAACTTCTTGAAAGGTTCGAGTCCACAAACCGCCAGCTCGCACCAATACATTATTTTTATGTACCAAAGTTAAATGTTTGCGCGGCCGCAAGCTCGCTGCGCTAAATGCGTAGCGAATGACACGTTCGGCTCCGCGCCGAGTATTTAAACTTTCTTCAGTAGCAATTTCGGCGCTCGTTCCCTCCGCTAAAACTCCACCGGCACCTACATAGGGACCCTCCGTTCCTTCTCGAACAACTAGAAAATCAATTGGGGATTTTGTGGTTAATGGTCCAACTACGCCGGTGAATAGTTTTGCTGGGCGCAAATTGATGTAGTGATCGAAGGCAAAGCGCAATTTCAAAAGTAGACCACGTTCTAACACTCCACTGGGAACAGTCGGATCACCTACAGCACCTAGCAGAATGACATCAAATTTTGCTAGTTCGGC
Organism: Actinomycetales bacterium; assembly: GCA_046080845.1. GTDB lineage: Bacteria > Actinomycetota > Actinomycetes > Nanopelagicales > Nanopelagicaceae > MAG-120802. Next base: position 9,219 of record JBJTUU010000004.1, on the reverse strand, counting down.
AAGAGTCGCATCCGGAAGAGTCTCACCGGTGCGATGCCATAGCTTCGCACCTAGCTCAAAATCTTTTCGCTCAAATTCAAGTTTGTATTTTTCGCTCACTTTATCCAGCGTACGAAGTCCTTCTTCGACTACTTCTGGTCCAATGCCATCTCCACCAATAACCGCTAATTTGTATTTGCTCATACCTTTAGTGACACCGTCCTAGCTAAATTAGCTTTGGTTGCTTCTCCAACATCTTTAACCATGGATTCGGAGACTGAAGAATCGACTGTGATAGCCATCAAAGCATCGCCGCCAGCGGAATTTCTCGCGACCTGCATACTTGCAATATTAATCCCAGCTCGACCTAAAGTTTCGCCAACTGTTCCCACGACTCCAGGCCGATCTTTGTATCTCAAAAAGAGTAGGTAGTCTGCAGGTTGCAGATCCAAATCAAACTTATCAATAGCAATGATTTTTTCAATCTGGCGTATTCCCATTAATGTGCCTTCTACCGAGATGTGGACGCCATTGCTAAACGCTGCTCTAATCGCAATCGCGTTGCGATATTCAGGGCTTACTGGATCGGTAATAACAGTCGATGTCAGCCCTCTCTCTTGGGCCAAGCCAGGTGCATTTACATAGGTAACATCTTCGGCGCCAGTTGCTACAAGCGCGCCTTTTAAAGCCGATGATGCCAAGACCGAACAATCGCGCGAACTAATCTCGCCTTTTACTAATACCTCAATTGAAACTGGTAATTCATCAATTAGTGAAGTTGCAAGTTGGGACAATTTTTCGACTAACGGAAGTGCTGGACGAATTTCTTCGTGGATTTCGCCACCTCTTACATTGACTGCATCCGGAACTAACTCTCCGGCAAGCGCCTTTCGAACCGAAACGGCTACCGCAATTCCAGCTCGCTCTTGTGCTTCATCAGTTGACGCACCTAAATGGGGCGTGGCTACTACATTCTCTAGCGAAAACAACGGTGAATCGGTGCAAGGCTCGGTAGTAAAAACATCTAAACCAGCGCCGGCCACTCGACCATCTTTGAGAGCTTCAAATAACGCATCCTCATCCAATACACCACCGCGCGCGGCATTAATTATTCGCACATTTGGCTTTACTTTTTGCAATGCCTCAACGCCAATTAGATTTGCAGTCTCTTTAGTCTTTGGAAGATGGATTGTGATGAAATCAGATTCGGCCAACAATTGATCTAGCGAAACTAGATCTACGCCAAGCTGTGCTGCGCGAGCTGGTTGAAGATAAGGATCAAATGCAATTACATTCATACCAAATCCCTGCATTCGCTGAGCTACGAGTTGTCCGATGCGACCAAATCCGACGATACCAAGTGTCTTTTCGAACAATTCTGCCCCGGTGTATTTAGAGCGCGCCCACTTGCCTTTCTTCAACGCCGAGTATGCCGGTGCGATATTTCTTGCAGAAGCAAGCAATAACGCAATTGCTAACTCAGCAGCGCTAACAATGTTTGAGGTCGGCGCGTTTACCACCATGACTCCAGCGGTGGTAGCCGAGGGGATATCGACATTATCTAAACCCACACCTGCGCGAGCAATTACCTTTAAACCTTTAGCGCTGGAAATTGCTTCTGCATCCATCTTGGTTGCTGAACGAATCAACACGGCATCAACCCCGCGCTTTAATTCGGTCAAGAGTTGTCCGCGATCTGAGCCATCACAATTCCGGATCTCAAAATCAGGACCCAGCGCACTAACCGTGGCCGGACTTAACTCCTCAGCAATCAAAACAACAGGTTTACTCACGTGCTGCTGAACCCTCTCGATAGTCATCTTTCGCTTTTACCCAAGACATCATCGAGCGCAAATCCCGACCAACTTTTTCAATTGGGTGATTTTCACCTTTAGCCCGGAGCGATTTGAATTCTGGTGCGCCCGCATCTTGATCATCAATAAAGCGTTTTGCGAAAGCGCCACTTTGAATATCGGCGAGGACCGATTTCATATTCTCTTTAACACGAGGGTCGATGACTCGTGGTCCGGAGATGTAATCGCCGTATTCAGCGGTATCTGAAACTGACCAACGCTGTTTAGCTATCCCGCCTTCGTACATTAGATCCACGATTAACTTCAATTCGTGAAGACATTCAAAGTAAGCAACTTCTGGTTGATAGCCAGCCTCAATTAAAGTCTCAAAGCCATACATAACTAGTTGAGAGGCGCCACCGCAGAGTACAGATTGCTCGCCAAATAAATCGGTCTCGGTTTCTTCGGTAAAGGTAGTGAGTATTGCGCCAGCGCGAAGTCCACCCATTGCTTTTGCATAAGAGAGTGTTAATGGCCAGGCGCCGCCCGTGGCATCTTGTTCTACTGCGACGATATCTGGCACACCTCTGCCGGCGACAAATTCACGTCGAACTAAATGTCCGGGGCCTTTCGGTGCCACCATGCAAACGTCAACATTTGCTGGCGGTTTAATGTAGCCAAACCGAATATTAAATCCGTGACCGAAGAAGAGCGCATCTCCTGGCTTTAAGTTTGGCTCAATCGATTCTTTGTAAATATGGCGTTGCTTGTGATCAGGCGCTAGCAACATTATTACCGTGGCTTCTGATACCGCTTCGGCAACTGAAACTACTCGGAGCCCTTCTTGTTCAGCCTTGGATCGAGATTTGGAACCTTCAGCTAATCCCACTCGAACATCAACGCCACTATCGCGCAGGTTGAGTGCATGGGCATGACCTTGCGAGCCATAGCCTATGACGGCCACTTTCCTTCCTTGGATTACGGATAGATCCGCATCCTCGTCATGGTAGATGGTTGCCATCTTTGCTCCTTCTCTCTCTTTTTCTTGTTAGTTCGGGTTTAGTTCTGGTAATCCTCTAATTGAGATTGGGTATCTGAACTTGCCAGGCCAGTCTCAAGCGCGGTCTGTTCGACGAGCGTCTGGCCACTCAAATCAATAGCGATTGCTCCTGATTGCACAAGTTCTTTGATTCCAAATGACTCTAACCGCTGTAGCAATGCGACTAAATCTTTGTTATTGGCAACGACTTGGAGAATTGAGGTTCCTGATTTAGTTTCGACGATTTCAGCTTGGTAGCCCGTTAGTAAAGGTTCTAGTTGAGCACGATCTGCGGCGACCTTTACGAAGGCAAGTTCGCGTTGTCGAGTTTCGGATTCTTTCATCTCTTGAATTCCGATAACGTTTACAAGTTTGAATAGTTGCGCACTTACTTGGTCGAGCGCATGACCCTCCAAATTCAACACAATTGTCATACGAGAAACTCTGGGATCTTCAGTCGGTCCGACTGCGAGCGAATCGATGTTGTAACCGCGGCGTGAAAAGAGCCCCGCAACGCGAGCCAGTACGCCTGGGCTGTTTTCAACGAGTACTGAAAGGGTGTGTTGTGCCATCTTTATAACTCCTGCGAATCCCAGTCCGGCGCCAGTTCTCGGGCGATCATGATTTCATCATTTGAAGTTCCGGCGGCAACCATCGGCCACACCATGGCATCACGGTGAACATTGAAATCAACCACTACTGGTGCATCGTTTATTGCATTCGCTTCTTTTATGATCTTGTCGACATCTGATTTAGATTCACAGCGCAAACCGACACATCCCATAGCTTCTGCAAGTTTTGCAAAATCTGGAATGCGCTTTGAGTGAAGATCGGTATTCGAGTATCGTCCTTGATAAAAGAGAGATTGCCATTGGCGAACCATGCCAAGGCTTTCATTATTGATAATGGCTACTTTTATTGGGATATTGTTTAGCGAGCAGGTAACTAACTCTTGGTTCGTCATTTGGAAGCAGCCATCGCCATCAATCGCCCAAACTGGAGTATCCGGCGCTCCAACTTTTGCGCCCATCGCTGCTGGAACTGCATAACCCATGGTCCCCAAGCCGCCTGAATTAAGCCAAGTACGCGGATTCTCATACTTTATAAATTGCGACGCCCACATTTGGTGTTGACCGACTCCAGCTACGTAAATTGCGTCAGGTCCAGTTAACTGGCCAATTCTCTCGATTACGTATTGTGGCGAGAGTGATCCATCCTCTGGTTCGTTATATCCGAGTGGATATGTTGAACGGAGTGAATCCATCTGGCGCCACCAAGTCGAATAATCAGGCTGCTGCTTCTTAAATTCTGCAGCAACTGCCGGAATTAGGGCACGAATAATTGGCCCTAAGTCGCCGATGATTGGCACATCTGCATAGCGGTTCTTGCCAATTTCAGCCGGATCTATATCAGCATGAATTATTTTTGCGTTAACGGCAAACGTGCTTAGTTTTCCGGTAACTCGATCATCGAATCGAGCGCCTAAGGTAATTAACAAATCTGCTTTTTGCAGCGCTGTAACTGCTGCAACCGTACCGTGCATGCCAGGCATGCCTAAGTGCTGGCGATGGCTATCCGGAAATGCGCCACGAGCCATCAAAGTAGTTACTACTGGCGCTCCAACTAATTCAGCAAGTTTGCGCAAATCCTTAGCAGCGTTTGCTTTGATTACACCACCACCAATGTAAAAAACTGGCTTAGCTGATTGCGCAATTAGTGCAGCCGCATCGCGAATCGATTGTTCATTAGGTTCAACTTGTGGGCGATAGCCACGCAAATCGACTCGCTTCGGGTAATTAAAGCCAGTCATTTTCTGTAGAGCGTCTTTGGCGATATCGACCAATACCGGACCAGGTCTTCCCGATTTTGCAATGTAAAAAGCTTCAGCAATTGCGCGAGGAATCTCGGTTGGATCTGTGATTAGGTAATTGTGTTTTGTGACCGGCATGGTCACGCCACGGATATCTGCTTCTTGAAAGGCATCGGTACCAATAGCTGGGCCTGGTACTTGGCCGGTAATTGCCACCATAGGAACTGAATCCATATGAGCATCTGCAAGAGGCGTGACCAGATTTGTGGCTCCGGGGCCTGAGGTTGCAATACAGACTCCAACTTTTCCGGTTACTTGTGCATAACCTGTTGCCGCATGTCCGGCGCCTTGTTCATGGCGTACCAAGATGTGTCTGATCTTGGAGTCAAAGATTGGGTCGTAAGCAGGAAGGATTGCGCCGCCCGGAATTCCGAACATGACATCAACGCCAGCGTTCTCTAACGATCGCACCAGAGATTGCGCACCAGTTATAGATTCGCTCATCTTTTACTCCTTTCCTCTTTCTAATCCAATTTCCAATTTTTTCGGCCCCTATTAATGCAAAAACCCTCAGTTTCCTGAGGGTGCGCGTGATCTCTAATTTAGATCACGCGCAACGAATCACCACCACTGAGAGTACGGAGGTCTTCGTTGTCATGGGAGAAGTATTCCGCGAGGCAATAGCGATAGTCAACCCCTGAGATTCCCATCTCAGGATGTGAAACTAGTCGCAGACCGCTCCGTTTGAGGCCGAGCCCACCAACTTCACATATTTGGAGAGGACCCCGTAGTCATAGCGATTTGGCAGTGGTTTGAAACTCGCTCGACGTTTCTGTAATTCAGTCTCTGGAACGAGCAAGTCAAGTTTGCGTTTTACAACATCGATTCGAATTAAATCGCCATCATTCACCAGTGCAATCGGTCCGCCATCGACAGCTTCTGGTGCTATGTGGCCAACACATAAACCAGTAGTACCGCCTGAGAATCGGCCATCTGTAAGCAAAAGAACGGACTTACCTAATCCTGCGCCTTTGATTGCACCGGTAATCATTAACATCTCACGCATTCCAGGTCCGCCTTTCGGACCTTCATAGCGAATTACAACAACATCTCCAGCTTTGATTGTTCCGTTTTCGAGCGCATCCATAGCGCCTTGTTCTCTATCAAATACTCTAGCCGGACCTTCAAACACATCTACGCCAACTCCAGCAACTTTTGTTACTGCACCATCTGGTGCCAGCGAACCACCTAGAATCGTAATTCCGCCCGAGGATGAGAGCGCGCTTTTTGTGGCTTTCAAGATTTCCCCGTCTGGATCTGGTGGCGCAATTTGCGCAAGATTTTCTGCCATAGTTTTTCCGGTAACTGTGAGGCAATCGCCATGAATAAGTCCAGCATCTAAAAGAGATTTCAAGACAACCGGTACTCCACCAACTTTGTCCACATCATTCATTACGTATTTTCCAAACGGCTTGAGGTCGCCAAGGAGCGGGACTTTTGATCCGACGCGATGAAAATCTTCCAGAGTTAGGTCCACTCGAGCTTCATGGGCAATCGCTAGCAAGTGGAGAACTGCATTAGTCGAACCACCAAGGGCCATCAAAATAGTTATAGCGTTTTCAAATGCCTTTTTAGTCAGGATGTCGCGAGTTCTAATTCCGTTTCGAATTAGCTCAACAACAGCAGCGCCCGCTTTGATTGCATAATCATCACGACGTCGATCAATCGACGGTGGCGAAGCCGAACCAGGTAGTGATAATCCAAGCGCTTCTCCGATAGATGCCATTGTGTTGGCGGTGTACATGCCACCACAGGCACCTTCGCCTGGGCAGATAGCGCGCTCAATTTTTTCAACTTCAGCCTCGCTGATTAGGCCACGAGCACAGGCGCCAACAGCTTCAAAGGCATCAATTATTGTCACATCTCGACCATCCACTTTGCCGGGCATAATTGAACCGGCGTAAACAAATACACTGGCAACATTTATTCGGGCGGCTGCCATCATCATTCCAGGTAAGGATTTGTCGCATCCTGCGAACGTGACCATTCCGTCCAACCGCTCGGCTTCCATTACAGTTTCAACGGAGTCAGCAATAACTTCGCGAGAAACTAGGGAAAAGTGCATTCCTTCATGGCCCATTGAGATGCCATCAGAAATTGAAATTGTGCCGAACTGCATCGGGAATCCGCCCGCTTCGATAACTCCTTTTTTAGATGCTTTAGCGAGTCGATCGAGGGAGAGATTACAAGGTGTTACTTCATTCCAAGAAGATGCAATTCCGATTTGGGGTTTTTCGAAATCTTCATCTTTCATTCCAACGGCTCGTAACATGCCGCGAGCAGGTGCGCGCTCTAGTCCATCTGTCACCAAATAAGATCTTGGTTTCATTGGGTTCCGCGCCATTTTCGCTTCCTATCTCAAACTTCTAACTTGAGCTCTGCCCAAGATGCTTTAGAAGTAACTCTCTAACTTTAGCGGCATCAGCCTGACCTTTAGTTTCTTTCATTACCGCGCCGATTAGCGCGCCGGCGGCAGGAATATGACCTCCCCGGACTTTCTCAGCAACTTCAGGTTGCGCAGCAATTGCTTTTTCAATTGCTGCAGTTAAAGCGGAATCATCGCTAACTACCTTTATTCCTCTAGCTTCAATGATCTGACTTGGCCTTCCTTCGCCATTAATGACTCCTTCGACAACCTGTCGCGCCAATTTGTCGGTCAGTTGGCCAGCTTCGATAAGTGATATCAACTCTGAAACATCGTTAGGCTTTATTGGCAATTCCCCAGCGGTGACTTCCCGTTCATTTGCAAGTCTTGCAATTTCACCAAGCCACCAACTTCTGGCCCGAGTTGGATCCGAACCTAGTTCAACGGTCGCTGCTACTAATTCAAGAACATCGGCGTTAATCATGGCCGCCATTTCTTTATCGGGAACTTTCCAGGTTTCTTGCAGGCGTTTGCGGCGAATTGATGGCTTTTCAGGAAGGCCAGATCGAATTTTTTCAATGAACTCATTACTCGGAGTTACTGGAACCAGATCTGGCTCAGGGAAATATCGGTAATCTTCAGCTTGTTCTTTCGAGCGTCCCGCGGTGGTCTCGCCGGTGTCTTCATGAAAATGTCGAGTTTCTTGAATCACGCGATTTCCCGAATCTAATATTTGAGAATGGCGAATCATTTCGCTTCGGACCGCTCGCTCTACGCTTCGTAATGAATTGACATTCTTAGTTTCACTTCTCGTGCCGAATTTAGATTCACCAACTGGACGAAGCGAGACGTTAGCATCACAACGCAGCGATCCCTGCTCCATCTTCACATCGCTAACTCCTAACGAACGCAAAATGTCGCGTAGTTCGGCAACGTAGGCGCGCGCAACTTCCGGCGCATATTTTCCGGTGCCGGTGATTGGCTTTGTAACTATCTCAACTAGCGGAATTCCAGCCCGGTTGTAGTCAAGCAATGAGTAATCCGCACCATGGATTCGGCCGGTAGCGCCACCCATATGAAGCGATTTTCCGGTGTCCTCTTCCATATGGACACGTTCAATTTCTATTCGAAATTCCTTTGCACCATCTTCGGTATCAATTGCGATATTCAAATATCCGTTTGAACAAATCGGCTCGTCATACTGTGAAGTCTGGAAGTTTTTGGGCATATCTGGATAGAAATAGTTCTTTCGTGCAAATCTAGAGAAAGGCGCTATCGAGCAATTTAAAGCAAGTCCGATGGCAATCGTAAATTCAATGGCGCGTTCATTAACGACCGGAAGTGAGCCGGGAAGTCCAAGACAAACGGAGCAAGTTTGGGTATTTGGTTCCGCGCCAAATTCCGTGCTGCAACCACAAAACATCTTTGATTTAGTTCCGAGCTCAACATGTACTTCAAGTCCTAGTACAGGTTCGTACTTGGTTAAAACCGACTCGTAAGTTGTAGCCATTACTTGACTCCCAACTTAGGCGCTTTATCAAGAAGCGCGCCGCCCCATTTTGTGACAAGTGAGCGTTCGAGCGCTGCGCCAACTTGATAGAGTCGATCGTCTTGCATTGCGCCAGCCATGATTTGAAAGCCAGCTGGTAGACCATCTTCTTCAGCTAACCCAGATGGAATTGAAATGCCACAAACTCCAGCTAAATTTGTGGGAATAGTGGCGATGTCATTTAAGTACATCGCAATTGGGTCATTAGCCTTTTCACCAATCTTAAAAGCAGTGGTTGGAGCTGTTGGCGAAACCAGGACATCAGCTTTGGTAAAGGCTGCTTTAAAATCTTCAGAAATCAAAGTGCGCACTTTTTGCGCGCTGCCGTAATAGGCATCGTAATAACCGCTTGATAAAGCGTAGGTGCCTAGGATGATCCTTCGCTTAACTTCTTTGCCAAATCCTCTAGATCTTGTCGCATTCATAACTTCTTCTGCAGAGCCGCTACCAACTCGGATGCCGTACCGCATCGCATCAAAGCGTGCCAGATTTGAGGAGCACTCACTCGGTGCAATTAGGTAATAAGCCGCAAGCGCGTACTCAAAATGCTTACAAGAGACTTCAACAATTTCCGCACCTAATTTAGCTAACTCTTCAAGAGATTCTTGAAATCGCTTTAGCACG
>JBJTUU010000003.1:0-12483 GCA_046080845.1 Actinomycetales bacterium | reverse complement strand
ATTCTTGCGATGACCGCTTCGACTGATTCCGATATCAACCGCAGATTTACCAATGGTCTAGACTTTGCGCCACACTGTGACTTCCATCTTTTGCAAGCAGCCTATGAAGCTAGTAAGAAATTTGAACGAGTTCATGTCGGTGGCGTCTCATCGATGGACTTCTTCTACGATGAAACTGATTCTGCTAAGAAATTACAACAACATGGCGTACTAGCCCTTGAGATGGAGGCTAATCAGCTCTACTCAATTGCGGCACGAAAAAATCGCCGCGCGCTTGCCATCATGACTATCTCAGATCACGTCTTTACCCATGAAGCAATGGATTCCGAAGCGCGGGAGCGAACCTTGAACGATATGGTCGAAGTTGGCCTACACGCGTTAATTCGCGGTTAAGGCATCACCAATCCGCCATCAACTGGCACGGTAATTCCAGTTACGTAACTCGAGGCATCGCTAACCAACCAGATCAAAGTTGCGGCCAACTCTTCTGGGTCGCCAAGTCGGCCGGCTGGCGCAAATGATTCCAACATCGCCACCATCTCTTTCGGTAATTCATCGCTCATCTCAGATGGAAAGAAACCGGGCGCCAAGGCATTGACTCTTATCTTCTTCCTTCCAGTCCATTGCGCTGCTAAATCTCGGGTTAATCCGATTAACCCCGCTTTGCTGGATGCATATGCGGCTTGGGGTAAACCTTGCGGTTTGATTCCTAAAATACTTGAGATGTTCACGATTACACCGCCATCTTTATTTGCCTTAGCAAAGGCCTGGGCCATCCAATACGCGCCCATTAAATTCACATCTAACACGCTTCTAAATTGATCCGGAGTTTCTCTCGTTGCAGGAACTGCGGTGCCGACGCCGGCGTTATTGACCAAGATATCGGCTTTGCCGAATTTCTCGATGGCAAGCGCGATTAATGCGTCGCAATCTTCGGGTTTAGTTACATCAGTTCGCTTTGCGGCAAATTTTCGGCCGGCCGCTTCAACTAACTTTCCAGTTTCAGGTAGTCGTACTTCTCGCCTAGCGCCGAGCACAACATCGGCGCCAGCTTCAGCAAGCGCCTTTGCAAAGGCAACTCCGAGGCCAGATGAAGCGCCCGTAACTACTGCGACCTTGCCATCTAAACGAAAGCGGTCTAGAACACTCATCTTCCCTCTCCTAATTTCTACCAAGTATGCGTACGGTACTCGCATGGATTTTGGCCTCAGCCCCAAGGCAACCGAATATGCAGGAAAACTGCAAGCCTTCATGGATGACGAAGTATTTCCAGCCGAAGCAACCTATTTGAAAGAGCGAGCTGAATTTTTTCGCCAAGGTAAACCACACAAACTGCCACCTGTAATTGAAGAGTTAAAGCAGAAAGCAAAATCTCAAGGTCTATGGAACTTATTCCTGCCTCATCTAGATCACGGACTTAGTGTTACCGATTACGCAACGCTGGCCGAGATAACTGGCTGGTCAGTTGAATTGGCTCCAGAAGCAATTAATTGCGCCGCTCCAGATACTGGAAATATGGAGCTGCTCGAGATGTTTGGTACTGCGGAACAGAAAAAACAGTGGCTCGAACCGTTGTTAAATGGCGAGATTAGATCCGGATTTGCGATGACTGAGCCAGATGTAGCTTCTAGTGATGCCCGCAATATTAGAACCAGCATCAAACGCGAAGGTGATCACTACATCATCAACGGCACGAAGTGGTGGACTACTGGCGCAATGGATGAACGTTGCAAAATATTAATTGTGATGGGTAAAACCAATCCTGAAGCAGAGGATCACAAGCAACAATCAATGATTCTCGTGCCAATTGATACCCCAGGGGTCGAAGTAGTTCGAAATCTTGAAGTTCTGGGATATATCGATCAACATGGCCACGCCGAAGTTAAATTCACCAATGTAAAAGTCCCAGTAAGTAACTTGCTTGGTAAAGCAGGCGAGGGCTTTGCACTTGCCCAGGCCCGTCTCGGCCCCGGTCGAGTCCATCACTGCATGCGCGCTATCGGAATGGCAGAACGCGCACTTCAATTGATGATTAAGCGCTCGTTAACTAGAAATGCTTTTGGCAAAGAGTTAGCTCGCCAAGGAGTAATTCAAGATTGGATTGCGCAAGCGCGCATCAATATCGATCAAGCTCGACTCTTGGTTCTGAAAACCGCCTGGTTGATTGATAACCAAGGCGCCAAGGCCGCTCGTAAAGAGATAGCTGCGATTAAGGTTGTAGTACCGCGAATGGCGCAAGAAATTATTGATAACGCGATCCAAGCTCACGGTGGCGCTGGAGTTAGCCAAGACACCCCGCTGGCTGCGATGTATGCCGGAGTTCGAGTACTTCGGATCGTTGATGGCCCAGATGAAGTTCATGTTCGAGATTTAGCTAAGTTAGAGCTCAAGCCCTATATCTCATGAGCGATCTGACGCCAGTTCGCCAGGAAGATCTCTTTGATATCGAGAAGGTGCATCGCTGGTTAGGTAATTTCATTCCTGAAACTTCCGCCCCAGAAGTTATGCAATTTCGAAGTGGCGCTTCAAATTTAACCTATCTACTGAAATATCCCAATCGCCAATTAGTGCTGCGGCGCCCGCCGGTTGGCAAGAAGGCAGTTTCTGCTCACGATATGAAACGAGAATTCTTAATTCAATCTCGGTTGAAACCTGTTTATGGTTTAGTGCCTAAGGTAATTGCGCTCTGCGAAGATCATTCGGTCTTAGGTTCAGATTTTTATGTCATGGAGCGAATTCAAGGAGAAATTTTTCGTCGAGATGTCCCAGCCACCTTAACGAAGGAAGATATCTCAATTATGGCCACTAGCTTGGTTTCTGGATTAGCCCAACTACATTCAGTCGATGCCACCGTCTTAAGCGAACTTAATAAAGGCGCTGGCTATGTCGGCCGCCAAGTAACTGGGTGGTCCAAGCGCTATCGCGATGCGCTTACTGATGATGTTCCCGATGGCGAATTAGTAATGAATTGGTTAGCTAAAGAGCAACCGGAAGATGTTGACTCCTGCATCATTCATGGCGATTGGCGAATTGATAATTTGGTCTTTGATTTAACCGAAAAGAAATTAGTTGGCGCTCTAGATTGGGAGCTTGCGACAGTAGGTGATCCTTTAATGGATCTCGGATCTGCGCTTGCCTATTGGGTCGATAACGATGACGAACCGAATTTTGCTTCGCTGCGCAGACAGCCGAGCCAGCTTCCGGGAATGCCTACTCGAAACGAATTTATCGCAAAGTATCTTGAGCTAAGTGGACGCAACTGTGATGACTTCACTTTCTATGAAGTCTTCGGCCTCTTCCGATTATCGGTAATCATTCAACAGATCTGGGCGCGCTATCGAGCCGGCCAAACTTCAAATCCAGCATTTAAAGGCTTTGGCGTTGGTGTAAATATTTTGATCAATCGTGCGCAAGGATTAATCTCATGAAAGCTGGCCGAATCACCGTCTCATCGCGGAAATTTGCAATTAAAGATGTGCAAACCCCAACTGCCAGCGCTGGAGGGGTAAGAATTAAAGTTGGCGCCGCCGGAGTGTGTTTATCTGATGTCCACTTCTTAGATGGCACTTTAAAACCTGGCTATCTACAAAGTGATGAAGTAACGCTGGGCCATGAAGTTGCCGGCGAAATAGATCAAATCGGCGCGGGTGTCACTGATTTCAAAGCTGGCGATCGAGTTCTAGTTATTGCCGGTGAACGAAATGAAAAGAACCAGATCACAACTCTCGGTTTTGATTACGATGGTGGCTTTGCTGAATATGTAATTGCCAAAGCATCTTTAGTTGTAAAAATTCCGGACTCACTTCCATTTACGGAAGCCGCGATAATCCCAGATGCGGTCTCAACTCCCTGGGCCGCCATCTCATCCACTGCCAAAATTCAAAGCGGTGAATCAGTTGCGGTCTTTGGCGTTGGTGGACTTGGGATTCACGCCGTACAACTCTTAAAAATCATTGATTGCAAAAAAATTATTGCGATCGACCCCCGCCCAGATGCGCGCGCGATAGCTATAAAGCTAGGCGCCGACTTCGCCTTTGATCCGAGCGATGTTGAACTTAAGAACCATCGTGGATTATCGGCCTGCTTTGATTTTGCTGGCGTAACCCCGGTTCGAAAACAAGCGCTCTCACTTTTAGGTGAGAACGGTCGATTGGTAATTGTTGGAATTGCAAATGAGCCAATCACAATTCCTAACGATATGGCGTTTACTTATATGCGCACTCAAATCCTCGGCCATTACGGCTCCGAGCGCCATCACACCGAAGAGTTGGTTGAGTTGGTTCGCGTTGGAAAACTTAACCTGGCTAAATCAATTTCGGAAGTGCTGCCGTTAGATCAGGCCGCGCTCGCATTGGAAAAACTCGAGAAAAAAATCGGCAATCCAATTCGGATCGTGCTCCAGCCATAAAAAAAGCGCCCCCGAAGGAGCGCTTTTTTAGATTTTTTTAGTTAGCGCGATTCGGCGCCGAACTCATCCAGGCGAACTGCTTCACCTGATCCAGTCGACTCAAATGGCGTGTAATCGTATTGATCGTAAGCAGCATAGACCGCAGCCTTTGCTTCTTCAGTAGGTTCAACGCGAACGTTGCGATATCGCGCAAGTCCGGTACCTGCTGGGATCAACTTACCGATGATGACGTTCTCTTTTAGTCCAAGTAATGGATCGCTTCGCTCAGCGAGCGCCGCATCAGTTAGGACGCGAGTTGTCTCTTGGAAGGAAGCTGCTGACAACCAGGATTCAGTTGCCAGAGATGCCTTAGTGATACCCATAAGTTCTGGACGACCAGATGCTGCTTTGCCGCCTTTCTGTACCGCTTCGCGGTTTGCAGCTTGGAAGCGAAGTTGGTCAACCAACTCACCTGGAAGAAGATCGGAATCACCTGGTTCAAGAACGGTGATACGTCGCAACATCTGCTTCACAATAATTTCAATGTGCTTATCATGAATGCTTACACCCTGTGATCGATAAACCTCTTGGATTTCATTTACCAAGTGGGTTTGAGTTGCCCGAGGGCCGAGGATGCGAAGCACTTGCTTCGGATCGATTGCGCCAACCACCATCTGTTGACCAACCGCAACCTTCATTCCATCTTCAACAAGAAGTTTCTGACGGCGAGTAATTGGGTATGCAACTGCTTCGCCACCATCTTCTGGGGTCACGATGATCTTCTTACCCTTGGAATCTTCCAAGAAGGAAACTACGCCAGCCGCTTCTGCGATTGGGGCAACGCCTTTTGGAGTACGAGCTTCGAAGAGCTCAACTACACGAGGTAGACCGTGGGTGATATCACCGGATGCAGTTGCCGCACCACCGGTGTGGAAGGTACGCATCGTTAGCTGAGTTCCTGGCTCACCAATTGATTGTGCAGCGATAATTCCAACCGCTTCGCCCACATCAACGAGTTTTCCAGTCGCCATCGAACGGCCGTAACACTTCGCGCAGAGACCGACTTTAGAATCGCAAGTCATAACGGAGCGAACTTTTACTTCGCCAACGCCAGCTGCAACTAATTCATCGATGACGCGATCGCCAAGATCTGTGCCCGCAGCAATAACGGTCTTGCCATCAGCAACTACATCTTCAGCAGTAATTCGACCGTAGATTCCAGTTTCCACATGGTCATCGCGAGTTAGTTTGCCGTTTACAACTTCAGCAATCTTCAGCGCAAGACCACGATCAGTTCCGCAATCTTCTTCACGAATAATTACATCTTGTGCCACGTCGCAGAGACGACGAGTTAGATAACCAGCATCTGCGGTACGAAGCGCGGTATCAGCAAGACCCTTTCGCGCACCGTGGGTCGAGATGAAGTACTCAAGTACTGAGAGGCCTTCACGGAAGTTCGACTTAATCGGACGCGGGATAATTTCACCCTTTGGATTTGCTACTAATCCACGCATACCCGCAATCTGGCGGATCTGCATCATGTTTCCACGAGCGCCGGAGTAAACCATCATCCAAACTGGATTGGTTCGTGGGAAGTTATCTTCCATCTCCTTAGCAACATCGTTGGTGGCTTGGGTCCAGATCTCAATCAATTCCTGACGACGCTCGTCATCAGTAATTAAACCGAGGTCATATTGTGATTGGACCTTTTCCGCCTTCTCTTCGTAACCGGTAAGAATTTCATTCTTGCGATTTGGGGTAACCACATCGACGATACCGATAGTTGCACCTGCGCGAGTTGCCCAACGGAAACCAAGATCCTTCAAATCATCAAGGGTCTTAGCAACTACAACCTTTGGGAATCCTTCAGCGAGGCTATCGACAATTGCGCCAAGTGCTTTCTTAGTGACTTCAGTATCGACATTTGGGAATGTTTCTGGAAGAACTTCGTTGAAAATCGCGCGACCTAAAGTCGTCTCTTTTGTAACAAGTTCACCATTTACATTTACCCGAATCTTTATCTTGGCTTGAACTGCAAGCGTCTTCTGTTCATAGGCCATCAACGCTTCAGCGATTGAAGCGAAGCTACGGCCATCACCAACTTGGTTCTCACGATTTGAGGTCAAGAAGTAGAGGCCAAGGACCATGTCCTGGGTAGGTGCAGTAAGCGGACGACCGGAAGCTGGCGAAAGAATGTTGTTGGAAGACAACATCAAGATACGTGCTTCGGCCTGTGCTTCTGCAGAGAGTGGGACGTGAACCGCCATCTGGTCACCATCGAAGTCTGCGTTAAACGCAGTACATACGAGTGGGTGAATCTGGATCGCCTTACCTTCGATTAGTTGTGGTTCGAAAGCTTGGATACCAAGACGGTGCAAGGTTGGTGCGCGGTTTAGTAATACTGGATGTTCGGCAATCACTTCTTCCAATACATCCCAAACCACTGCACGAGAACGCTCGACCATACGCTTCGCGCTCTTAATATTTTGTGCGTGATTCAAATCAACCAAACGCTTCATTACAAATGGCTTGAATAATTCAAGCGCCATCTGCTTAGGCAGACCGCATTGATGCAACTTGAGCTGTGGACCGACGACGATTACTGAACGACCTGAGTAATCAACGCGCTTTCCAAGCAAGTTCTGACGGAAGCGACCTTGCTTTCCTTTAAGCATGTCAGAGAGTGACTTGAGAGCACGGTTACCAGGTCCAGTTACTGGACGTCCCCGGCGACCGTTATCAAACAAGGCATCGACAGCTTCTTGCAACATTCGCTTCTCGTTATTAACAATAATTTCTGGAGCTCCGAGATCAACGAGGCGCTTCAAACGATTATTTCGATTAATGACACGGCGATAGAGATCGTTTAAATCGCTAGTTGCGAATCGACCACCATCGAGCTGAACCATCGGACGTAGATCCGGTGGAATAACTGGAACACAATCCAAGACCATCGAAGTTGGTTTGTTATTTGTGTTTAAGAATGAGTTGACTACCTTCAATCGCTTAATCGCGCGGGTCTTTTTCTGGCCCTTGCCGTTCTCTGCGATATCGGTCAACTTGTCATATTCGGCTTGGAGATCAAAGTTCTCGAGGCGCTTCTGGATTGCAGTTGCACCCATATAACCCTCGAAATAAATGCCGTAACGAGTACGCATTTCGCGATAAAGATTCTCATCACCTTCAAGATCGCCAACTTTAAGATCTTTAAATCGCTTCCAAACTTCATCCAAGCGATCGAGTTCTTTCTGGGCGCGCTCGCGCATTCCCTTAAGCTCTCGCTCTGCACCTTCGCGGACTTTTCGCTTCTGGTCAGATTTTGCGCCTTCATCTTCCAAGTCAGCTAGATCATTCTCTAACTTCTCTTGGCGAGCGCTGACATCAGCATCGCGCTTGGTTTCGATCTTCTTACGATCGGAATTCATGCGTTTCTCTAATTTAGCAAGATCTTCTTCGCGACCTTCCGTGTCGACCTTTACGATCATGTAGGCAGCGAAATAAATGACCTTCTCTAAATCTTTTGGTGCGAGATCAAGTAAGTAACCAAGTCGTGATGGCACGCCTTTGAAGTACCAGATGTGAGTTACTGGGGCGGCAAGTTCGATATGGCCCATTCGCTCACGACGAACTTTGGCGCGAGTAACTTCGACGCCGCAACGCTCGCAAATAATTCCTTTGAAGCGAACCCGCTTGTACTTACCGCAGTAGCACTCCCAGTCGCGAGTCGGACCGAAGATCTTCTCATCGAAGAGTCCGTCCTTTTCTGGCTTGAGGGTTCGGTAGTTGATGGTCTCTGGCTTCTTTACTTCACCAAAGGACCACTCTCGGATGTTCGCAGCTGATGCGAGACCAATCCTTAACTCATCGAAAAAGTTGACATCTAACATTGTCTATTCTCCCCCTGTCACACTTCTTCTACTGAGCTTGGTTCAACTCGTGACAAGTTGATTCCTAACTCTTCGGCCGTCTTGAATACTTCTTCATCAGTATCGCGCATCTCAATTGCGACGCCCTCAGATGAGAGAACTTCGACATTGAGACAGAGCGATTGCATTTCTTTAACGAGAACTTTGAAGGATTCTGGAATTCCAGGTTCTGGAATGTTTTCACCCTTCACAATCGCTTCGTAAACTTTTACGCGACCAAGCACGTCATCTGACTTAATCGTCAACAACTCTTGCAAGGTATATGCCGCGCCATATGCTTCAAGCGCCCAAACTTCCATCTCACCAAAGCGCTGACCACCGAATTGGGCTTTGCCGCCGAGTGGTTGCTGGGTGATCATTGAGTAAGGACCAGTTGAACGTGCGTGAATCTTGTCGTCGACCAAGTGGTGCAACTTCAAGATATACATATAGCCAACGGTGATCTCTTCTGGGTAAGGCTGACCAGTTCGGCCATCAAATAACTTCGCCTTTCCATCAGCGGAAACTAATTGCTTACCATCGTTATTTGGCAGAGTTGATTCCAGCAGTCCGTGAATTTCATCTTCACGGGCGCCGTCGAAGACTGGAGTTGCAACTCGCGTGCCAGCATCCGCCGACATCGCGCCAATATTGGAGAGTCGCTCAGTCCACTTCTCGCTACTTGCCTTAACTTCCCAACCGCTCTTCGCTACCCAACCGAGGTGGGTTTCTAAAACCTGGCCAACATTCATACGACCTGGAACACCGAGTGGATTTAAGACCACATCTATTGGAGTGCCATCTTCAAGGAATGGCATATCTTCAACTGGAAGGATCTTTGCGATAACACCTTTATTTCCATGGCGTCCGGCGAGCTTGTCTCCATCTTGAATCTTTCGCTTCTGGGCAACAT
Organism: Actinomycetales bacterium; assembly: GCA_046080845.1. Classification (GTDB taxonomy): domain Bacteria; phylum Actinomycetota; class Actinomycetes; order Nanopelagicales; family Nanopelagicaceae; genus MAG-120802. The sequence continues at coordinate 3,278 of JBJTUU010000003.1, read as the reverse complement.
AGACGCGGACGACTTGGTTAACGCCAGCTGCTAAGTCATAACCATCTTCGAGATCAAAGATTTTTACGCCGATAACTTTGCCACCTTCGCCGTGCGGAACTTTAAGTGAGGTATCGCGAACTTCGCGCGCCTTCTCACCGAAAATTGCACGGAGCAAACGCTCTTCTGGGGTCAATTCGGTTTCGCCCTTTGGCGTTACCTTTCCGACCAGGATATCGCCAGGAACTACATCAGCGCCGATTCGAATAATGCCGCGCTCATCTAGATCTGCGAGTACCTCTTCAGAGACATTTGGAATATCGCGAGTGATTTCTTCTGCACCTAGTTTGGTATCGCGAGCATCAACTTCGTACTCTTCAATATGAATCGAGGTCAAGACATCGTCTTGTACTAATCGCTGCGACAAGATAATCGCATCTTCGTAGTTGTGGCCTTCCCATGACATAAATGCCACGAGCAAGTTCTTACCGAGCGCCATCTCACCTTGTTGGGTGGAAGGGCCATCGACAATTACTTGGCCTGCTTGGACTTTCTCGCCCTCGTTGACGATAACTCGCATATTTCGAGAAGTTCCCTGATTAGAACGGATGAACTTCTGGATTACCGATTCATCGTAAATATCTTCTTCACCATCTTCGCTCTTAATTACAACGCGATCCGATGAGACTTCTATGACAACGCCACCGCGAATCGCGGTAACAACATCGCCAGCATCTACAGCTGCGCGATATTCCATACCGGTTCCCACAAATGGCGCTTCCGCGCGAAGTAGTGGAACCGCTTGGCGCATCATGTTGGCACCCATAAGGGCGCGGTTTGCGTCATCGTGCTCAAGGAACGGAATCATTGCGGTTGCAACCGAAACCATTTGGCGCGGTGAGACATCCATGTAATCAACTTCTTCAGCTGGGATGTATTCAACTTCGCCACCACGACGACGTACCAGAACGCGAGATTCCGCGAAGCGATTCTCTTCAGTAAGCGGTGCGTTCGCCTGGGCGATGATGTGTTCATCTTCTTCATCTGCAGTTAAGTAATCGACTTGGTCAGTTACTTTTCCGCCAACAACTTTTCGGTACGGAGTCTCAACGAATCCAAATGGAGTGATGCGCGCATAAGTTGCGAGCGATCCGATCAGACCGATATTTGGACCTTCTGGAGTTTCAATCGGACACATACGTCCATAGTGAGATGGATGTACGTCACGAACTTCAAAGCCCGCGCGATCTCGAGAAAGTCCGCCTGGTCCAAGCGCTGAGAGACGGCGCTTGTGAGTTAGCCCTGAGATTGGATTTGTCTGGTCCATGAACTGCGAGAGCTGAGAGGTTCCGAAAAACTCTTTGATCGCAGCGGTAATCGGACGGATATTAATAAGTGTCTGTGGCGTAATCGCTTCGACATCTTGGGTGGTCATACGCTCGCGAACAACGCGTTCCATACGAGAAAGACCAACGCGGACCTGGTTTTGAATCAATTCGCCAACAGTGCGGAGGCGGCGATTTCCAAAATGGTCGATATCGTCGATTTCAACGCGAACTTGCTTGCCTAGATCGATTAACGCTTCGCCCTTGTGGAGCGCAACGATGTAACGAATCGTTCCGACGATGTCATCAATCGCAAGCAGATTCTTTCCAAGTTCGAGTTCAATACCGAGTTTCTTATTCAACTTAAAGCGACCGACCTTGGCCAAGTCATAACGCTTTGGATTGAAATATAAGTTCTCGATTAAGTTCTGGGCAGCTTCTTTCGTTGGTGGCTCACCCGGGCGCATCTTGCGATAAATATCAAGTAGCGCTTCATCTTGAGTAGTGACGGTGTCTTTAGCAAGAGTCTCTTTCATCGAATCGTATTCGCCGAACTCGGTGAGGATTTGCTCGTTGGTCCAACCGAGCGCCTTCAAGAATACGGTTACTGATTGTTTACGCTTACGATCGATACGGACTGCAACGAAATCTTTCTTATCAATTTCAAACTCAAGCCAAGCACCGCGGCTTGGGATGATCTTTGCAGTGTAAATATCTTTATCAGCGGTCTTCTCAACGGTACGTTCAAAGTAAACGCCCGGAGAACGAACTAGCTGGGAGACAACAACACGTTCAGTTCCATTAATTACGAAAGTTCCACGCGGTGTCATCAACGGGAAATCACCCATGAACACAGTCTGGGATTTAATTTCACCGGTTACATTGTTCGTGAACTCTGCAGTTACGAAGAGTGGAGCTGCGTAAGTAATGTCGCGCTCTTTACATTCAGCAATTGAATACTTCGGTGGCTCGAAACGATGGTCGCGGAATGAGAGCGACATCGATCCTTGGAAGTCTTCAATCGGTGAGATCTCTTCAAATATTTCTTCTAAACCAGAAGTCTTGGGAATTTCTCCACGTTCTGGTCGATCATTCTTACCAATTCGCGAACGCCACGCATCATTGCCTAGCAACCAATCGAAGCTTTCGATTTGTAGAGCTAGGAGATTTGGTACTTCTTGTGGTTCGCGGATCTTGGCGAATGAAATTCGTGCTGGTGCAGATGATTTCTGTTTCGCGGCCAAGTCTCGTCCTTCCAAAGTTCGTCACTACTTTTTACTTGCGGACTTTTCGCACAGCGGAGTCAAGGCCACGGCCGCTATATGCCTGTACCTAGAGATTTGTGCGAAGGAAGAGCATAACTCGGCCGACACACGCGTGTCTAATCCACGCTTTCTCCCCTGATAGCAGTAAGGCCCCCAAACCAGGGGCCTTAGCTGACGGATCGAACTTACTTGATTGAAACCTTTGCGCCTGCAGCCTCAAGCGAAGCCTTCGCCTTATCCGCAGTTGCCTTGTCGGCCTTCTCTAGCACAGTTGCTGGAGCCGCATCGACGAGATCCTTTGCCTCCTTGAGGCCAAGGCTGGAGTTAAGAGCGCGTACTTCCTTAATAACCGCGATCTTCTGTGCGCCAGCATCTTCGATGATGACGGTGAACTCTTCTTGTGCTGCAGCAGCTTCGCCGCCACCTGCACCGCCACCTGCAGCAGCAACTGCAACTGGTGCAGCAGCTGTTACATCGAATGCTTCTTCAAATGCCTTTACGAAATCTGATAGTTCAACGAGTGACATCTCTTTGAACTGACCTAGTAGGTCATCGGTACTTAGCTTTGCCATTTCTATTTCCTCTTTCTTATCGCTCTATTACGCGTTCTCTGGTGTTTCCGGAGTTGCTTCAGCTTGCGCTGGTTCCGCAGAAGTTTCTGGAGCTGTTGCTTCGGCAGCAGGTGCTGCTTCGGCTACAACTTCTGGAG
>JBJTUU010000002.1:0-9096 GCA_046080845.1 Actinomycetales bacterium | reverse complement strand
CCTAAATACAATAAAGGGTCGTCGCGGTGCGGGCCCACTAATGAGATACCGCGCTCGCGTTCTTGGAATGAAATTTCTTCGATTTTCTTGAGTAATTCAACTTTGTTTGACTCTTTATCTTCACTTATGTTCTCTAAGTTGGATTTGTATTCGAGTGAGGGTTGTTTTTTGATAGAGATATTCTCGTAAGAGCTAAGTAGGTGTGGGGTTAGATCGCTAATGAGTCTTTGGCGCGCTGCGATTACTTCCCCACCAAAATTTGCGAGGTGCTCATTCCAGGGGGTTAAGGTGCTTTCTGGAGCGCGCGCCTTGAGCAGGGTATTTCGCTGTTTTAAAGCTTTTTCATAATCACTTATTACCCCACCTAACCGTGGGTTTCGCTGGGTTAATAGATGATCTAGGAAAGTTCTTCGCTCACTTGGGTCACCACGAACCAGGTCTAAATCTTCCGGTGAAAAACAAATTGCTTTCACAATCCCAGAAATCGCGCGCTGACTTCGAACTGGATTTTGATTCACTTTTGCACGATTGGCTTTGCCGTTATTTATCTCAAGTTCCACCAAGGTGTCTCGTTTAGCATTGGAAACTTTAGCTCTGATATATCCGCGTTCTGCGCCTAGTTTTATAAGTGGCGCATCTGAAGAAATTCGATGGGATGAAAGCAACGCTAAGTACATAATGGCTTCAACGATATTAGTTTTACCTTCACCATTTTCGCCGATGAAGATATGGGTACCTTTAGATAAGGAAAGTTCTAAAGTTTTATAGGAGCGAAAATCCTGGAGCGATAGGTGAGTGATTTTCATTTACTGTCATTAAGAGGCGTACCGCATCGGCATCAAGAGATACCTAAATGAGCTATCTGCGCCACCGTCGGCTTTGGTGCGGCCGGTCAACATCGCAGGTTTATTTGAACCAGTAAATGCAATATTTACATATGCGGTACCAAGTGCAGTTAGGCCGTCGGTTAGGAAGGTTGGGTTAAAGGCGATATCGATTGCTTCACCTTTGTAATCAATCTCTAACTCTTCAGTAGCTTGCGCTTCATCGCCAGCGCCGGCTTCTAGTTGAAGTGTGTTGTTATTGAATTTAAGGCGAAGTGGCACAGTTTTATCAGTTACTAGCGCCACTCGGCGAACCGAGTCGAGAAGTTTGGCGACTTCAATAATGGCATTTGCGGTGCTTTCACTTGGGAGTAGATGGCGGTAAGGAGGGAATGAGCCATCAAGTTGGCGCGAAGTCATAGTTTTCGCTTCGCTGGCGAAACCAACCAACCGTTCATTGCTGGTGGTTGGTGCGATCGCGACTGAAACATTCTTGGTGTTAGCGATGGTGCGAGCGGCATCTGCGAGGGTTCGGGCGCGGAGTAGCGCTGAGGTTGTCAGCTCTGGGTTGTTTGGGGTCCAGTTAATTTCCCGCACTGCTAATCGATAGCGATCAGTTGCAGCAAGTGTGATGGTCTCTTTATTTATATCAACATGAATTCCAGTAAGGGTTGGTAGTGAATCATCGCGCCCGGCCGCAACTGCAACTTGGTTGACCGCGGTGGCAAAAAGTTCGCTCGCAATATCTCCTGAAGTTTCTGGCATTGCGGGAAGGTTTGGGTATTCATTTAGCGGCAAGGTAGGAAGCGTAAATTTTGCAGAACCAGCTGTTACAAGTACACGGTTTCCATCAAGATTAAAAGTTACGGTTTTATTGGGAAGCGCTTTGGAAATTTCAGTTAGTAGTCTGCCTGGAACTAAAACCCGACCCGGCTCTTTAATATCGGCATCAAATGAAGATTTAGCAGAGGTCTCAAGATCTGATGCAGAGAGTGTTACATCTTTCTGGGCATCGATAACTATCCCAAGTAGTGCGGTCATAATTGGACGAGTTGAGAGGCTCCGTGAAACCCAATTAACTGAATCGCTGAGCGCTGCGCTATCTACGGAAAACTTCATAATTGTGAGCCTATCGTTTTGGTTTGTGGAGAAGGTACGCGCACAAACTTTCCTTTATCTATAGAACTATTCGTAGTAGGCAGGGCGGTAAATTGTGGGTAATTTGAAAAACCGCAGTTCACAACTACTTTCTTATTCACCAACCTATCCTTTCTTCTGTGGTTATCTTGTGGCTATCTTGTGGTTAACAATCGAGCTATTTAGTTATCCCCGCACTATCCACCGGTTATCCACAGATATCCACAGGTTATCCCCAAATTAAACCCGGCCCTGGAGCTTAATCCGATTGGTTAATTCAGTGACTTGATTGAAGATCGAGCGCCGCTCTGCCATCAATTGTCGGACTTTTCGATCAGCGTGCATCACAGTTGTGTGGTCGCGTCCGCCAAATGTCTGGCCGATTTTCGGTAGCGATAGATCGGTTAATTCTCTACATAAATACATCGCGATTTGGCGCGCATTAACTAATACCCGAGATCTTGAAGTTCCACATAGATCATCAATTGTGAGGCTGAAGTAAGAAGCGGTCTGGGCCATGATGGTGTTAGAGGTGATATCAGGTGCGCCTTCATCTGGAATTAAATCTTTAAGAACAATTTCAGCTAACCCCATATCAACTGGTTGGCGATTAAGTGAAGCGAACGCAGTGACGCGAATCAACGCACCTTCAAGCTCGCGGATGTTGGTAGAAATTTTACTTGCGATAAATTCAAGAACATCATCAGGGGCACTTAATTTATCTTGAGCCGCTTTCTTTCTTAAAATAGCGATTCGAGTTTCTAATTCTGGTGGTTGAATATCAGTAATCAAACCCCACTCAAATCGGCTACGGAGGCGATCTTCCAAAGTGGTTAATTGTTTTGGTGGTCGGTCTGAGGAGATCACAATCTGTTTGTTGGCGTTGTAAAGAGTATTAAAGGTATGGAAGAACTCTTCCTGGGTTCGCTCTTTATTTTCTAAGAACTGAATATCGTCAACCAACAAGATATCTAAATCGCGATATCTACGTTGGAAAACCGAGGATTTATCATCTCGAATTGAGTTAATAAAATCGTTTGTAAATTCTTCAGATGAAACATATCTAACTCGAAGGCCGCTGTATAACTCTTTCGCATATGCACCAATCGCGTGAAGCAAGTGGGTCTTTCCTAAACCAGATTCACCGTAAATAAAAAGTGGGTTGTAAGCTTTAGCTGGCGCTTCAGCGACGGCAACTGCGGCGGCGTGTGCGAAACGATTTGACGCACCAATAACGAAAGTTTCAAAAATGTATCTTGGATTTAATTGGGTGGATTCTTGTGGTTTTGCGCCACCTTCTTGGCGGCCAGTACCAGCTCGAGGAGCCTCTTCAATTTCTTGATCGGTTTGTGGAACATCGAGGGATTCATCGATTGTGACGGCGATATTGATTCGCTCACCCAATTTGGCAGAGAGGGCGTCATTTAAAGCCACTTTTAGCCGGCTCTCTAGGACATCTTTTGCGAAACCATTTGGGGCGGCCAGTAGCAAATTGGAGCCACCCTCGCTTTTTAGGAGGCCAAGGGGTTTGGTGAGGGTAAGGAAGGCTCGATTCTGGGGAGAATCCTGAGAGATCGAGTCGATAACCCCACTCCAGAGGTCCTCAAGAAGGTCAGTTTCCGTAGTAGCCACCCAATCCCCCTAAATCCACAAAGTTATCCACAGTCTGTGGTCTAAAGTATGGCTTTAGCCTCGCAAACCCCTTTTTTTGGGGTCTACCTGTGGATAGAGGCGGAAAGTAAGACCTATCCCGGAGAAAAGCAAGTGGTTATCCACAATTTTCCAAATCATGGAACCCCCCGCTACGGTTACCCCCTGCTCTCACGCTCCCAAGGAGCCGTGGGACGAGTTATAAGGAGAAAATCCCATGAAACGGACCTTTCAGCCGAACAACCGTCGGCGCGCTAAGAAGCATGGCTTCCGCGCTCGCATGGCGACCCGGGGCGGCCGCGCAGTTCTATCTGCTCGCCGTGCCAAGGGCCGCGCTCGTATCTCCGCTTAATTGGGTTTAGTTAGCGAGGGTTTGCGTGCTTGCACAATCGAATCGTCTTACCTCCCAAGATGATTTTGCGCGCGTCACAAAATCTGCAGTTCGATCCAAAACAAAATCTTTAGCTGGCTATCTTCTAACCGAACCTGAATTACTTTCACCAAAAGTTGGTTTTATTGTGCCAAGAGCGATCGGTGGTTCAGTTAAGCGCCATCGAGTTACGCGCCAACTTCGCCACGCTTCTAAAGCGGCGCTTCATGTTCTACCAAAAGCTGCTCTAGTTGTGGTGCGAGCGATTAAGAGTGAAAACCCAGCTGAAGAAATTCCAGAATTATTTGGCGAGCTAACTAAGCGAGCTAACCGATGAAGCTTCTTACTTATCCTTTCTTATTATTAATCCGCATCTGGCAGAAATTTATCGCCCCCGGATTAGCGCCACGTTGTAAGTACTACCCATCTTGTTCCCACTACACATTCGATGCCATTAAACGATACAACTTACTAGGTTTAGTGATAGGCGCTTGGCGAGTAATTAGATGTAATCCATTTAGCTACGGCGGCGTTGATTATGTGCCAGATGAAATCAAACTAGGTCCAATCAGGTTAGGAGCCCGATGAACTTCATATTAGACCCCTTATATTGGCTGGTTTCTGGGGTTATGGTGGTTATTCACCGCGCCCTATCCCCAGTCTTCGGCGCAACTAGCGGCGTGACTTGGAGCCTTTCTATTGTTGGGTTAGTTGTGTTAATTCGAGTGCTTCTTATCCCACTATTTGTCCGACAAATCAAATCGCAACGAGCCCTGACTGCGCTTTCGCCAGAGATGAAGAAGATTCAACAGAAATATAAAGATGATCGCCAGAAACAATCTGAAGAATTGATGAAGTTATATAAGGAACATAAGACCAATCCACTAGCTTCTTGTTTTCCAATTCTTGCGCAGGCGCCAATCTTCTTCGCCCTCTTTACAGTATTGAATGGAATTGGAAAAAATCCACCACAAGCTAGGGGTGTATTAACTACCAAACTGGCAGAGCAAGCTGCCCAAGCAGAGTTCTTTGGAGCTCCGATTTCACAAACCTTCCTTGGATCAAGTGAAGGTGTAGTAAAAATAGTTACGGTCTTGCTAATTGTTTTTATGTCGCTCACAACTTTCACCACGCAACGTCAGTTGATGGTCAAAGGTATGCCGAAGATGGATACCAGTAACAACATGATGTTGCAGCAACAGAAGATCTTGCTCTATCTCTTCCCAATTATTTTTGCGGTTTCTGGAGTTAATTTCCCAATCGGCGTTCTTATTTACTGGTCGACAACAAATCTTTGGACTTGGGGCCAACAGTTTTATGTGATTAAACGAAATCCGGCGCCGGGATCACCGGCTTGGGAAGAGCTACAGAGAAAACGTGGAGTTACTGAAAAAGAAGAGGAGAAAGGTGGCGCAGTAGCCACTGAGGAGCCGAAGGGGCAGCGCTTCCAACCGAAGCGTCGTAAGAAGAACAAATAGGTTTAAAAGCCTCAAAAGGGGCAAAAAGGAGATGAGATGAGCGAGAACGAGAAGAGCAGGGCTACCCAACTTGAAGAAGAGGGTGATATCGCCGCTGACTACTTAGAAGGGTTACTTGATATCGCAGATCTAGATGGCGATATTGAGATCGGGATTGAAAATGACCGTGCCCACCTTGTAGTTGAAGGAGGCGAGCTCTCTCATTTGGTTGGAAAAGATGGCGAAGTTTTAGATGCCCTTCAAGAGTTGACCCGGCTTGCAGTCCAAACATCAACCGGTGAGCGTTCTAGGTTAATGCTCGACCTGGATGGGTTTCGGGCCGATAAACGGAGCACCTTGGCCAAGCTCGCCGAAGATACCGCGGAAGAGGTTAAGTCGAGCGGCCAACCTGTAAAGCTCTCGCCAATGAATGCCTTTGAACGGAAGATCGTTCACGACACTATCCAAAAGATTGGGTTGAAGAGCGAGTCCGAGGGCGAAGACCCAGATCGCTGCGTTGTGGTGATGCCTTCCTGACCGTTTCACGTGAAACGAGAGCGGCCCAGTTCTTTGGGGCGCGGGCTGAGTTAGCCCTCCGCTATGCCGAACTCCTAGCTACCAAGGGGATTGAGCGGGGGTTAATCGGCCCAAAAGAGGGCGAGATTATCTGGGAGCGCCATATCGAGAACTGCCTTCCGATAACTACCTTGCTCCCCGAAACCGGAACCCTGGCCGATGTGGGTTCTGGAGCAGGACTTCCTGGGATCGTGATCGCTCTGGCAAAACCAGGTTTTAAGGTCACACTGATTGAACCCCTGCAACGCCGGGTTGAGTTCCTCTTTGAGGTAATCGATGAGCTGGGGCTTGAAGTTGAAGTTATCCGCGGAAAATCTGAATCCATCAAAGGTAAGTACGACTTTGTGACCGCAAGGGCGGTCGCCCCACTTAGTAGGTTGATTGAAAGTACCTGGCATTTAGTTTCTCCTAGCGGCGCCCTCCTTGCGATCAAAGGCGAGAGCGCAAAAGAGGAGATCGCCTTCTTAAAACCAGGGAAGCGGGTCGAACTACATGAGATAAAGCTCGCCGATCTGCCTGTGTCACGCGTGGTTGAAGTTAGGCGGGCTGGTTAACTCTCCCGCGTGAGTGATTCACGTGAAACAACGGCGCCCCGCCAAGTTATCGGCACCCGGCGATTTCGCGAGCCCATGCCCCAACCAATCTCAACCCGGATCTTCACAGTGGCCAACCAGAAGGGTGGGGTAGGTAAGACCACCTCAACGGTCAATATCGGGGCGGCTTTGGCGATGGGGGGTCTTCGCACCCTAATAGTCGACCTTGACCCACAAGGCAATGCCAGCACCGCATTTGGAATTGCGCGCGATGAAGTTTCTGGAATGTATGAAGTAATTATTAAAGATGAGCCAATTAAAAACGTGGCCTTGAAAATTCCAGGCTATCCATCACTAGAAGTAATTCCAGCTACCCAATCACTAGCGAATGCTGAAGTTGAATTAGTGCCACTAGTAGCGCGCGAAACTAGATTAAAGAAAGCATTAACTAATTATTTAATGGATGCATCAGCTCGTGGCGAACGATTCGATTACGTAATTATTGATTGCCCACCAAGTTTAGGTTTGTTGACCATAAATGCGTTAGTTGCAGCAGATGAAATATTAATTCCAATTCAATGTGAGTACGACTCTCTCGAAGGTCTTTCATTATTGCTACATACTGTTAATTTGATTCAAGAACATTTAAATCCTAATTTAAAATTATCAACCATTATTCTAACGATGTATGACGGTCGAACGAGATTAGCAAATGATGTCGCAGAAGAAATTCGTCGCCATTATCCAAAAGAATTAATTGATGTCCCAATTCCAAGAGCGGTTCGAGTCTCAGAAGCGCCTTCATATGGCCAGACCGTTATGACCTATGACCCTGGTTCAAATGGCGCGGATGCATATGCTCGGATTGCCAGAGAGATTGCCAGACGTGGCGCGCCCCCAATTTCAAACGCTGAGGTGATCTAGTGGTTACAAAACGCGGCGGCCTAGGACGAAATCTAGATTCACTTATCCCAACCCCGATCCGCGCACCTGGTGTTGCGCAACCAGTTGCGGGGCGATTAGAAGTTGCGATTGAAACTGTCAAACCAAATCGTCGCCAACCTCGATCGATTTTCGATGATGAAGCGCTCCAAGAATTAGCAGCTTCAATTCGAGAGATTGGAATTTTGCAACCACCGGTAGTTAGAAGAATTGGCGAGAATCAATATGAATTAATTATGGGCGAGCGAAGACTGCGCGCCGCCAAGCTGGCTGGCCTAACAACTATCCCCGTCATTATTAGAGAAACTAGTGATAACGAGTTATTACGGGAAGCGCTAATCGAAAATATTCACCGAAGCGCTCTTAATTCCTTAGAAGAAGCGGCCGCCTACAACCAGATGTTGAGTGATTTCGGGTTAACTCACGATGAATTAGCGAAGAAAATCGGCAAATCTAGGCCGGTAATTACAAACACGCTTCGCCTATTGAATTTACCGCCAACGGTGCAGAAAAAACTTACTAGCGGTGCTTTAAGTATGGGTCATGCCCGAGCGTTACTTGGGTTGAGTGATTCTGCGGAAATAGAACGAATTGCAAATCGGATCGTTGCCGAAGGTTTAAGTGTGCGCGCTACCGAAGAGTTGATCACTCTAGGGAGTGGCAAGCCGAAAAAATCACGCAACGGTGGCACAAGTTCACTCGGTAAATTTCAAGAATTAGAAGAACAAGTTGGCGATGCTCTTGATACTCGGGTGCGAATCAAGGGCGGTAGTAATGGTGGGCGAATTCAAATCGAATTTGCCGATAGCCAGGACTTACAGCGAATTACAAAGAAGCTAATTCACGGTCAATAACTTGGGCGAGGGCAGCAACGCCTTCACGAATTCGTTCGGGAGTCGGGTGGCAGTACGAAAGTCGCATTGACCAACTACCTAACCCATCGGCATAAAAGGCAGTTCCCGGAACATAAGCAACTTTGGCAACAATAGCTTTTGGCATCATTGCCTTGGTATCAAGTCCAGCAGGCAGAGTTACCCAGACATAAAAGCCGCCTTTTGGTTTAGTCCAAACTGCAGCTTTTGGAAAAGTGGCATCCAAAGTTTCTAACATGGCATCGCGTCGGGCGCGATAGAGATCTACAAATGAGGCGATCTGGTCGCGCCACGGTTGATTTGCAAGGTAACTAGATATCGCAAGTTGTGCGAAATTCGAAGGACAGAGAATCGAAGACTCGGAGGCAATTACTAGTTTCTCGCGCAGCGCTTGGGGAACTAACGCCCAGCCAATGCGAAATCCTGGGACGATGGTTTTAGAGAAGGATCCAAGATAAATAACATTCTCGGAATCTTCGGCGCGCATCGCATTAGGTGATGGGCCATCAAATCCAAGTAACCCATATGGATTATCTTCAACGACAAAAATCTTCTCTTCCCGACAAATACCTAAGATTTCACTCCGGCGCGAACTTGGCATTGTGACACCGCTCGGATTTTTATAATTAGGAATCAAATAAATAAATTTAATCCGCAATCCTTGGTAGCGCAGCGTCTTTATGGCATCGCGAAGCGCATCCGGGGAGAGGCCAAATTGGTCGATTTCAACATGGA
>JBJTUU010000001.1:0-3566 GCA_046080845.1 Actinomycetales bacterium | reverse complement strand
ACGCGATTTTGAGTTGTGGAATCGAGATGAGCTAGATGAGTGATCAAGAGAGTTGATCAGAATTTGATTTAGTGGAAGTATTAAAGCGATATCCAACGTTTCGAACTGTTCCAATGATTGATTCAAACTCAGTCCCGAGTTTGGACCGTAGGCGCCGGATGTGAACATCCACCGTTCTTGTTCCACCGAAGTAGTCATAACCCCAGATCTCTTGCAGTAACTGAGCGCGCGTGAAGACTCGACCTGGATGTTGAGCGAGATATTTCAAAAGTTCGAATTCCTTGTAGGTCAGATCAAGGGCGCGGCCACGTATCTTCGCGGTATATGTCTTTTCATCAATAACAACTTCGCCGCTTTTGATTTCACCAGTGCCAGAATCCCCGGCGCTTCGCGAAGCATGAAGTTTTCCAATTGAGATTCGAATCCGGGCTTCGACTTCAGCAGGCCCTGCGGTATCCAAGATCACGTCATCGGCGCCCCAGTCAGCACTAACCGCCGATAAGCCACCTTCGGTAGCAATCAAAATCACGGGGCAGCCAGCGCCCATGGCAGCGATCAACTTCATTAGCGATTTTGTAGCGGTGAGATCTCGTCGAGCGTCGAGAAAAACACAATCAACTTCAGGTATATCAACCAGCACAGATCCAATTGCAGGCAAGATGCGAGTTTGATGCTGAAGCAAACCAAGTGCAGGAAGAACTTCTGCGCTCGCGCCTTGGGAATTTGTCAGCAACAATATCCGTGCCATAAGGCTCGAAAGGATACTCGCGTGCATAACTCTCTACCAATTCTCGTTATTTTTGTGCTCGCAACCGCATATGGCATTTGGTATCGGCGTTCGCGGGGCAAGGTCAAGTCAAAGTTAAAACGAGCAGATCATGCTCCACTCGATCACAATCTCTTCGGTAGTGAATTCGGTTCTCGCGCAACCTTTATTCAGTTTTCGTCTGCGTTCTGCACGCCATGTCGCGCAACCCGCGCACTCCTCACAGATATCACCGCAGATCGAGCAGATGTAAAACATATCGAGGTCGATGCTGAGAAGAATCTTGATCTAGTTAGAAAGTTTGATATTCGTTCCACTCCAACCACACTTGTTCTCAATGCTGATGGAATCGAAGTAGGTCGTGCAATTGGTTCGCCAAAACGAAGTGAAATACTCGAGACTCTCGCAACTTTGAAGTAACTGCAAATAATTCGCAACTCGCACTTTAATCATCGAGACATTACCTTTCGCACCATGTCAATTATCAATGTGCTCTCATTCAATTCAACAAGTGAAGCAAAACTTATTGATGCACGCGGCCCGCGCTTTGGTGCGCTCCTCACCACGATTGTTCTCACGGCTTTCTTAGCCACCGATGCCCTGCCTTTGCTCTTCTGGCAGTTATTGGTATTCACTTTAGGTGCTTTTACGGGAAACTCGCCTTATAACTTCATCTATCGAAAATTGATTCAACCACGATTGAGTGGTGATCTGCCTACCGAAGATATCCGTCCACCTCAATTCGCACAACTTGTTGGCTTTATTTTCGCCATCTCCGCAACGATTGCATTTCTTGCTGGATCGCATTCTCTGGGGGTCATCATCATTGGGTTTGCACTAGCTGCAGCTTTTCTCAACGCTGCTTTCAATTTCTGCCTTGGTTGCGAGGTCTATCTCTTGATCGCGCGGGCGAAGAGCGCGCTGACTTCGCGAAAGTAGCGATATCTAACTGCCACTAGAATTGCACGGTGGCTGAGAAGAGACATGAACTACGCGAAAAGGGCTTGCGCTTAACGCCCCAACGGGAACTGGTATTAAATGCAGTTCGCGAACTGGGCCATGCCACCTCAGAAGAAGTGGCCGAGCGAGTTCGCAAAACTCATCCCGGAATCAATCTCTCTACGGTCTATCGGAATCTTGAAACGTTGGAGAATGTTGGCTTAGTTCAACATACCCATCTTGGCCATGGCGGCGCGACTTATCACGCGGCCGAAGAGTTAACCCATCTTCATTTGGTTTGTGGAAAGTGTGGCTCGGTAGGAGATGCGCCGATTGATGTAGCGGCGCCATTTGTTAATACCTTAGTTGATGATTATGGATTTAAGACTGATGTAACGCACTTTGCGATCTATGGAACTTGTGAGAGTTGCCAGGCGAAATGACCGCGGTATATGTTGAGGAAGGTCTAGATAAGGGCGCGATCTGGCACTTTGGGGAAGTTGCTAAAGAGCAACGGGCGCTTGAAGAAGGAAAAGCTTGGGCCGATCTTTCTCATCGCTCGGTAATTGCAGTGAGCGGTGCGGATCGATTGAGTTGGTTACATTCTTTGACTACCCAAGATCTAGAGAAGCTAGAACCAGGAATCTGGAGAGAAGCGCTAATCCTTGATCCGCAAGGACATATCGAGCATCAGCTATTTCTGGTAGACGATGGCGCTACGACTTTTATTCATCTAGATAACGTGAAGAAGAGTTCGTTAGTCGAATATCTAGAGAATATGAAGTTCATGCTCCAGGTAGAGGTAAGAGATGTAACGAGTGAGTATGCGATCTTGCGAGCACCGGGGAAGAGTGATCCACTTGGTGGCCCATTTGCTTTGGTGCCAAGAAATGATTTAGCCGCGACGATAAATGCTTTTAATTCTGCAAACCTGCAGGTCGGAACTTGGGCGCTAGAAGCAGCGAGAGTTGCGGCGGGGCGAGCCCGAATTGGAATTGATACCGACCATAAGACGATTCCTAATGAAATTGGCGCATTAAATAAATCAGTACATATGGCAAAGGGTTGTTACCGGGGACAAGAGACGGTGGCAAAAGTATTTAATCTAGGCCATCCGCCACGTCGTTTGGTTTTGCTCCATCTAGATGGCAGCTCAGTTGATCTTCCTAAAAGTGGAACTTCCGTTGAATTAGCTGGAAAAGAGATTGGTTTTGTGGGAAGCGTGGCGCGCCACCACGAATTAGGGCCGATTGCACTTGCGTTAGTGAAGCGGATGACTCCGGCGGAGGCGGTTCTTAACGTTTCTGGAGTTGCTGCCACCCAAGAGATATTGGTTCCGGTGGAGTAATGGAGTATCTGACAACAATAATCTTGATATTGGCGAGCGGTTTTGCTGGGCTGGCGTGCTTAGGTTTTGCGGCGAAACAATGGCGCAGATTAAAGGGTGGTGAGTAGTGGCATTTCAGATTCCAGATGGGCTACACCCGGATTTAAATCCGCTGGCTTGGATGGTCGGAAGTTGGCGCGGTAAAGGCCATGGGGATTATCCCGATTCCCAATCATTTCAATTCGCACAGGAAGTTACCTTTAGCCATGATGGCCGGCCATTCTTAACTTATTTCTCAAGAACTTGGTTGATTGACGATAACAACGAGATTATTAAAACTTCTGCGTCAGAAACTGGATTTTGGCGAGTAAAGCCAAATAATCAATTAGAAGTTGTGTTGGCGCACTCAACTGGAATTGCCGAAGGTTGGGTGGGTCGGTTTGATGGTCCGAAGATTCAGTTAGTGATGGACCAGGGTTATGCCGCACCAACTGCCAAGAGCGTTACTGAAGGACAGCGCTTGTATGGATTAGT